>FR881565.1:101505-166975 GCA_000435555.1 Firmicutes bacterium CAG:176
GGATATTCGCGTGGAAGTCTGCTCTAAGTGTCACCCCTTCTTCACCGGCAAGCAGAAGCTGGTGGATACCGGCGGACGCGTTGCCAAGTTCAACAAGCGTTTCGGCCTGGACAAGTAAGGATACACCACTTTGCAAGACCTGTACCAATGGTGCGGGTCTTGTTTTTTATTTTACTTTTGCGCCGGGATGGGGTATAATCGTGGAAAATCATCATAACGAGGACGACTATGGAACGAAAAACCATTGAAGAAAACAAAAACGGTGCGCGGGACTACGCGGTGCTGGTGGGGCTGCGGTCCCCGGTACTTGGTGCGGACAGCGCCGACGAGGAGAGTCTGGCGGAGTTGGCGGCTTTGGTGGAGACGGCGGGCGGTGAGTCCGTGGGTATGATCCTGCAGAGCCGGGAGAAACCAGACCCCCATAGCTTCATCGGCGAGGGAAAAGTGGAGGAGGTCAAGCGCATGGTGGAGAACAGTGAGGCCACCATGGTGATCTTTGACAACGATCTGTCCCCGTCTCAGGTGCGGGTGCTCACAGAGCTGTGCGGTGTGCAGGTGCTGGACCGCAGCGGCCTGATCTTGGATATCTTCGCCCAGCGAGCCCGGACAAAGGAGGGCTGCCTACAGGTAGAGCTGGCGCAGTATCAGTATCTGCTGCCCCGGCTGATCGGTATGTGGTCTCATCTGGAACGGCAGGGCGGCACCGGCGGCTCGCCCATCGGCACGAAGGGCCCCGGTGAGACGCAGCTGGAGACGGACCGGCGGCACATCCGGCGGAAGATCGACAAGCTGAAGGAGGAACTGGAGGAGGTGCGGCGCGTCCGCGCCACCCAACGTCAGCGGCGGCGGAAGAACGAGATACCCGTGGTGGCCATCGTAGGCTATACCAACGCGGGCAAGTCCACACTGCTCAATGCCATCACCGGCGCGGACATACCGGCCAACAACCGGCTTTTCGACACGCTGGACACCACCACGCGGCTGCTGACCGTCAGCGATACGCTGGATGTAGTCATCTCCGACACGGTGGGATTTATCCGCAAGCTGCCCCATCAGCTGGTCGAGGCTTTCAAGGCCACGCTGGAGGAATTGGAGTACGCCGATCTGCTGCTGCACGTCATCGATGCCAGCAATCCGGAGTGGCAGGAACAGGCGCGGATCGTGGATGATCTGATCCGGGAGCTGGGGGCGGAGAATATCCCTTGCATTCGGGTGTACAATAAGTCCGATTTGGCGTTTGCCTTCCAGCGGGACAAGGAGGGGGACGCAGTATCCGTGTCCGCCAAGACTGGCGAGGGGTTGGACAGACTGCTCTCCGCCATTGACAAAAAGCTGGACAAGGGTACGAAACGGGTGACGCTGCACCTGCCCTATGACAAGGTCGGGGCACTGGACAGCCTGTACCGGGAGGCCAAGGTGGAGTCCGTGGAGTACGGCGAGACGGTGGACGTGGTGGCGGTGTGTACGCCCCGAATCATCGGCCAGCTGAAGGACTATATCGAAGGTTGGACGGAGCCGAAGGAGGAGTGGGAATGAGCGATT
Source organism: Firmicutes bacterium CAG:176 (assembly GCA_000435555.1). Lineage (GTDB taxonomy): Bacteria > Bacillota > Clostridia > Oscillospirales > Oscillospiraceae > Vescimonas > Vescimonas sanitatis. The sequence continues at coordinate 103,048 of FR881565.1, forward strand.
TCCGCGTACCCTTTGGCCCGTCAGAGACGGAGTTCACCGAAAAACGATCCCGTTTTATCGGCCATCTGCTGCCGGTGGAGACGGAGGAGCAGGCGCGGGAATTTATCGCGCAGATGAAGAAAAAATACTATGATGCGCGGCACAACTGCTGGTGTTATCTCATCGGCGGCGATACGATGCGCTACGGTGACGATGGCGAGCCTCAGGGTACAGCGGGACAGCCTATGCTGAACGTGTTTCAGCGGGAAAACGTCACCAACGTGGTGTGCGTGGTCACGCGGTACTTCGGCGGGATCTTGCTGGGGGCCGGCGGGTTGACGCGGGCGTATTCCAAAAGCGCCCGCGATGCGCTGGTGGCGGCAGGCGTGTCGGAGATGGGCCTGTGGGCCATGGCGGACATTCCGTGCCCCTACGCGCTGTTCGAGCGTGTGCGTGGTGAGGTAACGGCCCTGGGTGGCACGGTGGACAGCGCCGATTACGGCGCGGACATTCGGCTGACGGTTTCGCTGCCGGCAGAGAACACTGCGGCGCTGCGGGAACGGCTAACGGAGCTGTCGGCAGGCGGCATCGCACTGACGGTAACGGCGGAGGCATACCGTCCGGGACCAAAGGTGGAAATATAAAGACAGCGACCCCGGAGGCAGGGACCTCCGGGGTCTTTCACGTTTTGCGCTGGGGTATCATACGATGGCATGAGTACAAAGGAGGTGCCAGCATGGAGGAATATCTCATCACCGCCCGGTCCGTGACCCAGGCGCAGCGTATGGCGCAGCTGCTGGAGCGCCGGGGTGTGCGTGCCGTGGTGGGCCGTGTGCCCATGGGCCTGACCGGCAAGGGGTGCGGCTATGTGCTGCGGCTGCGGGGGCAGACCCGCACGGTAGCGGCTCTGCGGCTGCTGCGGGAGGCGGGCTTTGCACCCGCGCAGGTATTTGTTCGTCAGGACGATGTGTATAGTGAGGTAGAGCTATGATCTATTTTGATGCGGGGGCCACGACGCTGCAAAAGCCGGAGACGGTGGCACGGGCTATGTACCGTGCGGTGGGGCAGCTATCCTCGCCGGGGCGGGGGAGTTATCCGGCCACGCGGGCGGCGGAGGAAACAGACCTGCAATGCCGCACACTGGCAGCAAAGCTGTTTGGCGTGACTGATCCGGCGCGAGTGGTGTTCACCTCCTGCGCTACACATGGGCTGAACATTGCCGTGCATACGCTGGTGAAGCCCGGCGGACGGGTGATCATCTCGGGATATGAGCACAACGCTGTTACCCGGCCGCTGCACGCTATCCCCGGCGTGGAGCTGACGGTAGCGGATGGGCCTTTGTTTGATGGGGAGGAGATGGTACGGCAGTTCGCCGCTGCGCTGGCGTGTCCGGCGGACGCGGTGATCTGCACACACGTGTCCAACGTGTTTGGCTTCCGACTGCCGGTAGAGCGCATCGCGGCGCTGTGTCGGGAGAAGGGTGTGCCATTCGTGCTGGATGCGTCGCAGTCTGCGGGGATGCTGCCAGTGGACATGGATGCGCTGGGCGCGGCGTTTATCGCCATGCCGGGGCATAAAGGACTGTACGGGCCGCAGGGCACGGGGCTGCTGCTGTGCGGCGCGGAGCCGGAGCCGCTGCTGCGGGGCGGCACGGGGTCGCAGTCGATCCTGCAGGAGATGCCGGAGGAGCTGCCGGACCGGCTGGAGGCCGGGACGCACAATATGCCGGGGATCGCAGGGCTGTTGGAAGGGCTGCGGTTTGTGGAGCAGCAGGGCGTGGGACGTATTGCAGGGCACGAGAGACACCTGACGCGGCAGATGGCGGCACTGCTGCGGGATATTCCCGGTGCGGAGGTGTTCTATACCCCGGAGGATGGGGCACAGACAGGTGTGCTGAGCTTTCGCCTGGACGGTTGGGACTGCGAGGCGCTGGGCGAAGCTCTTGCGGCGCAGGGCGCGGCGGTGCGGGCGGGACTCCACTGTGCACCTCTGGCGCACCGCACGGCGGGAACGCTGGAGACGGGCACTGTGCGGTGCAGCTTTTCGGCCTTTAGCACCACCGCACAGGTAGAGCACTTTGCCCATATTTTGCGGCAAATCGTTCGTTAAACTGCAAAACTGTTCACATAATTTTTTGTTGCATTTTCCCAATATTTTTTATATAATGTTAGTATCTATTTTTATGCCCGCAACAGGAAGGGTGGTAACGTGGATAAGGTACTTTCGTTATTGGAAAATATTGGGAATTACTTATTGCTGATACGGATATCGGATATACTGGACATCGCCATTATCGCGTTTCTGGTATACAACCTGCTCCGTATGGTCAAAAGTACCCGCGCCGAGAATATCCTCAAGGGCGTGGTGGCGTTTCTGCTGGTGCTTTGGCTGGTTGATATATTGCAGCTCAACGCCATATCGTACCTTATGCGGAACCTGGTGCAGGTGGGGATCCTGTCCATTATCGTCCTGTTCCAGCCGGAGATCCGCCAGATACTGGAGAAGGTGGGCAGCCGGAACATCAGACTGCTGCGGGCCTTCAACGATCCCAAGCAGCAGTCGGAGCTGGAGGCGGCTATCGATCAGACGGTGACGGCGTGCAGCGAGATGTCCCTGAGCAAGACCGGCGTGCTGATCGTCTTTGAGCGCGACATCCATCTGGATGACATGGTGCGAAGCGGTACGACGCTGGACGCCGCCGTGTCCTCCGAGCTGCTGAAAAACATCTTTTTCGTCAAGGCGCCCATGCACGACGGCGCGGTCATCATCCGCCGCGGACGGATCTTGGGCGCGGGCTGCATGCTGCCTTTGAGCAAAAACGTGAACCTGAGCCGCGACCTGGGTATGCGGCACCGGGCCGGTATCGGCATGAGCGAGAACTCCGACGCGGTGGTGGTCATCGTTTCGGAGGAAACAGGCTCCATCTCCGTGGCTATCGGCGGTATGCTCAAGCGGCACCTGAAGCCGGAGACGCTGGGCAAGCTGCTGCGTAATGAGCTGATGCCGCCGGAGGAGGAAACGGAGGACAAGCCCCGACGCAATCTGGCGGAGCTGCTGGGACTGAACAGAAAGGGGGCGGACGACCATGTCGGAACGGATCTCTGATACAAACAACGGGACGGCCAACAGCGAGGCGCGCACGCCCCGCTTTAACCGCAGCAAGACCGTGCAGGTCATCATCTCCATCCTGGTGGCTCTGGCGCTGTGGGTATATGTAGATGTGGAGAAGGCGCCGGAGAGGACGAAGACCATCCGGGATGTCCCGGTGGAGTTCTCCGGCGAGAACACCACGTTGGCAGACAAAAATCTGATGCTGCTGTCCGGATATGACACCACCATTGATTTGACGATACGCGGTCCCAAGCGGGAGCTGGTAAAGATGAGCCGGGATAATGTGCGGGTCATTGCCAGTACATCCAGCATCGATTCCGTGGGCGTACACCAGTTGGATTGGACCGTCAGCTTCCCTGATGGAGTGGTACGCACGAATGTCAGCGTGGAGAAGGCCAGCCTGAGCCAGATCACGGTGACGGTGGGCGAGTTGTATACGAAGGAAGTGCCGGTGGAGTGTCAGGTCATCGGCGAGGTGGCTGAGGGATATTTTACCGGCGATGTAGTGCTGGATCCCGAGGTGCTGACGCTGCGCGCCCAACGGGACGATCTGCTGAATGTCAGCTGCGCCAAGCTGACGGTGGATATCAGCGGCGCGACCCGATCGGTGGTGCAGACGGTGGACGTACAGCTGTACGACTACGACGGCAATCTGGTGGAGAACAGCAACATACGCACCAGTGCCAGCCTGATACAGGCCAAGGTGCCGGTGCTGACCACCAAGGAGGTGGCCCTGGCCATAGAGTTCGAGGGCGTGCCCGGTGCGGCGGCAGACAGCATCGTCTGTGATATCGCGCCCAAGACGGTGCGGCTGAACGGAGAGGCCGACGTGTTGGCGTCTATTGACAAGCTCGTGCTTGCCACGCTGCATGTGGACGATCTGGGGCTGCACCAGCAGAATAGCTATGTGGTCACGCCGCCGGACGGCACCTGGCTGGTCAACGGCAACGAGGTGGCCACGGCGGACATCACCCTGGACGGTATCAGCGAGACGACGCTGACGGTGACGGATCTGTCCTTCACCGATCTGCCGGCGGGGCTGTATGCCGTCGTGCCAGAGGGCGGATTGACGGTGCGGCTGTGGGGACTCAGCGAGGAGATCGAGGCCATTACCGCCGAGAACCTGCGTGCCACGGCGGACATGAGCGCCGTGACCGGACAGGGGAGCTTCACCGTGCCGGTGACCGTGACGGTCAGCGGGTTCAGCGATGTGACAGTGCGCGGTACCTATGAGCTGACGCTGACCATTACCGACACGCCGCCGCAGACGGAGCCGGCGGTACCCGCCGGCGGAGAGGACCAGACGGTCCCCGAGGTGCCGGAGACATGAGTATTCCCGAGAGGTGAGATAATGACACAGATCGCAACGGTTGAAAAGCTATTGCCCGGCGGGTATGCGGAGATATCCGTACCGCGGAAGACCGCCTGCGGCCACGACTGCGAGGAATGCGCCGGCTGCGGCATGACCGGCGCGGCTATCAAGGCCCGTGCCAAGAACGATCCCAATGCGCAGCCGGGAGAAAAGGTCGTGGTGGAAAGCAGCACGAAAAAGCTGCTGGGTGTGGTGGCGCTGGTGTATGTGCTGCCTGTGATCGGGTTCCTGCTGGGGTATTTCCTCAGCGAAGGGCTGCTCGAGGGCTGGCGGTACGGGATCGCCGTGGCTGCGGCGGTGCTGGCATTTTTGCCCAGCGTGGCCTATGACCGCTACGCACGGCGGAAAGAGCTGCTGACCTACACCATATTACGGGTGTTCTGAGAGATGTTCGGCTATGTGCGGCCTTCGGATGACCGGCTGACGCCGGCGGACCGTGAGACGTTCCGCGCCGCCTACTGCGGGCTGTGCCACGCGCTGGGTGCACGGTACGGCTTGGTGGGGCGGATGATCCTGAACTATGATCTGACTTTTTTGGCGATGGTGCTGTCGGACGGAGCAGGGGAGATGTGCGCCAAGCGCTGCGCGGTGCATCCGATGCGGAGACGCTGCTGCGTTGCGGGCGATCCGGCGCTGGACGCGGCGGCGGACATGAGCGTGATACTGACCTACTGGCAGCTGCGGGACGGTGTGGCCGACCACGGTTTCTGGTGTGGGCTGAAGTACCGCATTGCGTCGGTGCTGTTGCGTCCGGCGTACCGAAAGGCACGGGAACGGCGGCTTCAGTTTGATGCGGGGACCAAGGCGCATCTGTCGGAGCTGGCGGCGTTGGAACGGGAGAGATGTTCCTCCCTGGATGCGCCGGCGGACGCCTTTGCACAGCTGCTGGCGTTGGCGGCGGAGGAGGTCAACGATCCGGTGCGGCGGCGGGTGACAGCGCAGATGCTGTACCATCTGGGCCGATGGGTCTATCTGGTGGACGCGGCGGACGACCTGCGGGCAGATATAAAAAGCGGCGGGTACAACCCGCTGGCCCTGCGCTTTACGCCGAAGGACGGCGCGCTGACACCGGCCGACAGTGAAGTGCTGGCCCTGACGCTGGATGGTTCTGTCCGGGCCATGGCGGCGGCCTTTGAGCTGCTGCCAGAGACAAAGTACACACCGGTCCTGCGTGCTGCGGTGTACGAAGGACTGTATGCCGTGGGGGCGGCCGTGCTGCACGGTACGTTCCGTAAGCGACAGAGACGAGAAGAACCTATACGAAAGGCGGACACGGACTATGCGTGATCCCTATCAAGTGTTGGGGGTGCCCAGCACCGCCACAGACGAAGAGGTGAAGAAGGCTTACCGCGACCTGGCGCGGAAGTATCACCCGGACAATTATCACGACAACCCGCTGGCTGATCTGGCGCAGGAGCGCATGAAGGAGATCAACGAGGCCTATGAGGCGGTGCAGTCCCAGCGGAAGGCCCAGCGCAGCGGCGGGTATTCTGCCTCCGGTGCGGGCTACGGCACCGGATACGGCGGGTATCAGTCGGCATATCAAGGGTCCTATCAGGGCAGCAGCCGCTATCAGCGGGTGCGTATGGCCATCAGCAGCGGCGATCTGAACCTGGCGGAGGAGCTGCTGAACGCCCAGACCAACCACGACGCCGAGTGGAATTTCCTCAAGGGTGCGATCTGTTATCGCCGGGGCTGGCTGGACGAGGCGCGACGGTATTATCAGACTGCCGTTACTATGGCGCCGGACAACCCGGAGTACCAGCGGGCGCTGGATATTCTGGAGGGACGTGGTGCGGCCTACCGGCCCGATGGCTATGGCAGTGTGACCACCGGCACCTGCGGAAACAGCGACTGTCTGCGCCTGTGCGGCGCCACGCTGTGCTGCAATGCGCTGGGCGTGCCCGTTTGCTTCTGCTGAATTTGTACACAACAGGGGAGGGTTTCCCTGTTCTACTAAAATGAAGGAGTTGATCCCGTGGTCAAGAGTATGACCGGTTACGGCCGCGCCCGCGAGATGCGAAGCGGCAGAGATATCACCGTGGAGGTGCGGTCCGTCAACAACCGCTATCTGGACTGCACTGTGAAGCTGCCCGCGCCTATATTTTTGCGGAGGACGCCATCAAGACACGCGTACAGAAAGCGATCTCCCGCGGCAAGGTGGATGTGTTCGTCACCATTGACACCTCTGCGGCGGATGTGGCGGTGGTGCAGGTGAACGAAGGGCTGGCGAAGGGGTACTATGACGCGCTGATGCACCTGAAGAACAGCTTTGCGCTGCCCGGCGATGTGACGCCGGAGGTGCTGGCTAGGTTCCCAGATGTACTGACGGTCACCAAGGCGGAGGAGGATGTGGAGGCTATCGCCGCCGATATCTGCACCGTGCTGGACGATGCGCTGGCGGCCTATAACGCCATGCGTGCCGTGGAGGGTGAAAAGCTGGCGTTGGACGTTTCCTCCCGGGTGGATACCATTGAGGAGACCGTGAGCAAGGTGGAGGCGCAGTCGCCCCAGACGGTGGCGGCCTATCGCCAGCGGCTGGAAGCCAAGATGCAGGAGGTACTGCAGTCCACCACCATCGATGAGAGTCGTATCCTTACCGAGGCGGCTATCTTCGCAGATAAGGTGGCTGTGGACGAAGAAACGGTGCGCCTGCGGAGCCATATCGCCCAGTTGCGGGACATGCTGCAAAGCGGCGAGCCCGTGGGCCGAAAGCTGGATTTCCTGATTCAGGAGGTCAACCGCGAGTGCAACACCATCGGCTCCAAGTGCAACGATCTGACTGTGGCACGGGATGTGGTGAACATGAAGGCCGAGGTAGAGAAGATCCGCGAGCAGGTACAGAATATGGAGTGAGGAGGCCGGTATGCAGTTTATCAACATCGGCTTCGGCAACCTGGTGTCCGTCCAGCGGCTCATCGCCGTGGTCAGTCCGGACTCTGCCCCAGTAAAGCGTCTGGTGCAGGAATCCCGTGACCGTGGGATGCTCATTGATGCTACCTACGGCCGCAAGACGGCCTCGGTGCTCATTATGGACAGCGACCATGTGGTGCTGTCCGCCCTGGCGGCGGAGCGTCTGGCGCCGCGCCTGGGATTGTCGGTGGAAGAATTGACAGAGGAGGATGAATGACCCTTGCATAAGATAGGAAAGACCTTTATTGTCTCCGGGCCCTCCGGTGTGGGTAAAAGCACCGTGCTGCACGCCCTGTTCCAGGGCCGTGATGACCTGTATTTCTCCGTATCCGCCACTACCCGTGCGCCCCGCGAGGGTGAGCAGGACGGCGTGGATTATCACTTCATCCAGGCGGATGCCTTCCGCGATATGATCGCCGCCGATGCATTCCTGGAATATGCCGAGTATGTGGGCAACTTCTATGGCACGCCCAAGATGTACGTGGACGACGCCATGGCCCGGGGCAAGGACGTGATATTGGATATCGAGCGCCAGGGCGCCGTGCAGGTGTGTGCCAAGCGGCCGGAGACGGTGCGTATTTTCATCGCCCCACCCAGCTGGGATGAACTGGAGCGCCGCCTGACTGCCAGGGGGACCGATACGCCGGAGAAAATACAGAAGCGTCTGATCCGCGCCCAGGTGGAACTGGAGATGGCCGGCGACTATGACTATTTTGTGGTCAACGATACGGTAGAGAATGCCGTGAATGAGCTGCGGGCCATTATGTGCGCCGAGCACTGTAAACCAGCTGAGCGTATGTGCGCCATCCTCAGCGAAAAGTAAGTGTGTGAACCGACGCGGCCTGTCCGCGTATTTGGGCCGCCCCGCCTGGGCGCAGCCATACAAAACGAAAGGAATTGATCGTTATGTCTATGCTTTATCCCGCTATGAACAAGCTGACCGAGTACATCCCCAATCGCTACATGATGGTGAACGTGGTGGCACGCCGCGCCCGTCAGATCGCCGCCGAGGCCGAGGTCACCGGCGAGCCTCTGCCGGAGAAACCCGTGACGATGGCCATCGGCGAGGTGGCCGAGGGCAAGTACGTCAGCGACCCCGTTATCGAGGAAGACGAGGCCTGAGGTGGCGGTGATCGCCAAGGTGGCCGTACAGGCGGCTACCTACGCTATCGACAAGGCCTATGATTACCTGCTGCCGGAGGAAGTCGGCGGACAGGCGGGCTGCCGGGTGCTGGTGCCCTTCGGCCGCGGCAACCGGCTCACAGAGGCGATGATCCTCTCCCTGCATCAGGCGGTGCCGGACAAGCCGCTGAAGGCGGTCCGGTCTCTGCTGGATGAAGAACCGGTCATCACGGAAAGGGAGCTGCGGCTGGCGCTGTGGATGACACGCCGGTACTTCTGCACATTTTATGACGCGCTGCGTACCGTGTTGCCTGCCGCCGTATGGTACCATTACCGGGAGACTTGGTCCCTGGCACAGCCGCCGCTGGTGCCCACACGGCAGGAGGCAGCGGTATGCCGCCTTTTGCAGGATGGCCCGCTGACCACGGATAAGCTGCGTCAGGCGCTGGGCGACGATGTTGAGCCGCTGCTGCGCCGCATGGCCAAATCGGGTGCACTGCACTGCAAAAAGGAGCAGAGCCGCAAGGTACGCGACAAGGTGGTGCTGTTCGCCCGTCTCGCTGTTCCTGCTGGAGAGGCGTTGGCTCTGGCCGGTAAGTCCCAGCGGCGGCGCGAGGCAGTGACGTTTCTGGCTCAAAACGGGGAGACAGCACTGCACGATGTGACGTATTTCACCGGCGTATCCCGCCAGACACTGAACGCTCTGGAGAAGCTGGGGGTGGTGGCATACCGGGAGCAAGAAGAATACCGAATATCTGAAAAACAATACACTGTAAAGGCGGAAGAATTGACGCTGAACGACCAGCAGCAGCGCGTCTGTGACACGCTGCTGGCCCAGGTGCGGACGGAGACGCCCGGCGTCACGCTGTTGCGCGGCGTAACCGGCAGCGGCAAGACGGTGGTGTATATCCGGCTGGCGCAGGAGCTGCTGAAAATAGGCAGATCTGTGATGATCCTGGTGCCGGAGATCGCCCTGACGCCCCAGATGATGGCGCGGTTCACCGCGTATTTCGGCCACGAGGTGGCGCTGCTGCACAGCGGCCTGCGGATGACGGAACGCTATGATCAGTTCAAGCGGCTGCGCCGGGGCGAGGCCCATATCGTGCTGGGTACCCGGTCGGCGGTGTTTGCACCGCTGGAAAATCTGGGCCTCATCATCATGGATGAGGAGCAGGAGGGGTCCTATCAATCGGAAAACGCCCCTTGCTATCATGCGCGGGATGTGGCAAAATACCGCTGCGCTGCCGAGGGTGCGCGGCTGCTGCTGGGCTCGGCTACGCCCACGGTGGAGACGTTTTACCACGCGCAGCAGGGTGAGTACGATCTGCTGGAGTTGACGGAGCGCTACAACTGCCGCGCTCTGCCCGAGGTCCGCATCGCCGATCTGCGGCAGGAGCTGCGTGCCGGAAACAGCACCGTTATCAGCCGCCCACTGCAGGAGGAACTGGCAAAAAACATCGCTGCGGGGGAGCAGAGCATCCTATTCCTGAACCGCAGGGGCAGCAGCCGCCAGCTGCTGTGTCCCCAGTGCGGCTATGTGCCGGAGTGCCCGCGGTGCAGCGTATACCTGACATACCACAGCGCCAATGACCGGCTGATGTGCCACTATTGCGGCTATTCACACGCTGCGCCGACGGTGTGCCCGGAGTGCGGCGGCACACTGAAGCATATCGGCTTTGGTACCCAGCGGGTAGAGGAGGAGCTGCATGAGCTGTTCCCGGGAGTCGAGGTGCTGCGGATGGATGCGGACACCGTATCCGTGGGACATGAGGCGCTGCTGAAGGAATTTGAGGAGAGGCAGATCCCCATTCTGCTGGGCACCCAGATGGTGGCCAAGGGGCTGGATTTTGCCAATGTGACGCTGGTGGGTGTGCTCAGCGCCGACCTGTCCCTATATGTGGATCACTACCGGGCGGCGGAGAGGACCTTCAATCTGTTGACACAGGTGGTTGGCCGTGCGGGCCGAGGCGACAAGGCCGGGCGGGCTGTGATACAGACCTACACACCGGAGAATGATGTAATACAGGCGGCGGCCGCCCAGGACTATCAGAGGTTTTACGACGCCGAGATCACGCTGCGCCGCCTGCGGCAGGACCCGCCCTTTGTGGATCAGTTCACCGTTACGGTGACGGGACCGGAGGAGACGCCGGTACGTCGGGCTATCGAGCTGCTGCGGCAGGGGATCGGAAATGCGGCGGAGAAGCCGCCCTATGATGCGCTGGGGATACAGGTCATCGGGCCTGCGCCGGCGCCGGTGGTGAAGGTCAACGGCGTATACCGTTACCGCCTGCTGGTGCTGGGGCAGAATATCGCGCCGATTCGGGAGCTGCTGGCGGGTTTCATGCGGGCCTTTGTGCAGCGGCCCGAAAACCGAAGACTGCATATTTATACGGACTGCGATAAAATGGATTAGATCCAGGAAATACGAGGTAAGATTATGGCTTTACGAAAGATCGCGTTGGAGGGCGAGGCGTGCCTGAGCAAGATGTGCCGCCCGGTTACAGATTTTAACAGCCGGCTGCATACGCTGCTGGACGACCTGGCAGATACACTGGCCGACTCCGGCGGCGTGGGCCTGGCCGCGCCCCAGGTGGGCGTACTGCGCCGGGTGTGCGTGGTGCTGGACGAGGAGGATCAGCTGATCGAGCTGGTGAACCCGGAGATCATCTACACCGAGGGAGAACAGACCGGGCTGGAGGGCTGCTTGAGCGTTCCCGGGAAATACGGCGTGGTAACGCGGCCTGAGGTGGTGCGTGTCCGTGCCCAGGACCGGGACGGTCAGTGGTTCGAGGTCGAAGACGAGGGCCTGACGGCCCGATGCTTCTGCCATGAGATCGAGCACCTGGATGGTCATCTGTTCGTGGAGCATACCGACCGGCTCATGGAGGGCGAGGAGCTACAGAAGTGGCTGGAGGCGCACGCCGACGAGTACGAGATCGAGGAAGAAGAGGACAAGTAATGCGTATTCTGTTTATGGGAACGCCGGATTTTGCCGTGGCGTCCCTCAAACGGCTGGTGGCCGACGGACACGACATCTGCGGCGTGTTCACCCAGCCGGACAAGCCGAAGAACCGCGGCATGAAATTGATCGCGCCGCCGGTGAAGGAATATGCCCTGACGCAGGGGCTGCACGTATATCAGCCGTTGAAAATGAAGGACGGTACGGCGTTGGAGCTGGTGCGGTCCCTTGCTCCCGAGCTGATCGTGGTGGCAGCCTACGGCCGTATCCTGCCGGAGGACATCCTAAACACGCCAAAGTACGGTGCCATCAACGTACACTCCTCCATCCTGCCGAAGTACCGGGGCGCGGCGCCCATCAACTGGGCGATCCTCAACGGCGACACGGTGACAGGCGTATCCATTATGTATATGGCGCCGGAGCTGGATGCGGGAGATGTGATACTGTGCCGCGAGACGGCCATCGATCCGGACGAGGACGCGGTGGCGCTGACGGCGCGGCTGGCGGAGCTTGGCGCGGAAGCGCTGCATGAGGCCATCGGGCAGATCGAACGCGGCACCGTTACCCGGACGGCGCAGGATCACGCGGCGCACACCTACGCGCCCATGCTGGATAAAAGCCTCTCGCCGATGGATTTCTCCCGGTCGGCGCAGCAGCTGCACGATCAGGTGCGGGGCCTGGTGCCCTGGCCCAGTGCGTCCATGGTGCTGGCAGGCAAGCCGGTCAAGGTCCACCGCACCGCGGTAGGCGGAGAGACCTCCGCCCCGGCGGGCAGCGTGGTGGAGGCGGACAAAAACGGCCTGGCCATTGCCTGCGGCGACGGCAGGCTGCTGCGTGTTCTTGAATTGCAGGGCGAGGGCGGCAAGCGCATGGCAGCGGCGGATTATCTGCGGGGCCATCCGGTCCCGCTGGGCCTGTGACGCCCCGTGACGCGCGGGACGCGGCGCTGGAGGCGCTGCTGCAGATGGAGCGCCGGGGCGCGTGGTCTGACGGCAGCCTGAAGCGTATCGCGGCCCAGTCCGGGCTGGAGGCGCGGGACACGGCGCTGTGTACCCGGATGACCTACGGCGTGGTGCAGAACCGGACACTGCTGGACTACTATATCGACCATTGGTGTACGCAGAAGGCCGCCCGGCTGGAACCGGTGGTGGCCTGCCTGCTGCGTTTGGGTATATATCAGATACTGTTCATGGACAAGGTGCCCGACCGGGCTGCTGTTCATGAGACAGTAGAGCTGACAAAACGCCGGGGCAAGACCCGTGCCGCGGGCATGATCAATGCGGTGCTGCGGAAATGTGCGTCAAGCAAAAACACTTTACCGCCATTGCCACAGAATAGTTTTATTTCCAAAGCAGCGGTGCAGTACAGCCATCCCAGGTGGTTGGTGGAGCGCTTGACGGCTTTGGTCGGCGAGCAGGAGGCCGAGGCGTTCCTGCGGTTGGATAACGAGCCTGTTCCCACGGTGATACAGGTCAATCCGCTGAAGACCACGCCGGCGGAATTGGAAAATGCGCTGCGATCGGACGGTGTCCGTCTGGTGCCCCATCCCTGGCTGGAGGGCTGCTTTGAAGTCACCGGTACCGGCGATTTGGAGCGCCTGTCCGCCTTTGCGTCGGGACGCTGCACGGTGCAGGATGCCGCGGCGCGTTTGGCGGCCATTGCCGCCGGACCGAAGCCCGGCAATCGGGTGCTGGATGTGTGCGCCGCCCCTGGCGGCAAATCCTTCGCCATGGCCATGCAGATGAAGAACCGGGGCGATATCCTCTCCTGTGACATTCACCCCCACAAGCTGAAGCTCATCGAAAACGGTGCGGCACGGCTGGGGATCACTATCATCCGCACAGCGCTGGCCGATGGGCGGGAACGTCACGCCGGCTGGGTGGAGCAGGCCGATGTGGTGCTGGCCGATGTGCCGTGCTCCGGCCTTGGTATCATCCGCAAGAAACCGGATATCCGCTGGAAGGATCCGGCGCAGCTGGCACAGCTGCCCGCCGTCCAGCTGTCGATATTGAACAACGTGTCTGCCTACGTCCGTCCCGGCGGCGTGCTGGTGTATGCCACCTGCACCGTCCTGCCGGAGGAAAACGGCGGCGTGGTGTCGGCCTTTTTGGACGTACACCCGGACTTTGCGAAAGAGGAATTTACCCTGCCCGGTATCGGAAGCTGTCCCGGTGATGTGACACTGTGGCCCCAGCGGACCGGCACCGATGGATTTTACATCTGCCGTATGCGCCGCAGGGGATAACGTCAAGGAGCGAATTGCATGACCGACATCAAATCCATGACCGAGCGTCAGCTGGCTGACTTTTTTAAGAATATGGGACAGCCGGCTTTCCGTGCCAAGCAGGTATTCACCTGGCTGCACCGTGGCGTGCGCTCCTTTGACGAGATGACCGACTTGTCCAAGCCGCTGCGTGCCCAGCTGGCCGAGACGTGCTTCATTACAGCGCCGACCGTGGCCCGGAAGCAGACCTCGAAGCTGGACGGGACCGTTAAATATTTGTGGGAGCTGGCCGACGGCAACTGCATCGAGACGGTCCTGATGCAATACCACCACGGCAACACCGTATGCATCTCCTCTCAGGTGGGCTGCCGTATGGGCTGCGCCTTCTGCGCCAGCACCATCGCCGGCAAGGTCCGGGACCTGCGACCATCTGAGCTGCTGGACCAGGTGCTGTTTACCCAGCTGGACAGCGGCCTGCCTGTCTCCAACATCGTGCTCATGGGTATCGGCGAGCCGTTGGACAACATGGACAATGTGCTGCGCTTTTTGGAGCTGGTCAACAGCCCCCACGGGATGAACATCGGTATGCGGCATATCAGCCTGTCCACCTGCGGCGTAGTGCCGGGGATCGACGCGCTGGCGGATCGGCAGCTTCAATTAACGCTGTCTGTCTCCCTTCACGCACCGGACAGCGAGACCCGCAGCCGCATTATGCCGGTGAACCGGGCGTATGATGTAGAGACGCTGTTTGCCGCCTGCCACAGATACTTCCAAAAGACCGGGCGGCGCATCAGCTTTGAGTATGCCATGATCGACGGAGTCAACGACCACGACTGGCAGGCGGAGCTGATCGCGAAAAAGCTGAAGGGCATGCCGGGCCACGTGAACCTGATACCCCTGAACGACGTGGTGGAGAGCCCGTATAAGCCCAGCAGACGCATCGGCGCTTTCCAGCAGAAGCTGGAGAGTTTGGGTGTTACCGCCACGGTCCGCAGAAGCCTGGGCGGCGATATCGACGCCTCCTGCGGCCAGCTGCGGCGGAAGGAAATGCAGGAACGCGGCCAACTGTGAGACATGGACTCTTTACGGAATAAAGGATGTGAGCGACTATGAAAATGTGGGGGATCACCAATACCGGGTTGGTGCGGAGCGAGAATCAGGACGCCTACGCCGTGTTCGAGGCCGACGCATTCCACGCGGCCGTGGTGTGCGACGGTATGGGCGGCACCAACGGCGGACAGGTGGCCAGCGCCATCGCCGTAGCCCGGTTCGAAAAGGAGCTGCGCGACAGCCTGCGGGACGATATGGACATCCCGCAGCTGCGGCAGGCAATGCTCAGCGCTATCGCCTGCGCCAATGACGCCATCCGGCAGGAGGCGGCGCGGAACGCGGAGTACCAGCACATGGGCACCACGCTGGTGTGCGCCGTGGCCCGGTCCGACATGGCGATTATCGGTAACATCGGCGACAGCCGTGCCTATCACATCACGCCGGAGGGAATTTTCCAGATCTCCCGCGACCACTCGGTGGTGGAGAATATGGTGGCCAAGGGCGATCTGACGCCGCTGGAGGCCCGAACGCACCCCAACCGCAATCTCATCACCCGGGCGCTTGGCCCGGATATCCACGCCAAGGCGGATACCTTTGAGCTGCCCTGGCACAAGGACGAGTTCCTGCTGCTCTGTTCCGACGGACTGGTGAACACCGTCTCAGATCAGGAGATGCTGTTTGAGGTCCTCCACGACGGGGACGTAAATGAATGTCTTGACCATTTGCTGCAAATATCGCTTCAGCGGGGCGCACCGGACAACATCACGGCAGTGCTGCTGCTGAACGAGGAAGGGAGATGACCACATGGATCAGTATATCGGAAAAATGCTGGACGATCGCTACGAAATACTGGAGCTGATCGGCTCCGGCGGTATGGCCAATGTCTATAAGGCCCGGTGCCACCGGCTGAATCGCCTTGTGGCCATCAAGATACTGAAAAGCGACCTGGCGGACAACGCGGATTTCCGCCGCCGGTTCCACGATGAGTCCCAGGCGGTAGCGCAGCTGAGCCACGCCAACATCGTGTCGGTGTATGACGTGTCCACCAATCCGGACCGGGAATACATCGTCATGGAGCTGATCGACGGCATCACGCTGAAGCAGTATATGGAGCGCCGTGGCCGCATGGACTGGCGGGAGTCGCTGCATTTCATCACCCAGATCATGCGGGGCCTGAGCCACGCCCACAGCCGCGGCATCATCCACCGTGATATCAAGCCCCAGAACATCATGGTCCTGCGGGACGGCAGCGTGAAGGTGGCTGATTTCGGCATTGCCTGCCTTGCCAACCAGGGGCAGACACTGACCCAGGAGGCGCTTGGCTCCGTGCACTACATCTCGCCGGAGCAGGCCCGGGGCGACCGTATCGACGCGCGCTCGGATATCTATTCCGCCGGCGTTGTGCTGTATGAGATGCTCACCGGACGCCTGCCCTTTGAGGGCGACAGCGCCGTATCCGTGGCCATCCAGCACCTGAGCTCCGTGCCCCTGGCGCCCCGGGATATCGATCCCAGTATCCCCGAGCCGCTGGAGCTGATCTGCATGAAGGCTATGAACAGCGACCCCAACAAGCGCTACGCCTCGGCGGATGCTATGATCGAGGACCTGGAGAAGTTCCGCCGGGACCCCTCTGTGGATATGGACTATATCCGGCAGGAGCTGACTGCCCCTGCCGCGGATACCGAGCCTACCATGCCCCTGCCCACAGCCCAGGTGGCTTCCGCCGTAAAAAAGCACACCGGCGAGCTGCGCCGGGAACGCGAGGCGGAAGAGGAGCCGCCCCGCCGGGATAAGAAGTCTATTGCCATCATCGCCGGGATCTTTGCCGCGGCGGTGCTGCTGGTGGTGCTGCTGTTCAAGCTGATACTGGGTGATTTCGGTCCTGCCGGCAGCAACAAGAGCTACCCCGTGCCCGATATCCGCGGCAAGACTGTGGAGGAGGCCCAGGAGATGGAGGGCGTAAAGGATATCTTCCTGATCGAGGTGCAGGGTACCCGCACTACGGAGGAATACCAGCCGGGGCAGATCGTCGAGCAGGATCCCGCCGCCGGACGTACCCGCAAGAGCAATCTGGTCATTCAGGTCTATGTGGCCGCCGAGCCGGAGAAGGTGCCGATGAAGGACCTGGTGGGCATGGAGTACCGCCAGGCGCGCGTGCTTCTGACCGATATGGGTCTGGATCTGAAGATCACCACGGAAACCGTGTCCTCCGACAAATACGGCGCGGACGCCGTGATCGAGACAGTCCCTGTCGCCGACGAGCCGCTGGTGGCCGGACAGACGGTGATCCTGCGGGTCAGCACCGGGCCGGAAACGGTGACGGTGCCTACCTTCACCGGTCAGGATATCGCCAACGCAGTGCAGAATGCTCAGGACCTGGGCCTTACTGTGGGTGAGATCACCTATGACACATTCAGCTTTGCGCCCCAGGGTCAGGTGATCGAGCAGAGCATCAAGCCCACCAACGAGGTTCCCGGCGGTACAAAGATCAGCTTCACTGTCAGCGGTCAGAAGAACAGCGACGACGCCACAGCGGCCCGGGTGGTGGAGTTTACCATGCCCAGCGATATGGAGGGTATGATCAAGGTGGAGTTCGAGCAGGACAGCGTGACTCTGGACAGCCAGTACATCAACGCCTCCATGGGAACGGTGACATATACCTTCACCGGCAAGACTGGGACCAGTTCTAACGTCTGTGCCGTCTTTACCAGCATGAACACCGGGGCCACCAAGGTCTCCGCCATTCAGGAGATACGCTTTTGAGCCGGGGCCGCATCGAGAAGGCCCTCAGTGGTTTCTACTATGTAAATACCGGAGCCGAGACGCTGCAATGCCGCGCCCGCGGGAAATTCCGCCGTGAGGGCATGAGCCCGCTGGTGGGCGACTGGGTCCAGGTCCGCGACCTGGGCGGGGGCGAAGGCTTTGTGGAGGCTGTGGAGCCGCGCCGCAATGTGTTTTCCCGTCCCGCCGCCGCCAATATCGATCAGCTGGTCATCCTTGCTTCCGCCGCCATCCCTGTGACGGAGCCGTATCTCATTGACCGCATTGCCGCCATCGCCGCCCTGAAGGGCTGTCAGGTGCTGCTGTGTCTGAACAAGTGCGATCTGAACACGGCGGACGAGTTGTATGACATCTATAGTCATTCCGCCCTGCCGGTGCTGCGTATCAGCGCCGAGACAGGGGAGGGACTGGCGGCGCTTCGCGCCGCCATCGCCGGAAAGCTGAATGCCTTTACCGGGAACTCCGGCGTGGGGAAGTCCAGCGTGCTGAATCGGCTGCTGCCGGAATTGCATTTGCCGGTGGGCGAGGTCAGTAAGGCCCTTGGCCGCGGCCGCCACACCACGCGCCATGTGGAGCTGTTTGCTTTGGGCGGCGGCACCTATGTGATCGACACACCGGGTTTTTCCTCCTTTGATACAGAGGAAATGGACCTGGAGCTGAAGGCGCACCTGCCGGAGACGTTCCCCGAATTTGCGCCCTATGTGGACCAATGCCGCTTTACCGGCTGCACCCACACAAAAGAAAAGGGCTGCCGCGTGCTGCAGGCGGTGAAGGACGGCGATATCCCTGCCAGCCGCCACAGGAGCTACCTGCGGCTCTATGATGAACTGAAGGACCTGCGGGCCTGGCAGAAGAAGTGAAAAAGCGGAGTGCGATGCACTCCGCTTTTTGCGCTTCATATACTGGAGCAGGGGGAGGGATATACGGTGCGAAGATGGGGCGGCTGCTGCTGGTTGGGCATTTGTGCGCTGGGATTGGGACTGGGTATCCTGATCGCGGCGGTGTTCCCGGTGGGCTGCTTAATGTTCCTGGTGTCGTTTTTGCTGATCGCCTGCGGCATCGCGTGCTTGAGGGACAGGAGGTGAAGGCATGAGGATCATCGTCTGGCGGGCGCCCCGTGGGATGCGGGGACTGCTGCGCCGACTGTTCGGCGTGGCGGCATAACCGCCGGAGTTCACACATAGAATGGTCACAAACCATAGGAATGTGAGGGCTGGAACGATGGAATGTGGCTTGCAATGGAAGGATATCACCTGCTGGGATGAGGTGCCCCGGCTGACGCTGACCCATGAGGAGACGCTGGAGGCAGCCATCCCCGATTACTGCCCGGACATGGGGCGTGTGGTGGAGGCCTCGGGCACACTGTGTCTGCGGTCCATCACCGCCCGCAGCGGCAGTCTGGAGCTGAAGGGCACTGCCCGGGTCACGGTGCTGTATACATCAGAGGAGAGCGTGGGACTGCGGAGCCTGACCCAGGCGGTGCCCTTTGTCTGCACGGCGGAGAACCGTCCCCTGGCGGCCTGCCAGGTGCTGTGGGCCGCCGGAAGGCTGCTGCTGTGCGAGGCCCAGGCACTGACGCCCCGCCGTTTGTCCCTGCGTCTGATGCCGGAGTGGACGGTCTGCGGCTATACCTGCACCACCGTACAGCTGTGTTGCGGCGTGGAGGAGGACCCCGCCCTGCGGCTGCGCCGCCGGGAGCATGAGCTGTACATGACCGCCGCCATGGCGGAGCGTGAGTGTGCCGTCGCCGGTGAGGTCACGGTACCGGCCGGCCAGCCGGCACCGGAGGACCTGCTCCTCTGCCGCCTGTACCCCCAGGTCGCCTCCTGCCAGCTGGTGGGCGCCAAGCTGCTGGTAAAGGGCGAACTGACCCTCTGTGCCCTGTATCGCTGCCAGCAGCAGAAGCTGCATACATACACCGCCGCTGTGCCCTTCTCCCAGATCGTGGACAGCCCGGTCGGCGGTGAGGAGGGGGATGTTGCCGCCCGGGTGCAGCTGATCTGCGGCGAGGCGCGTCTGCTGCGGACCGAGGAGAGCAGCGGATTCTCCGTCTCGGCGGAGCTTCGGCTGCTGCTGCGTATCACGCGTAAGGAGACGGTATCCTGCGTTACGGATCTGTACAGCACCCACTGCGGCACCAAGCTGGAAACGACAGAACGGTCCCTGCCCCTGGCGCCGGAGCGCCCCGTGCGGCAGGAGGCGGTCCAGCATCTGGATTTCGGCCGTCAGCGGCCCTTCGTGTTCGTTACGGATACCGCCTGCGCGCCCTCTGCCGGAGAAGACGGTACGCCCTGCGCCGACGTGCGTATGCGTCTGCTGTATCTGGACGAGGAGGAGGCCCCGGCTGTCACCGAAAAAATGGCGCAGCTGCCGCTGGGAGAGGGAGAGGTCTGTACCCTGTGCGGCGCACCGGAGGTAGCCTTCACCGGCAGCGGTTGTGATCTGCGGCAGGCGGTGGCGGTATCGCCCGCCGCCGCGCCCCGTGAAACGCTGTCAACCGTCAGTGCGGTGCAGTGTCTGCCCGAGCAGGAAAATGCCCGCCGGCCATCTCTGGTCATGCGGCGTTTGGCGCCGGGAGAGACTCTGTGGGATGCGGCAAAGCAGTACCGCACCGACGAGGAGCTGATTCGCGCGGTGAACCAGTTGGAGGAGGGAACGGTACCGGATAAAATGCTGCTGATCCCCCGCGTTCGGTAAATTTTCGTTGACTTTCCGCCGCCGTTTGGGTAGAATTGATCCTGCGAGTATGCTGGATAGTCGCGGGGGCAGGGCGAAAGCCCGTCCATGAGGAAAGTCCGGGCTCCACAGGGCAAGGATAGCGGGTAACGCCCGCCGAAGGCGACTTCAGGAAAAGTGCAACAGAGATATACCGCCCGTCGGCTTTGCGTCGATGAGGTAAGGGTGGAAAGGCGAGGTAAGAGCTCACCCGACGGCGTGTGAAAGCGACCGTCGCTGTAAACTCTATCCGGAGCAACACCGGTATGGGAGCATAGGCCGGCCCGGCTGCTCCCGAGGTGGCTTGAGCGTACCGGCGACGGCACGCGTAGATAGATGACTATCAAAACAGAACCCGGCTTATAGGCATACTCGCACGCTTATAAGAGGGCCGCAGCGCTTTACGCTGCGGCCTTTTTATGTTTTGTACAAATCAGACAAGAAAAAACAGAATAATTTGGAACACAAGACTATTTACATTAGTTCGGTAAAGTGGTAAATTGGTAGCGTAGTAAACAGAGCGCCGGCAGACCGGCGGAAAACAAGGACAAAGACCGGTATCCCGGCAAGAAAAGGAGAAAGACAATGAAAAAGATCATCGCATTGATTTTGGCTATGGTGATGGCACTGTCGCTGGTGGCCTGCGGTCAGACCGAGCAGGATGACAAATCCAAGGATGATGCCAATTCCACTTCCGCAAAGACCTTCATCATGGGTATCGACGCGGAATATCCCCCCTTCAGCTATCTGGATGCGGACGGCAACTACACCGGCTTTGACGTGGAGGTCTGCAAGGCCGCCTGCGATCTGCTGGGATGGGAGCTGCAGATCTTCCCTGTGAACTGGGCTCAGAAGCTGGTGCAGCTGGACGCCAAGGAGTGCGACTGCGTTTGGTCCGGCATGACGATCCTCGACTCCATGAAGGAGGCCGGCTATGTGCTCTCCACGCCTTACTATGACAACACGCAGGTGATCATGGTCAAGGAGGGCAGTGACATCAAGTCCTCCGCTGATCTGGCCGGTAAGGTCGTGGCGGTCCAGCTGGGTACCTCCGGCGAGGCGCTGCTGTCCGAGGGCGGCGATTTGGCCGATCTGGCGGCGACCTTTGGCGATCTGATGACCTGTGACAGCTTCCTCAAGTGCTTCACTGAGCTGGGCGGCGCCGCCGTGGACGCCGTGATCGTGGATAAGCCCGTGGCCGTTTCCTATGCCGCCGAGAACGCCGGCTTTACGGTCCTGGATGAGGGCCTGGGCGCTGAGCAGTACGGCATCGCCTTCCGCGCCGATGACGCAGAGCTGTGCAAGACCATCGAGGGCGCCGTGGCGCAGTTGGTCGAGAACGGCACCTATGCCGAGATCGCGGCCAAGTACCCCGACATTCAGAATAACCTGACGCTGCTGGGCTGATCCCGCAAGGCCACTGACTGAAAAACATACCGGCTCCCGGAGGCGGCTTCGCCTCCGGGAGCGTGTGTGCGTGAATTGAGGATACGATATGACCTTACTGACAATGATCGTGAAGATGGGCGAGGGACTTTCCAAAACCTGCGCCATTTTCTCTCTGACGCTGCTGTTTTCTCTCCCCCTGGGCATGATCGTTGCCCTGCTGCGCATGAGCAAGAGCAAGATCATCTCCGGCATTACCCGCTTTTTTATCTCCATTCTCCGAGGAACCCCGCTGATGCTGCAGCTGCTGGCGGTGACCTACGGACCGTATTACCTCTTTGAACTGCCCGTGTCCCGCAATAAACTGATCCCGGTGGTGATTGCGTTCGCCATCAATTATGCGGCGTATTTTGCGGAGATCTATCGCGGTGGTATCGAGTCTATGCCAGTTGGGCAGTATGAAGCTGCGGAGGTGCTGGGATACACAAAGGTCCAGACGTTTATTCACGTCATTCTGCCGCAGGTTTTCAAGCGTATCATGCCCAGTATCACCAACGAGGTGGTGACCCTGGTCAAGGATACGTCTATGGCCTTTACCGTTTCCTATCAGGAGATGTTTACCATCGGTAAGCAGATCGCGAACTCCGAAACCAGCTTTGTACCGTTTTTGGTGGCAGGCGTATTCTACTTTGTGTTCAACGCGGTCGTGGACTTCGTCATGGGCCGGGTAGAGAAGCGCATGAGCTACTACCAGTAAGGAGGGGCGCCATGAAATTATTGCAGATGAACCACGTGAAGAAGAGCTTTAATGACGAGACGCTGCACGTGCTGAAGGACATCAGCCTCTCCGTGGAAAAGGGAGAGGTGGTGGCCATTATCGGCCCATCCGGCAGCGGCAAATCCACGCTGCTGCGCTGCGCCACGCTGCTGACCGAGATGGACTCCGGCGAGCTGATCTACGGCGACATTCAGGCCGTACACAACGACGCGGACGGCAAGGCGGTCTATGCCGATAAGGGCGAGCTGAAGAAGGTACGGGAAAAGTTCGGCCTCGTGTTCCAGAGCTTCAACCTGTTTCCCCACTATTCGGTGCTGAAAAATCTCATGGATCCCCAGATACGCGTGCTGGGCCGCGACAAGGGCGAGGCGCAGCAGCGCGCCCGCAAGCTTCTGGAAAAGATGGGGCTGTCCGACAAGGAGAACGCCTATCCCTGTGAGCTTTCCGGCGGACAGCAGCAGCGCGTGGCCATCGCCCGGGCACTGGCGATGGATCCCGAGATACTCTTTTTTGATGAACCGACATCGGCGTTGGACCCGGAGCTGACCGGCGAGATTTTGAAGGTGATCCGCGATCTGGCGGAGGAACACATGACCATGGTCATCGTGACCCACGAGATGTCCTTCGCCCAGGATGTGGCGGACCGCGTGATCTTCATGGCCGACGGCGTTATCGTGGAGGAGGGTACGCCGGAGGAGGTCATGGTGAACACCCGTGAGGAGAGAACGCGCCAGTTCCTGGGACGGTATCAGAGATGAGGGAGCTGCGTGTTGTCCGGGCAGACCCGGCCGGGAATATTACGCTGTTCGTCCTGACGCCGGTGGAGAAGGCGGAATGTGCCGCTGTCGCCGCCAAGCTGCTGGCCATCGAAGCACTGAAGGCGGAGCAGGTGGGGTTCATTTTTCCTAACGGACATATGGAAATGGAGGCCGGCGAGTTCTGCGGCAACGCCTCCCGGGCGTATGGCTATCTGCTGGCGAAGCAGCAGGGGCTGACCGGACGCCATACCATGCACCTGTCCGTCAGCGGGTGCGATCATCCGGTGGCCGTGACCGTGGATATGGATGCCGGTACGGCGTCCGCGGAGATGCCGCTTCCGAAGCTTGTAGAGCAAGTGGAGGTTGCCGGCACGGCGGGAACGCTCGTGCATCTTGGCGGTATCGCACACCTGGTGGTTCAGGGTGTCGCGCCCAGCCGGGATTTCTTTGCGGCAGCAGAGCCGATCTTTGCGGAAGATCCGATGTTGGAGGCCTATGGTGTGTGCTTCATCGAGGGTGAGCGCATGACGCCGCTTGTAAAGGTGCCCGAAGCGGGTACGCTGGTGTTTGAGGGCAGCTGCGGCAGCGGCACGCTGGCCAGCGCCATCGCCCTGAGCCGGGGCTGTGACGGAGACTTCTCCGTTGCCCTGCGGCAGCCGGCGGGAACGGTGTATGCGTCTGTTACAAGACAGGCAGGCGCCGTCACCGCGGCATCCATCGGCGGCTCGGTAGCGCTGGAAGCGCCCATCACAGTCGCGATCTAAAAAAACGCATCCTCCGGGGTGCGTTTTTTTGTTGTACAATCGGTGCCAAAGAGGTATAATGAACGGAGCAATACTGTGCCGGATGGAGGAGTATAACATGACGTTGCATGAATATATAGAGGACATGCGCGGCAAGCGCATAGCAATCATCGGTATCGGTGTCAGCAACACGCCGCTGCTGAAGCTGCTGCTGGCGGAGGGAATCCGCGTCACCGCCTGCGATAAGCGTACCCGTGAGCAGATGGGGCAGCAGGCCGAAGACCTGGAGCGTCTTGGCTGCGAGCTGCACCTGGGCGCGGACTATCTGAAGGACTTGGACGCGGACGTGATCTTCCGCACACCGGGGCTGCGCCCGGATGTGCCGGAGATATCGGCCTGTGTTCAAAAAGGCGCCGTTCTGACCAGTGAAATGGAGGTTTTCTTCCTGATTTGCCCGTGTCCGATCATCGCTGTCACCGGCTCTGACGGCAAGACGACGACCACCACCATCATTGCCGAGCTGCTGAAAAAGGCCGGAAAGCGTGTGTGGGTGGGCGGCAATATCGGCCACCCGCTGCTGTGCGAGGCGGACGGAATGCTGAGCACGGATTTTGCGGTGTTGGAGCTGTCCAGCTTCCAGCTGATGACCATGACGCAGAGTCCGCACATTGCGGTCGTCACAAATCTGGCGCCCAACCATCTGGATGTGCACCGGGACATGGCGGAGTATGTGGCGGCCAAGGAGAATATTTTTACCCATCAGAGTCGGGAGGACATTGCCATTTTTAATGCGGATAATGCCATCACAGCAGAGCAGTCCACCCGCGCGCCCGGCCACGCCCGGCTCTTCAGCCGGCAGAGTGAGGGTGCAGGAGGCGTGCTCCTTCGGGGCGGGGGGGGCAGACGGCGTCTTCCTGCGGGGCGAGGACGTTGTCTGCCGCAGCGGCGGTCATGAGCGCATCGTGATGACCACGAGGGACATCAAGCTCCCCGGCGTACACAATGTGGAGAATTATATGGCGGCCATCGCCGCCGTGGACGGCCTTGTGCCGGACCAGGTCATCCGGACCTTTGCCCGGGAATTCGGCGGTGTGGAGCACCGCATCGAGCTGGTACGAACCTATAAGGGCGTGCGGTATTATAATGACTCCATTGCCTCCAGTCCCTCCCGTGCCATCGCGGGGCTGCGGTCGTTCAGCGAGAAGGTAATCATGATCGCCGGCGGCTATGACAAACACATTCCCTTTGATGTGCTGGGGCCGGAGATCGTGGCGCATGTGAAGTTGCTGGTGCTCTGCGGTGCCACAGCGGATAAAATACGCGCCGCCGTGGAGAATGCGTCGGGGTACCGGCCCGGCCACCCGGAGATCATCGACGCCGCGCCTCTGGCAGCGGCGGTGCAGGCCGCCCGCGATCGGGCACAGCCCGGTGATGTGGTGACGCTGTCGCCGGCCTGTGCATCTTTTGACCAATTCAAGAACTTTGCCGAGCGCGGCGACTTTTTCAAAGCCATCGTGAACGGCTGGGAGGAATGAGGAAAAGCCGTGGTGTCATAGACTTCCATAGTAAGCGCGTCATACAGCGCGTCTATGGGAGGTGACGGCATGGGCCGGCTGCGGTATATACGATTGACCCGGCGGCAGCGGGTGCGTGTGTGGCTGGCGATCATCCTGCTGGCGCTGACGGCGCTGCTGACGGCGATCCTGCTGCACCTGCGGCCCATGCTGGAAAATCTGGCAACAGCCCGGTGCGCCAATACTGTCAGCCGCATCGTGGTGGCGGCGGTGAACGACGCCGTGGAAAACGGCTGGATGGAATACGACCGGCTGGTAAAGTTCGACAAGGACAGCGACGGCCGCGTGACGGCGCTGAGCAGCAATATGGCGGAGTTCAACCGCCTGCAAACCGCGGTGGCGGATGACGTACTGGCGCGGCTGAGTCAGGTATCCGCCAGTGAACTGGCGGTGCCGCTGGGCACACTGACCGGTTCGCCGTTGCTGGCGGGCCGGGGGCCGAAGCTGACAGTAAAAATGGAGACCATCGGCACGGCTACCGCCAAATTCCGGGATAAATTCACGGCGGCGGGCATCAACCAGACAAAGCACCAGATCCTGCTGGATGTAGACGTACGCGTGAGTATCCTGCTGCCGGGGATCACCACCTACACAAAAGTGAGCAACGAGATATCCGTGGCGGAGACGGTGATCGTGGGCGGCGTGCCCCAGACGTACACCTATTTCAGCACCACGGAGGATAAGATCGAGGATTACGCCGACGAGTACATTATGAACAATGGATGAGGGCTTGGATATGGACTATCGCAAGGAGATACAGGAGCTGCGCCGCACGCTGACGGAGAACGGATACCTCTACTACGTGCTGGATGCGCCCACCATGTCGGATTATGAATATGACCATCTGCTGCGGCGGCTGGAGGACTTGGAGGCGGCGCATCCGGAGGAGATCACGCCGGATTCTCCCACCCAGCGGGTGGGCGGACAGACGCTGACGGAGTTTCAGCAGGTGACCCACGCCGTGCCGCTGGAAAGCCTGCAGGATGTGTTCGACGACGAGGAGGTCTGCCGCTTCCTGGAGAAGATACCCCTGGAGCACCCCGCCTACAGCGTGGAACCGAAGGTGGACGGCCTCTCCGTGGCTCTGGAATACCGTGACGGCGTGTTCGTCCGGGGCGCCACCCGGGGTGACGGACGAGTAGGGGAGGATGTGACTGAAAATCTGCGGACGATCCGGTCTATCCCCATGACCCTGCCGGAGAAGCTGCCCCGCCTCATCGTGCGGGGCGAGGTGTACATGGCCCGCAGTGTGTTTGAGGAGATCAACGCCCGGCGTGAGATCGAGGGCAAGCCACTGATGGCCAATCCCCGCAACGCCGCCGCCGGCTCCCTGCGGCAGCTGGATCCCAAGATCGCCGCCCAGCGGCGGCTGGACATCGCGGTCTTTAATTTGCAGCTGGCGGAGGGCCGGGAATTTTCCACCCACACAGAGACGATCGACTATCTGGCCAGCCAGCATTTCAAGGTGATCCCCCACAAGCGGCTGTCCGCGCCGGCGGACATCCTGGCGGAGATCGCGGCGCTGGGCGATGGCCGTGAGCAGTTTCCTTTCGATATCGACGGTGCGGTGGTGAAGCTGGACGACCTGCATGACCGCGAGGTCATCGGCAGTACGGCAAAGTTCCCCAAATGGGCCATTGCATACAAATATCCGCCGGAGGTCAAGCCGTCGGTAGTGAAGGATATCGTGGTACAGGTGGGCCGCACCGGTGTGCTGACGCCCAAGGCGGAGCTTGAGCCGGTACGGCTGGCGGGCACGACGGTCGCCTTTGCCACGCTGCATAACCAGGATTATATTACCCAGAAGGATATCCGGGTGGGGGATACGGTGTTGGTGCGGAAGGCCGGCGAGATCATCCCGGAGATCGTTGAGGTGGTGGCGGACAAGCGTCCCGCCGGGACGAAGCCCTATACCCTGCCCGAGACGTGCCCCGTGTGCGGCGCACCGGTGGTGCGGGACGAGGACGGCGCGGCGCTGCGCTGCACCGGCGCGGAGTGCCCCGCCCAGCTGTTGCGGTACCTGACCCACTTTGCCAGCAGGGGCGCTATGGACATTGACGGGCTGGGACCTGCGGTGATGCAGCAGCTGATCGACAGCGGACTTGTCCGGACCGCCGCGGACCTGTACAGCCTGACGCCGAAGCAGCTGGAGCCGCTGGAGCGCATGGGCAAAAAATCGGCGCAGAATGCGGTGGACGCTATCGCCAGAAGCCGGGACAACGACCTGTGGCGGCTCATCAACGCGCTGGGCATACGGCAGGTGGGGGAGAAGGCTGCCAAGACGCTGGCGCAGCGGTTCGGCACTATGGACGCACTGGCAGCGGCTCCGGAGGAGGAGCTGACTGCCGTGGACGACGTGGGCCCCATTACCGCGCGGTATCTCTGCCAGTGGATGAAAAGCCCCCAGTCCCGCGATCTGCTGGCGCGGCTGAAGGCCGTCGGCGTCAATATGACCTGTAAAGAGAAAACGGTTGACAGTCGTTTTGCCGGAATGACTTTTGTGCTGACAGGCACGCTGGAAAAGTTTACCCGAGACGCGGCGGCGGAGATGATCGAAAAGCGGGGCGGCAAGGCCGCCGGCTCCGTGTCAAAAAAGACCACCTATGTGGTGGCCGGAGAAAATGCCGGCAGCAAGCTGCAAAAAGCAGAGGCGCTGGGCATTCCCGTGCTGACGGAGGACGAATTTTTAGCACTTCTGGACTGAGGAGGCAATCAATATGGCAGTGAATACGGATAAGACATTGCAGCATCAGCTGATCTACAGCGTGTTCGTGCGAAACCACACACCGGAGGGCACCTTCCGTGCGCTGGAACGTGATCTGGACCGATTGAGCGCCTTGGGTACGGATATCGTATGGCTGATGCCTATCCATCCTATTGGCGAGGTGGGCCGCAAGGGCACGCTGGGCAGTCCCTACGCTATCCGTGACTACCGGGGCGTGAACCCGGAGTACGGCACCGTGGAGGATTTCCACCATCTGGTGGACGCCATCCACGTCCGGGGCATGAAGTGCATCATCGACGTCGTCTACAACCACACATCGCCGGACTCGGTGCTGGCCCAGACCCACCCGGAGTGGTTTTTCCGGGACGAGCAGGGTCGGCCCAGCCGCCATGTGGCGGATTGGTGGGATGTAGTAGACCTGGATTATACCCACAAGGAGCTGTGGCGCTACCAGATCGACACGCTGAAAATGTGGGCGGAGATCGTGGACGGCTTCCGCTGCGATGTGGCCAGCAGCGTGACCCTGGACTTCTGGTGTCAGGCACGGCAGGAGGTGGAAGCCGTCCGCCCCGGATGCATCTGGCTGGCGGAGAGCGTACACGGTGCCCATGTGCTGGGTCTGCGGAAGCAGGGTGCCTATTGCGCCACGGATACGGAGCTGTACCGGGCCTTCGACATGACCTACGATTACGATATCTGGCCGTGGTTTGAAGGGTATCTATCCGGTAAAAACAGCCTGCGGCAGTACATCGATATGCTGAACTACCAGGAGCTGACATATCCCGCAGGCTTTATCAAGATGCGCTGCGGTGAGAACCACGACACACCGCGCCTGGCCCACTGGGTGCAGGATGAACGGCGGCTGCGGCACTGGCTGGCATTTTTGTACTTCTGTCGGGGCAGTATGCTGCTCTACGGCGGTACGGAGTTCGCACCGCGCCGTCAGGTAGGGCTGTTTGATGCGGACGACAATTTCGGCGACAAGCGGTCTGACCTGTCCGACTTCCTGCGCCGCTGCAAGGACATGAAAATGTCTCTGCCGCTGGACGGCGCGGTGTGGTACGAGGTCAGCGGCGGCACGGTCATCGGCCATTACAAGTCTCCGGCAGGCGAGGTCACAGGTGTGTTCGACCTGTCCGGCGAAGGTGAGGCCACGGTGGTGGAAAGAGCCGACGGCGTGTACAAAAATCAACTGGGCGGCGATTTGACCGTCACCGATGGACACGTCCGAACGGACGGCGATCCGATCGTATTTTGACTTGCTTTTTTGAACAAATACAGGGGCGATTTTGTGGTAAAAATCACAGAATCGCCCTTGCCGCATTGACCATGTAAAGTGTGAATGCTATAATCATTTCTGTATTGGTAAGCCTGCCCGAAGGGCGGGAGCACTTGTATAGAGGAGGAAAGAAAGATGAGCAAGATCATGAAGATCTGCGACGGCAACGAAGCGGCGGCGTATGTGGCATACGCCTTTTCCGAGGTCGCTGCCATCTATCCCATTACGCCGTCCAGCCCCATGGCGGAGCACGCCGATGCATGGTCGGCCAACGGCAGGAAAAACATCTTCGGCCAGCCGGTGCGTCTGGTTGAGATGCAGTCCGAGGCCGGTGCCTGCGGCGCCTGTCACGGTGCGTTGGAGGCCGGTGCTTTGGCCACCAGCTTCACCGCGTCCCAGGGTCTGATGCTGATGATCCCCACCATGCACCGCATCTCCGGCGAGCGCCTGCCCGGCGTGCTGCACGTGGCGTCCCGTACCGTGGGCACCCATGCGTTCTCCATCTTCGGCGACCACTCCGATGTGATGAACTGCCGTCAGACCGGCTTTGCCATGCTGTCCAGCGGCAGCGTCCAGCAGGCGGCAGATCTGGCTGCTGTGGCGCATCTTAGTGCCATCAAGGCCCGCATCCCGTTCCTGCACTTCTTCGACGGCTTCCGTACCAGCCACGAGATCCAGAAGATCGACGTGCTGACCTACGACGAGTACGCCAAGCTGGTGGACTACAACGCGCTGGCCGCCTTCCGCGCCAACGCCCTGAACCCCGAGGATCCCCGGATGCGCTCTCTGGTGGATAACCCTGACATCTACTTCCAGCTCCGCGAGTCCAACAACACGGCCTATGCTGAGCTGCCGGAAATCGTAGAGGGCTACATGGCCCAGATCAGCAAGCTCACCGGCCGCGAATACCACCTCTTCAACTACTACGGCGCACCGGACGCCGAGCGTGTTATCGTGGCTATGGGCTCCGTAGGCGGCTGTGCTCAGGAGGTGGTCAACTACCTGAACGCCAAGGGCGAGAAGGTGGGCTTCCTGCAGGTACACCTGTTCCGTCCCTTCTCCCGCAAGCATCTGATGGCCGCTATGCCCAAGACGGTGAAGAAGGTGGCCGTCCTCGACCGCGTCAAGGAGATCGGCTCTATTGGCGAGCCTCTGTACGAGGACATCTGCGCCGCCTACATCAACGAGAGCGACCGCCCCGCCATCTACGCCGGCCGTTACGGCCTGTCCAGCAAGGACACCACCCCCGCCCAGATCAAGGCCGTGTTCGACAATCTGCTGCTGGACGAGCCGAAGAACCACTTTACCATCGGCATCGTGGACGACGTGACTCATCTGTCCCTGCCCGTGGGCGCGCCGCTGCTGACCGAGCCGGAGGGTACCATCTCCTGCAAGTTCTGGGGCCTTGGCTCCGACGGTACCGTGGGCGCCAACAAGAACTCCATCAAGATCATCGGTGAGACGACAGATATGTACTGTCAGGCGTACTTTGAGTATGACACCAAGAAGTCCTTTGGTATCACCAAGAGCCACCTGCGCTTCGGCAAGCACCCCATCAGCTCTACCTATTATGTGAGCAGCGCGGACTTCATCGCCTGCCACAACCAGACGTACCTGACCAAGTACGACATTATCCATGAGCTGAAGCCCCACGGCAGCGTCCTGCTGAACTGCGAGTGGACGGAGAACGAGCTGGAGCAGCATGTTCCCGGCGAGATCCTCAAGTACATCGCCGACAACGACATCAAGTTCTACATCATCGACGCCAACAAGGAGTCTCAGGCGCTGGGTCTGGGCAACCGCTCCAACATGGTGCTGCAGGCCGCCTTCTTCAAGCTGGCCAACGTTATCCCCGTGGAGGACGCCGTGGCCCACATGAAGGACGCCGTCAAAAAGACCTACGGGCTCAAGGGCGAGAAGGTCGTCAACATGAACATCGCCGCCGTGGATGCCGGTATCAACGCCCTGGTGGAGGTCAAGGTGAAGCCCGAATGGACGAACCTCACCGGCAAGGCGTTGAAGCCCGCCGACGAGAGCCTGCCCTACGTCATCAAGAACATTCTGGTGCCCATCAACGCCCAGAAGGGCGATGACCTGCCCGTTTCCGCCTTCAAGGGCATGGAGGACGGTACCATGCCGCTGGGCACTTCCAAGTATGAAAAGCGCGGCATCGCCACCCATCTGCCTGTGTGGGACGCTGCCGAGTGCCTCCAGTGCAATATGTGCTCCTTCGTCTGCCCCCACGCCGTCATCCGGCCCTTCCTGCTGGACGAGGGCGAGGTCAAGGCCGCACCGGTGGATATGACGCTGGTGGATGCCAAGGGCCCCGGCCTGGCCGGCCTGAAGTACACCATGGGCGTCTCCACGCTGGACTGCACCAGCTGCGGCAGCTGCGTAGCCTCCTGCCCCAAGTCCGGCAAGGCACTGAAGATGGTCCCCACCCACGAGGTGTCTCTGGACCAGACCGACTGGAACTTCCTGACCACCGTGAAGGAAAAGACCTCCCGCGTGGACAAATTTACCCTGAAGGGCAGCCAGTTCAAGCAGCCCCTGGTGGAGTTCAACGGTGCCTGCGCCGGCTGCGGCGAGACGCCCTACATCAAGCTGCTGACCCAGATGTTCGGCGACAAGATGTATCTGGCCAACGCCACCGGCTGTACCCAGGCCTGGGGCGCGGCTATGCCCTGCGTACCGTACTGCAAGAACGCCGAAGGCAAGGGCGTGGCGTGGTCAAACTCCCTGTTCGAGAACAACGCCGAGTTCTCCTACGGTATGTGTCTGGCCGTCAAGCAGCTGCGTGATTGCGTCACCGGCTACGTTAAGGAGCTGGATGCCCTGACCAAGGACGAGGCCGTCAAGGCCGCCATCGCCAAGTATATGGAGACGTATGATGACCTGGACGCCTCCACCCCCGCCACTGCCGAGCTGGTGGCACTGCTGGAGAAGGGCAAGTTCTCCGCCGACGAGCAGAAGCTGGTGGACGAGATCCTAAAGCGCAAGAAAGATCTCTCCAAGAAGACCATGTGGATGTACGGCGGCGACGGCTGGGCCTACGATATCGGCTACGGCGGTCTGGATCACGTGTTCGCCATGGGCGAGGACGTGAACGTCCTGCTGGTGGATACCGAGGTCTACTCCAACACCGGCGGCCAGTCCTCCAAGGCCACGCCCGTGGGCGCTGTTGCCCAATTCCAGGCCAGCGGCAAGAAGACCAAGAAGAAAGACCTTGGTATGCTGATGATGACCTACGATAACGTCTATGTGGCCCAGTGCTCCATGGGCGCCAATCCCAATCAGCTGATCAAGGCCATCAAGGAGGCTGAGGCCCACAAGGGTCCGTCCATCGTCATCTGTTACGCGCCCTGCATCAACCACGGCATCAAGAAGGGCATGAACAACGTCCAGCAGGAGATGAAGGACGCCGTCAACTCCGGTTATTGGAACCTGTACCGGTACAGCCCGGAGACCAAGACCTTTACCCTGGACAGCAAGGAGCCCACCATGCCCCTGTACGACTTCATGAAGGGCGAGGTTCGTTACGCCTCTCTGGAGCTGAGCTTCCCGGAGAACGCCAAGGTGCTGTTCGCCGAGGCGGAGGAAGCCGCCAAGGAGAAGTACGAATCCTATAAGCGCCGCGCGGAGAAGTAAGCCTTCGCAGCAAACGCCCCGGCCATTAGGTCGGGGCGTTTTTTCCTGTATCTGCGGCTTCCGGATGCGGAAAAGGGAGGGGGAAGCCGTGCGCCGGACAGACGGGGGATCCAGGGAGGAAATAACTTATTCCGATAAGAAAAAATTGTTAAACTGTTGACAGACAGATGGGCAAGTGATAAAATTAACAAAGTAAAAAATGCAGCAGCACAGGATGCGGAAAGGGAGAACACTATGGCGAGACCGTTTGACTACACAGCGGAATACAAGCGCAAGCTATGCACCGCCGATGAAGCGGCACGGGTGGTAAAAAGCGGCGACTGGATCGACATCTCCATGGGCACGGGCTTTCCGTCTCTGATGGACGCCGCCATTGCCAAGAGAAAGGATGAGCTTCGCGAGGTCAAGATCCGCGGCTATCTGATCTTCGACCCGATCCAGATGGTAGAGTGCGACCCCGAGCGCAGGCACTTTGTCTACAACAGCTGGCATATGTCCGGCTATGAGCGCAAGCTCTGCGACCGCGGACTGTGTAATTTTAATCCCATGGTGTTCCGCAACCTCAGCTGGTATTACAGCCAGTTCCTCACCGTCAACGTGGCTATGATGGCTGTGACCCCCATGAACGAGCACGGCTATTTCAACTTTGCCGGAGCCACAGCCTCCGCCCGTTCCACGCTGGACAAGGCGGACGTGGTCATTCTGGAGATCAACGAAAATCTGCCCTGGGTCTACGGCGGTCTGGACGAGTGCATCCATATCAGCGATGTGGACATGATCGTAGAGGGGCCCCATGGCCCGCTGCCCAGCGTCAAGTCCCCCGCCGCCAATGAGGCGGAGATGAAGATCGCCGAGTACGTGGTGCAGAACATGGTGGACGGCTCCACGCTGCAGCTGGGCATTGGTTCTCTGCCTAACGCGGTGGGCCAGATGATCGCAAAGAGCGACTTGCGGGATCTGGGCATCCATACCGAGATGCTGTGCGACAGCTATCTGGATATGTACAAGGCCGGCAAGATCACCAACAACCAGAAGAAGCTGGACCGCTACAAGAGCATCTTCGGCCTGGCCATCGGCTCGCCGGATCTGTATGATTGGATACGGGAAAACCCCGGCGTGGTCACCTATCCAATCAGCTACTGCAACGACCCGGCCAATGTGGGCAAGCAGGATAATTTTGTTTCCATCAACAACTGTATCTCCGTAGACCTGTATGGCCAGATCTGCGCCGAAAGCTCCGGCACCCGCCAGATCAGTGGCACCGGCGGTCAGCTGGACTTCCTTGAGGGTGCGGCGTTGTCCCATGGCGGCAAGGCCTTTATCTGTCTGACGTCCTCGTTTACGGATAAGCAGGGTAATGTGAAGTCCCGCATCAACCCGCTGCTGGCCCCCGGCGACATCGTCACCGACCCCCGCAGCCAGGCGTACTACATCGTCACCGAGTACGGCGGCGTGAACCTGGTGGGCTGTTCTACCTGGGAACGGGCGGAAAAGCTGATCTCCATTGCCCACCCCATGTTCCGCGATGAGCTTATCGCCAACGCGGAGAAGCAGGGCATCTGGATCAAGTCCAACAAGCGCTGAAAGGTACATAGCAAGAGGGAGATGGCCCTACGGCGTCTCCCTCTTGACATTTTCCTGCGGATATAGTATACTTCCTGCATATGAAATCGGCGATGACGGGAAGCAGTAGGCGGTCAGCGGATGCCAAGAGAGGGCGCGGCAGGTGTAAGCGCCCGTGATGCCCCGCCCAAGTCGTCCCTGAGCTTCGCGCTGAACTGACAGTAGGCCGCGGCGGTTTGCCCTCCGTTACCGGGGCGGGGTGTTGCTGCACCCATGAGCGCGGGAGCGATCCCGAATACAGGTGGTACCACGGACATTATGTTCGCCCTGTTTTGCACTGGCAAAACGGAGCGAACTTTTTGTTTTACCCATTTTCTTACCGTGCACGCTGCCCCGCAGGGCGGAGAACGGATGCACAGTGTGGAAGTAGGAAACACAAAAGCAGCGGATATCTTGTTTTGTCAAATACCGAAAAAGGAGTACAGATATGAAAGAACTGCCCAAGGTCTATGACCCGCGGGACGTGGAATCCCGCATCTACAAGCTTTGGATGGACGGCGACTGCTTCAAGGCGGAGCCGAACCCGGACAAGAAGCCTTTTTCCATCGTCATGCCGCCCCCCAACGTCACCGGTCAGCTGCACATGGGCCACGCCCTGGACTGCACCCTGCAGGACATCCTGACCCGCTTTAAGCGGATGCAGGGCTACGAGGCACTGTGGCTGCCCGGCAGCGACCACGCCGGTATCGCCACCCAGATCAAGGTGGAGGAGGAACTGCGGAAGAACGAGGGACTGACCCGTTACGATCTGGGCCGCGAGAAGTTCCTTGAGCGTGTGTGGGCCTGGAAGGAAAAATACGGCAGCCGTATCGTGGAGCAGCAGAAAAAGATGGGCGCCTCCTGCGACTGGAGCCGCGACCGCTTCACCATGGACGAGGGCTGCTCCCGCGCCGTGCGCGAGACCTTCTGCGAGCTGTACGAAAAGGGCCTGATCTACAAGGGCAGCCGCATCATCAACTGGTGCCCCCACTGCCTGACGGCCCTGTCCGACGCCGAGGTGGAGTACACCGATAAGCCCGGCAATCTGTGGTATATCCGTTACCCCCTGGCGGACGGCAGCGGTGACATCGTGATCGCCACCACCCGCCCGGAGACCATGTTCGGCGATACCGGCGTGGCGGTGAACCCGGAGGACGAGAAATTCAAGCACCTGATCGGCAAGACCTGCATCCTGCCCATTATGAACCGCGAGATCCCCATCGTGGGCGACGATTACTGCGAGATAGGCTTCGGTACCGGCGCCGTGAAGATGACCCCCGCCCATGACCCCAACGACTTCGAGGTGGGCCTGCGGCACAATCTGGAGGTCATCCGCTGCATCAGCGACGACGGCACCATGAACGAGAACGCCGGCAAATATGAGGGAATGGACCGCTACGCCTGCCGCAAGGCGGTGGTGGCAGATCTGGAGACGCAGGGCTACCTGGTCAAGACCGAACCGTACAGCCACAACGTGGGCACCTGCTACCGCTGCCACAACGATGTGGAGCCCCTGATCTCCGCCCAGTGGTTCGTGAAGATGGCGCCCCTGGCCAAGGAGGCCATCCGTGTGGTGGAGGATGGGACCATTAAGTTCGTGCCTGAGCGCTTCACCAAGACCTATATCAACTGGATGGAGAACGTCCATGACTGGTGTATCTCCCGCCAGCTGTGGTGGGGCCACCAGATTCCCGCATGGTACTGCGACGAGTGCGGCCACATCAATGTCAGCCGTGAGGATCCCACCAAGTGCGAAAAGTGCGGCTGCACGCACCTGACCCGCGAGGAGGACGTGCTGGATACCTGGTTCAGCTCCGCTCTGTGGCCCTTCTCCACCCTGGGTTGGCCCGACACCGATGCGCCCGACCTGAAGTACTGGTATCCCACCTCCGTCATGGTCACCGGCTACGATATTATCTTCTTCTGGGTGGCCCGCATGATCTTCTCCGGAATGGAGCAGATGAAGAAGGAGCCCTTCAAGACCGTGTTCATCCACGGCCTTGTCCGCGATGACAAGGGCCGCAAGATGTCCAAGTCCCTGGGCAACGGAATTGACCCCCTTGAGATGGCCGAGAAGTACGGCGCAGACGCTCTGCGCTTCAACCTGATCACCGGTAACAGCCCCGGCAATGATATGCGCTTCTTCGTGGAGAAGTGCGAAGCCATGCGTAACTTTGCCAATAAAATCTGGAATGCCAGCCGCTTCGTCATGATGAACTTGTCCATCGACAAGGTCGAGCTGCCCGAGAAGCTGGAGCTGGAGGACAAATGGATCCTCAGCAAGCTGAATACCTTGATCCGCGAGGTCACCGACAATCTGGAGGCCTACGAGCTGGGCGTGGCATCCGCCAAGATCTACGACTTCATCTGGGACACCTACTGCGACTGGTATATCGAGCTGACCAAGACCCGCCTGAATGGCGAGGATGCGCAGGCAAAGCAGGCCGCCGAGAATGTGCTGTGCTATGTGTTGCTGCGTATCCTGGAACTGCTGCACCCGTTCATGCCCTTCATCACCGAGGAGATCTGGCAGGCGCTGCCCCACGAGGGCCGGTACCTCATCTCCGCCGAGTGGCCGGAGTATCAGGATGCGCTGCACTTCCCGGAGGCCGAGGCCGCTATGGAGGCCGTCAAGGACGCCATCTCCGCCATCCGTGCCCGCCGCGCCGAGATGAACGTGCCGCCCAGCCGCAAGGCTCAGGTCATCCTTGTGACGGCGCAGCCGGAGAACTACCAGTTGGGCGCACACTTCATCACCCGCATGGCCTACGCCAGCGAGCTGACGGTGCTGACCGCCGCGCCTGCCGACCTGACCGGCATGGTGACCGTCGCCACTCACGACGCCACGGTGTATATGCCCATGGCGGAGCTGGTGGACATCGCCAAGGAGCTGGAGCGCATCGCCACCGAGCGCAAAAAGGCGGAGGAGAACCTCCGGCGCATCGAGGCCAAGCTGGCCAACGAGTCCTTCACCTCTCGTGCCCCGGAGAACGTGGTCAACGCAGAGCGCGAAAAGGCCGAAAAGGCCCGGGCGCTTATTGCTAAGCTGGACGCCTCCGCTGCGGCGATGAAGCTGTAAAGCCATAGTGCTTCACAGTTATTCTGATGTAAAAACGGAAGCAAAGCCCAGCCCGCCGTGTGCAGGACCGGACAAACAAAAAAGACGCCTTTCGGCGTCTTTTTTGTTTGTTCGCAAACGGAAATATGCGCTAAATACACGGCTCGCTCGCTGTGCTGGATCGACCGCCGTTCCGGCACCGAAAAACATGGTGCTTTCCAAAATTTTTCGCCCTTCTGACGGATTTCGACAAATTCCGCGCGTCGGATAGTCTATAATCAACGCAGAACATCGAACCGCGGAGTTTTTTCTGGCAGGCACGGCCTGCGGCACACACCAAAGAAAAAGGAGCGTTCAAATGGAAGTATCGGCAAAACACGAGGGCCAAACGTTGACATTCTTTCTGGTCGGCGAGTTGGACCACCATGGGGCAAAAGGACTGCTGGAAAATCTGGAGCGCGAGATCGAGCGGACGCTCCCGCTGTCGCTGGTGCTGGATTTTTCCGGCGTCACATTTATGGACAGCTCCGGCATCGCCGTGGCGCTGCGGGGTTGGCAGCGGATGCGGGAGCTGGGCGGCGCCGTAACGCTGTATCATGTGGCGCAGCAGCCAAGAAAGGTGTTCGAAGCGTCGGGCGTCGGACGCATGGTGACGATCGTTTGAGGAGGGAGTACATAATATGACACGAGCTGAAAACTACGTGACACTGGAATTCCTGAGCCGCAGCAGCAACGAGGGGTTTGCGCGGGTGGCGGCGGCAGGCTTTGCCGCCCAACTGGACCCCACACTGGATGAGCTGGGGGACATCAAGACCGCCGTCAGCGAGGCGGTGACCAACGCCATCGTCCACGCCTATCCGGATCAGTTGGGTAAGGTGGTGATGAAGCTGAAGATATTGAAAGGGGGGATGCTGGAGATCACGATCCGCGACTGGGGGCGCGGTATCGAAAATGTGGAGCAGGCCCGCCGTCCCATGTATACCACCGGCGGCAGCGAACGCAGCGGCATGGGCTTTACGATTATGGAGAGCTTCACGGATCGGTTGGTAGTGCGGTCTGTTCCGGGAAAGGGGACCACAGTGCAGATGCGTAAACGGATCGCGCCGCGGCTGGCGGTACGATGAGCGACCGGCTGGCACTGCTGGAACGGGCCCAGCAGGGCGATGACCGGGCGGAGGCGCAGCTGCTGACGGAGAACGCGGGATTGATCTGGTCCATCGTCCGTCGTTACAATGGTTGCGGTGTGGAGACGGATGACCTGTATCAGTTGGGGTGCATCGGCTTTGTAAAGGCTGTAAAGGGGTTTGACCTCACATACGGGACGCAGTTTTCCACCTATGCCGTGCCGAAAATCGCCGGCGAGATACGTCGGTTCCTCCGGGATGACGGTCCGGTAAAAGTGGGCCGCACCATGCGGGAAAAGGGGCAGACACTTTGGGCGGCACGGGAACGGCTGCAAGGGCGTCTGGGCTGTGAGCCAAAGCTGTCACAGCTGGCAGCGGAGACCGGCATGACACCGGAGGAGATCGCCGCCGTGGATCTGGCGCTGATCGCACCGGACTCTCTGCAGCAGGAGACCGCGGAGGGCCTGACGCTGGAGTCCACACTATGTGCCGAGGAGCCCAGCGTCTCTCTGGTGGAGCGTATCGCTCTGCGGGACGCCATCGACGCACTGCCGGAGAAAGAACGGAAGACCATTCTCCTGCGTTTTTTCAAGGGGTTGACGCAGGAGCAGACCGCCCGCATCTTACAGGTATCGCAGGTCCAGGTCTCGCGGCTGGAGCGCCGCAGCCTGCAAAAGCTGCGGGACCTGCTGGCAGAGGAGTGACTTCGGGCAGAGACGGCGTAAAAAGGGAGGCGTCTCGACAGCAGCGCGATTTCGAATGCAAAATGGATCAGGACAGAGGGGGCTCTATTGCGGAACGCTCATCCCGTTATCGGCGGGATGGGCGTTCCTTTGCAACGGAAAGGTGAAACGCTTTCCCGGTATCTGTCTCTCAGCCGTCCGTTCCGGAGGCACCCGGCAGCTTCGGCGAGGCGCCCTGCTCTTTTTCGTATTCCAAAGGCAAAAACTCCGTCATGGTCCCCCGATACCGTTTCGGCATAAACGTGTTCTGGCACCGGGGATTTTCGCGCTCCCGAATGGCGACGCTTTGGAAAAACTGTTTCCACAGCGAGCGAAAGTACAATTCGTCCTCCCCTGGCAGGACAGGCTGGAAGTTCTCGATCTGCGTAATGCGGGATCTACCGTTGGCGTACAACAGCAGTTCCCGATGGGTGCGGTCGTAGATAAAAAACTGCTCGTTGGCGTAACGCTGGCAAAAATGGCCGCGCAGCAGCGGCAGCACACGGTTTTTGGGCTCGATCTCCGCGCCCAGTGTACCGCCGTAGTCCGAAAACCGCACAAAACCGCGCAGCTTTTCCAACTCACCATTCATGTGGCGGATGGCGCGATACAGCGGATAGCAGGCCGGGTCGGATAGATCGCGCATAAAGCCGGGTCCCTCCGCCAGCAGCTTCCTGATGAAGGCATACAGATGCAGCTCCTTGTCCGGCAGACACGTTAAAAAGCCGCGGCGCACCACGGCCAGCGCTTTGCCGGACCGGGCGGCGATACCGCGGCTGACCCGTTGACTGTACGCCGGCTTGGTGACCACGGTGCGAACCTCATAGAGGGAGAGGGGGTCTTCGTCGCAGCAGAAGGCGGCGGGGGCCTCCTTGTACACATAGCTCTCATATACGCAGCACAGAAAACCATCCAGGCTGCCATCATATTGATAAATCACGTCATTCATACGGCTTCTCCTACCGGATCAAAGAGAGACAGCTGTGCGGCCTGGTCCGAAGGCAGCGTATCGCGCTCCAGTCGTTCCAGCTGCAGAGGCAGCGTGGCGGGGGAGAAGCGCAGCCCCTCCGGTATCCGCCCGCCGCAGGTAATAAAGTACTGCGCCCGTTTTAGCACCACGCCCAGCTTTTTCAGGTCCTCAAACCGCAGGGTGCCGCAGCGCCGTGCCGATACGATGCGCCGCGCACTGGTGGGGCCGATTCCGGGAACGCGCAGCAGCGTCTCCAGATCCGCCCGCATGACCTCGACAGGGAACCGGTCCAGATGCCGCAGCGCCCAGTTGCACTTGGGGTCCAGCCGTGGGTCAAAGTCCGGGTGGGCATCATCCAGCAGCTCGGCGGCCTGAAAGCCGTAAAACCGCAGGAGCCAGTCCGCCTGGTACAGGCGATGCTCCCGCAGCAGCGGCGGTTTGGTGTCCAGGGATGGCAGAAGACTGTTCTCCACCACCGGCACATACGCGGAGTAGAACACGCGCTTCAGCCTGTACTTGCGATACAGTGACTCCGTCAGGTGCAGAATGTGCCGGTCGCTGTCGTCGGTAGCGCCCACAATCAGCTGTGTGCTCTGTCCCGCCGGGGCAAACACCGGCGCGTGCCGGTACTTCACCAGCTCTGCCTTACTCTGTGCCGCGCCGTCGCGGATCAGTCCCATCGGGCGCAGGATCGCCTCCCTGGTCTTATCCGGGGCCAGCGCCTGCAAACCCTGCTGACTGGGCAGCTCGATGTTCACACTGAGCCGGTCGGCCAGCAGTCCCAGCTGATGCACCAGCTCCGGCGCCGCACCGGGGATAGCTTTGGCGTGGATGTAACCGTTGAAACGATATTCCTCCCGCAGGATACGCAGGGCACGGATCATCTGCTCCATGGTGTAGTCCGGATCACGCAGTACGCCGCTGGAGAGGAACAGACCTTCTATGTAATTCCGCCGAAAGAAGCCGATGGTCAGTTCCGCCAGTTCACGGGGCGTGAAGGCGGCGCGGCGCGTATCATTGCTGCGCCGGTTGACGCAGTACTTGCAGTCGTACACGCAGGCGTTGCTCATCAGGACCTTCAGCAGCGTGATGCACCGCCCATCGGCCGAAAAGCTGTGACAGCAGCCGGCGATGGAAGAGGAGGTGTTGCCGATCATACCCGGCCGGAATCCGCGGCGCACGCCGCTGGACGTACACGCTGCGTCGTATTTGGCCGCATCTGACAATATCGCCAGCTTGTCCAGCAGCTCCATGCTTTTATGCCATGCGGCGGCGCC
The DNA here is from genome assembly GCA_000435555.1 of Firmicutes bacterium CAG:176. Classification (GTDB taxonomy): domain Bacteria; phylum Bacillota; class Clostridia; order Oscillospirales; family Oscillospiraceae; genus Vescimonas; species Vescimonas sanitatis. The sequence goes on from FR881565.1 coordinate 144,918, forward strand.
GGGGCGCCGGCCTGTCAATACAGTCGATGAGCCGCAGTATATTGGCGGCGATGGAACCCGCGCCCAGCAGCGTGATAATGAGACCAAAAGTTGTCATAGTTGTGTCCTCCTTGCTCGAACTGTTGTTCTGGTAATAGTATAAATCGAACAAGCGTTCTTGTCAAGCGAAATCGAACAAAAATTCTATAAATTTCATTTGCGGTTGACCGGGCGCGGAAGTTGTATTAAAATGAGAGCAACGAACGAGAAAGACGAGGCCCCTCTATGACGGATCTGGAAAAACGCTTTATCAAGGCCCGGCGCGATGCGATCGCGGTGGATTATCAGAATTTGAACGACTGCCAGCGCCAGGGCGTGCTGGCCACGGAGGGGCCGCTGCTTCTTTTGGCGGGCGCTGGCTCCGGTAAGACGACCGTGCTGATTCACCGGGTGGCCAATCTGCTGCGGTATGGTCGTGGCAGTGATACCGAGGAGATACCGATTCCCATCAGCGAGGACGAGGTATCGTTTCTGGAGCAGTATGCCAAGGTGCCGGACTCGGCGCAGCACGCTCTCGTGGAGTATCTCTGCGCGGTGGAACCGGCCCGTCCCTGGGAGGTGCTGGCTATCACCTTCACCAACAAGGCTGCTAACGAGCTGAAGGATCGCCTGGGGCGGATGCTGGGGGAGGAGGCTGCCGCCGATGTGTGGGCGTCCACGTTCCACTCTGCCTGTGTGCGTATCCTGCGGCGAGACATCGACCGCATCGGTTTCGACCGCAGCTTTACCATCTACGACAGTGATGACAGCAAGCGTGTGGTCAAGGACATCCTCAAGGAGCTGGGGCTGGAGGAAAAGTCGTTTCCGCCCCGCGAGGTGCAGTCGGTCATCTCCCGTGCCAAGAACGATATGCAGTCGCCGGAGGAATTTCTGGAGCAGTGGCAATCGATCAACGATTGGCGGAAAATAAGGATGGGTAAAGTATATACACTTTACAATAAAAAGCTTCGTGAGGCCAATGCGCTGGACTTTGATGACCTGCTGTGGCACACCGTGCGCCTGCTGCAGACGGCGCCGGACGTGCGGGAGTACTACCAACGGAAGTTCCGCTATGTCCTCATTGACGAGTATCAGGACACCAACGCGCTGCAATATGAGCTGGCCAAGCTGCTGACGGGCCCCGCCCGGAACATCTGTGTGGTAGGTGACGACGACCAGAGCATTTACCGCTTCCGGGGTGCGGATATCACCAATATCCTCAGCTTTGAACGGCAGTTCAAGGGGGCGCGGGTTATTCGGCTGGAACAGAATTATCGCTCCACGCAGAACATTCTGGACGCGGCAAACGCAGTCATCCGCAACAACCAGGGCCGCAAGGGCAAGACCCTGTGGACGGAGAACGGCTGCGGTGAGCTGGTGACGGTAAAGACCACCTTCAACGAGAGCGACGAGGCCAACTTTGTCCTGGGGCAGATCATGATGTACTACCGCCGGGGCGGCAGCTGGGGTGACTGTGCGGTGCTGTACCGTACCAACGCCCAGTCCAACGCGCTGGAATACGCCTGCAAGCGCAGCGGCGTCCCCTACAAGATATACGGCGGACTGAAGTTCTTTGACCGGGCCGAGGTCAAGGATATGCTTGCCTATCTGTGCGTCATCAACAACCCCACGGACGATCTGCGCCTGCGGCGCATCGTCAACGTTCCCGCCCGCAAGATCGGCCAGGCCACCGTGGACAAGGCCCAGATTATTGCCACACAGCACGGCCTGACGCTCTACGACGTATTCCGCCGTGCGGAGGAATTCCCCGAGCTGAAAAATGCAGCTGGCAAGCTGAAAGCCTTTACAGATATGATCGAGGAAATGCGCCGCCGCCTGCCGGAGAGTGAGCTGCCGGAGTTCTACGATTACGTCTGCGAGCGAAGCGGCTACGCGCCCGCCCTGCGGGAGAAGGACGATATGGAGAGCCGCGGCCGGCTGGAGAACGTGCAGGAGCTGCGCTCCAGCATCCTGGCCTACCTGGAAAACGCCGAGGGCGCGGAGACGAGTCTCTCCGGCTTCCTGGATGAGATCGCGCTGTACACCGACCTGGACAGCCGGGTGGACGGCGACAACTGCGTGACCATGATGACCATGCACGCCGCCAAGGGCCTGGAATTCCCCCAGGTATTTGTGGTGGGCATGGAGGAGGGGCTTTTCCCCGGAAATCGCGCCATGGGCGATGGCGACGAGATGGAGGAGGAGCGCCGGCTGTGCTATGTGGCCATGACCCGCGCCAAGGAGAAGCTGACGCTGACCAACGCCCGCCAGCGCACGCTGTACGGTAAAACAACACCCTGTATGCCCTCCCGGTTCCTCAGTGAGATCCCGGAGAACAACATGGAGTGGCTGTCCAAGCCGGTACCCCGCAGCGACGCCTGGGAGGACTCTCGGGACGATGATGGCTGCGCTTACGGTTACGGCGGCTATACACGTCAGGGTACCACAGCACCGACGCGCCGCGAGGTGCCTGCCGCGTCCCGTCCCGGCTCGCTGCATACGGCCAGAACAGCGGCAAAAGCGCCGTCTACCGCCTCTTACATACAGCTGCAGGCAGGGGAGACGGTGGAGCACGACGCCTTCGGCAGAGGCCTGGTGCTCTCCGTGCGGCCTATGGGCGGCGATGCACTGCTGGAGGTAGCCTTCGATACGGTGGGTACCAAGAAGCTTATGCTGAAGGCCGCCTCCCATCATTTGAAGAAGGTGTAAAGCAAAGTAATTTTATAAATATGGAAGGAGAACGGATATGGGGTTTTGGTTCGGCTTTGACACAGGGTTCGACATCATGCGGGTGTTTGTTTTCGCGATATTTGCCATCGTCATCGTCTGCTTCATCGCCTTAGCAGTAAAGGGCATTGGCACCTGGCACAAGAACAACAACTCTCCGCGCCTGACGGTGCAGGCGGCTGTTGTCGCCAAGCGGCAGAATACCGATGTGCACCACCACAGCAATAACAACGGCGGTATGCACACCAGCACCTCCACTCACTATTACGTGACGTTCCAGTTTGACAGCGGCGACCGGCTTGAGCTGCACGTTCCCGGAAGGGAATACGGCATGATGGCGGAGGGCGACGTGGGCGATCTGACGTTCCAGGGTACCCGTTACCTGGGCTTTGACCGGCACACCGCAGGGGCCGTTCCCGAGGCTGGCCCCGTCACAACAGAGGATGTCCCGCCGCGGTACACGGAGAAGAAAAGCTGGGACCCGGAGCTGTGAAAGGGTGGGGTATATATGACATATTGGAAATGCTTGCTCTGTGCGGTGTGTATCCTGCTGCCGCTCTGCTTTGCCGCAGGCTGCGCGGCATTCCCGAAGGCAGACGACCCACCGGAGCCGCCGCAGGAAACCGTGGATACGCCTGCGGAGCCGGATATCCCCGTTGTTCCTGCACCGGAGCCGGAGCCGGAACCGGAACCGGCGGAGGACGCACTGGTGGATGTGTGTACCTACCTTCCCGGCGTCTATGCCGACCTCCGCTACGCCACGGAGAACAATTTCACCGGACAGGTGATCTACGATTTTACCCAGCCCCAGCTGCGCTATGGCACATTGAAAAAGCTGGCACAGGCGCAGGAAATGCTGGCTGAGCGGGACTTGGCGCTGAAGATCTGGGATGCCTACCGCCCCGTCAGCGCACAGTTCCGCCTGTGGGAGGTGTGCCCCGATCCGCAGTATGTGGCCGATCCCACAAAGGGCTATTCCGGACATAGCCGGGGCAACACGGTGGACGTCACGCTGGTGTCCGCCGATGGTTCGCCCGTTCCCATGCCCACGGATTTTGACGATTTCACCGCCATGGCGGATAGGGATTACAGTGATGTGTCCGACACGGCAGCTTATGACAATGTCCGCCTGTTGGAGGACACCATGGTGTCCTGCGGTTTTCGGCCATACAGCGCCGAATGGTGGCACTTTACCGATACCACAGATTACCCCGTGGTGGAAGAATAAGCGGGTATACGCCTGCCACGGCAGGCGTATACCCGCTTATAAAACGCAAAAAGCTCTGCGATACATCGCAGAGCTTTTAACTGTGCAGTTCAGACGCGATCAGATCGCGCGGGTAACCTTGCCGGAACGCAGGCATCGGGTACAAACATACACATGGCGAGGCGTACCGTTGATCACAGCCTTCACGCGCTTGACATTGGGCTTCCAGGGGCGGTTGGAACGCCGATGAGAGTGGGACACCTTGATACCAAAGGTCACGCCCTTGTCGCAAAATTCGCACTTTGCCATCCGTTGCACCTCCTTGCTGTCATAACATACCTCTTGCATTGCAAGCAGTTGATATAATAACAGATGTGCGCCGAAATTGCAAGTATTATTTGACAAAAAAACGAATTTTTTTTGCATGGGGAAAGTGTTGCGAAAAAGCGCTCCGCAAGATATAATTAAAAGAAGTATATTCGCCCGTTTCCGGGCAGGAGGAGCGCCCATGGAAAAAGTGAAACGCACACCCGCCAGCCTGAAAAAAATGGTGGAGACCTTCGGCATGGAAATACTGCACCGCGGCAGCGACTATGACAGCGCGGTGATCACCATTTCCGACGTGAATCGGCCCGCCCTGCAGCTGGTAGGCTTTTACGATTATTTTGACGACAAGCGCCTGCAAATATTGGGACGGGGCGAGATACGCTATCTGGAGCGCATGACCGAGGCAGAGCGTCTGCGTGTGTTCAACCAGCTGATGAGCTATCCGTTCCCGGCAATGATCGTGGCGCGGAATATGGAGGCGCCGCCTGAGCTGGTGCAGATGGCGGACAAGCATGACCGCACGCTGCTGCGGGCGGTGGACTCCACGGTGGATATCACCAGCCGGCTCATTGACTACCTGAACCGGGTAACGGCCCCGCAGATCACGCGGCACGGCGTCTTGATGAATATCTACGGACAGGGCGTACTGATCCTGGGCGACAGCGGCATCGGCAAGAGCGAGACGGCCATTGAGCTGCTCAAGCGCGGTCACCGGCTGGTGGCGGATGACGCGGTAGAGATCCGCCGGGTGTCCAACTCTCTCTACGGCACGGCGCCGGAGATCATCCGGCACTATATCGAGATACGCGGCGTGGGCGTCATTGACGTGCAGCAGCTGTTCGGCATGGGCGCGGTGCAGTTCGACACGGAGATCGACCTAGTGATCCAGCTGGAACAGTGGGAAGACGGGAAGTTCTATGACCGGCTGGGCCTGGGCGAGGAGAAATACACCATGTTGGATGTGAGCTTGCCCATCGTGACCATCCCGGTGCGGCCGGGGCGGAACCTGGCAGGCATCGTGGAGATCGCCACCATGAAGAACCGGCAGATGAAGTACGGCTACAACGCGGCACGGGACTTCGTGACGCAGTTTGACAGCAAGGTGGACGCCATGCTGAAGAAAAAGAGCACAACGGGCGAGGCGGAGAACAGATGAAATACGTTGGCGTAGACATTGGCGGCACCAACCTCAAGGCGGGGCTGGTGGACGAAAGCGGAACGCTGCTGGCGACACAGAAGATGAAGGTCGCGTCCATCGTAGACCGTGAGGGGCTGGCGTGGACGGTGGCGTCACTGGTGCAGGAGCTGGCAAAGGCGGCCAATATTCCGGTCAGTGATGTGGCGTCGGTAGGCGTCGGCGTTCCCGGAACGGTGGATATACGGGCGGGTTCTATCGCGTATACCTGCAACCTTCCCCTGCGGGACGTGCCGCTGCGAAAGCTGTTTCACAAATATCTGAATATCCCGCTGTACATCGAAAATGACGCTAACTGCGCGGCGCTGGCGGAGTTCCATGTGGGCGCGGGACGCGAGAGCAAGCGCTTTGTGACCATCACGCTGGGTACCGGCGTGGGCGCGGGTATCATCCACAACGGGAAAATATACCACGGCGCCAACGGTATGGCCGGCGAGGTGGGTCACATGGTCATTGAGCAGAACGGCCTGCCGTGCCCCTGCGGGCGGCACGGCTGCTGGGAGCAATACGCCAGCGCCACGGCGCTGAAGCGCATGACGGCAGAGGCACTGGCGGCCTACCCGGACAGTATTCTGGCGCGGGTCATCACGGAGAATGACGGACACGTGTCCGGGCAGTCGGCGTTTATCGCGGCCCGAGAGGGTGACCCGGTGGGACAAATGGTGTGCGACCGATACGTGGACTACCTGGCCTGCGGCGTGGTGAACGTGGTGAATATCTTTCAGCCGGATACACTGGCCATTGGCGGCGGCGTCAGCAATGAAGCGGACGAGCAACTGCTGCTACCCGTGCAGCAGCGGGTGGCCAGAGAGAGCATTCCCTGCGGCAAGGACCGGCGGACGCGCATCGTCAAGGCGCAGCTGGGCAACCGGGCGGGTCTGATCGGCGCGGCCCTGCTGGGAAAGAATAAGCGTATCTGACAGGGGCATATACTACCGCTGGCAGTGTAGGGAACCCCTTATTTTCAAAGCTTGGAGGCATTATGAGCTGGTACGAGGAGCTGGACAAATGGGCGGCGGACTATCTGCCGGAGATGGAATATGAGAAGGACGCGCCGCTGGATCGGTATACCTCCTTCCGCATCGGCGGGCCGGCGCGGCGCATAGCCTTTCCCCGCAGCGGGGAGGCGGCGGTGCTGCTGGTGAGCCATGCACTGGAGCTGGGCGCACGGCCCTTTGTGCTGGGAAACGGCACCAACGTGATCTTCCCGGATGAGGGCGTGGAGCGTCTGGTGATCTGCACCCGGGACATGGCGGGTGTGGCGGCTGGTGCGGTCGCAGGTGAGATCACGGCAGAGTGCGGCGCATCACTGGCAAAGATCGCTGTTTTCGCGCAGAAGGCAGGGCTTTCCGGGCTGGAGTTCGCCCACGGGATACCGGGAAGCCTGGGCGGCGCAGTGTGCATGAATGCCGGTGCCTATGGTGGGGAAATGGCACAGGTGGTAAAGGAAGTGACCGTGCTGTTCCCCGAGGTTGGTGTCAAGACCCTCAGTGGGGAAGAAATGGCGTTTTCCTATCGGCACAGCCTGCTGACAGAGCACCCCGACACGGTGGTGCTGCGGGCGACGCTCCGCTTGCAGGCCGGTATCCCCGGGGAGATACGGGAGAAAATGGATGAGCTGATGGCCCGGCGTAAGGCGTCACAGCCGCTGGAGTATCCCAGCGCGGGCAGTACCTTTAAGCGCCCGGCGGGCTACTATGCTGCGGCGCTGATTGATCAGTGCGGCCTAAAGGGACTGACCGTGGGCGGCGCACAGGTGTCGGAGAAGCACGCGGGGTTCGTCATCAACCGGGGCGGGGCGTCCTGCGCTGATGTGACAGCTCTCATGGCAGAGATACAAAAGCGCGTGCGGGAGCAAACCGGCGTTGTGCTAGAGCCTGAGGTCCGGGTCATTACTTGAATTACGACCGCATCGATCACAGGTGTTTCAATGACCTTGATAGAAGGTATATAAAATGTGCCAGTAAATATACAAAAATGTTACAGTAGAGGTAATAAAAAAGAACGCAAAAGTGCAGCAAAAATAACGCCGTACCGGGCTTGTTTTTGACGGGATTCCGAATCACGCTTGACGGCGGGGGAGGATACTGAATTGGAAATACTCATTATTTCGGGGATGTCCGGTGCGGGAAAGAGCCGCGCCGCCATCTGTCTGGAGGACAGCGGCTACTACATCGTGGACAACCTGCCGGCGGAGATGATGGTCAAATTCGCCGAGTTCTGCGCGGCCGCCGGCGGCCGGTATGACCGCTTGGCTTTCGTGTACGACGTGCGGGCCGGGGAGCCCTTTGACCGGCTGACCGGCGCGGTGGAAGAGCTGCGACGGCAGGGTCTGCGGTGTCGACTGCTGTTTTTGGAGGCGTACACCAAGACCATCATCAACCGCTATAAAGAGACACGGCGGAGCCATCCTCTGTGCGGTGACGGAGCCTCCATCGAAGAAGCGGTAGCGCGGGAACGGGCGATGCTGGCACCGGTGCGGGCACAGGCAGACTTGGTGCTGGACACGTCGGCATTTTCTGCGGCCAAGCTGCGGAGCACGCTGCTGACGCTGTTGGGCAGAGAGGCGGACGGCGGGCTGCACGTGACGGTGCTGTCCTTCGGGTTCAAGAACGGCCTGCCACCGGAGGCAGACCTGGTGCTGGACGTGCGGTTTTTGCCAAACCCCTACTATGTGCCGGAGTTAAAAAGGCTGACCGGGCTGGATGTGGCGGTGCGCGACTATGTGATGAACGCGGCGGCCACGGAGGAATTCTGGCGGCGTCTGACGCCGATAGTGGATTATTTACTGCCCCAGTACCGACAGGAGGGGCGGACAGAGCTGGTACTGGCTGTAGGCTGCACCGGCGGTCGGCACCGATCTGTGGCTGTGGCGCACCGGCTGGCGGCATACATTGACGCGCTGGGCTTTTCCGTGGCGGAAAGCCACAGGGATATGGGGCGGTAAGTGTGTTCCGCACCTGCGGTCGGGGCAAAAACAGGAGACGATGTATGAGCAAATACGATAAACTCTGGGAATATGTGTTTAAGGATGGACGGGATCAATTTACGCTGTCGTTCGAGGAAATAGGACGTATTGCCGGTGTGCCCATCGACCACGCCTTCCTAACGTATAAAAAGGAGCTTGCGGCATACGGCTACCGGGTGGAAAAGATATCCATGAAGGCAAAAACGGTGGCTTTCCGCCGTGCGGAACAGTGAGGTGAAGGGTCATGATCTCATTTGCGGGAAAGGTAAAAAATGAGCTGTGCCGCGTGGGGATAGGCCGCCAGTGCTGCGCCCGGGCCGAGGGCTACGGTGTGCTGCTGTACGGCAACACGTTCACGCCCGGAGAGATACGGATCATCACGGAGAACGGAGACTTCGCCGCACGGCTACCAAAGCTGTTTCAGAAGGCTTTTGGGGTAAAATTCGACCGGGTACCGGAGGAAACGAACGGCAAAGGAAAGCTGATCTTCGGCATCACAGCGCCGGAAAAGCTGGAAAAGATCATCAACACACTTGGCTATGATGCGAGGCAGCTGACGGCGCTGCACGTGAACTTCGGAATACTGGAGGAGGATTGCTGCCGGACGGCGTTCCTGCGGGGGGCATTTTTGGCGGGAGGCAGCGTCACCGACCCAGAGAAGCGGTACCATCTGGAGCTGGCCACCAGTCATGTGCCGGCCAGCCGGGAGGTACAGGCGCTGATGGAGGAGATGGGGTTCCTGCCACGTTCCATACGGCGCGGCGCGGATGCACTTCTGTACTTCAAGCAGTCAGAGCACATCGAGGACTTTCTGACGAAGATCGGCGCACCGGCGGCGGCCATGGACATCATGACGGCCAAAGTGGACAAGGAGATACGCAACGGCGCCAACCGGGCTATGAACTGTGATATGGCCAACGTAAACAAGACGCTGGACGCGGCGCAGGAGCAGGTAGGCGCCATCGAGAAGCTGCGCCGCAGCGCCCGGTGGGATACGCTGCCGGAAAAGCTGCGGCAAACCGCGGCGCTGCGGCTGGAATATCCGGAGTTGTCGCTGGTACAGCTGGCAGAGAAGTGCGACCCGCCGGTAACAAAGTCGTGCATGAACCATCGAATGAGAAAGTTGATGGAGGAGGCTAAGGAGCTATGAATACGAGAGAACGGTGCGAACGCGCGGAGGCGTACAGAAAAAACGGGGCCAACTGCGCCCAGGCGCTGCTGGCGGCATTCGCAGATGTGATGGGTATTACGGAGACCCAAGCGCTGGCTGTCGGTGCGGGGTTAGGCGGCGGCGTGCGAAGCGGGAACATCTGTGGGGCGGTAAACGCGCCTGTGATGATCCTGGGCTGCGCGTTTCCGGAAATGGCCGCCAGCAAGGCGAAATCTGCGGAGATCACCAAGGAATACCAGCGGCGGTTTATGGAGAGATTTAAGCATCTCAACTGCCGGGAACTGCTGGCGGAGAAGGAATTGCAGCCCACTGACACGGCCATGGCACTGGCGGCGGGGGATCACTGCGGGCTGCTTATTCTCAGCGCGGCGGAGATACTGTGCGGGATGATAGGGGAGAAGTAAAGGAGAACAGGTATGGGATTTGTGCATCTGCACGTACATACGGAATACAGTCTGCTGGACGGTGCGTGCCGGATACGGGACCTGCCGAAGCTGGTAAAGGAACTGGGGCAGACGGCTTGCGCCATCACCGACCACGGCGTCATGTACGGCGCAGTGGACTTTTACCGCGCCTGCAAGGCGGAGGGCATCCATCCCATCATCGGGTGCGAGGTATATGTGGCGCGTCGGACACGGTTCGACAAGCAGCATGAGTTCGATGCGGAGTCTCGGCATCTGGTGCTACTGTGCAAGAACGAGACGGGGTACCGAAACCTATCATACATGGTGTCGCAGGCGTATATCGAGGGGTTCTATATCAAGCCGCGTATCGATATGGAGCTGCTGCGCGCCCATTCCGACGGGCTGATCGCCCTGTCGGCCTGTTTGGCAGGAGAAATTCCCAAGCGGCTGATGAATGGTGACTACAACGGGGCCAAGGCATATGCACTGGAGATGCGGGGAATTTTCGGTGAGGACTTTTACCTGGAATTACAGGACCACGGCATCGCCGAGCAGACCGAGGTGAACCGGGGTCTTTTGCGGCTGCACAACGAAACGGGGATACCCCTGGTGTGTACCAATGATGCCCACTATCTGCGGAAGGAGGATGCAGAAAACCACGACGTGCTGCTGTGCATCCAGACCGGCAAGACGGTGGATGACGAGAACCGAATGCGGTATGAGCCGCGGAATTTTTATATCCGTTCCACAGAGGAGATGGAGACGCTGTTCGCCGGATATCCGGACGCGGTGGCCAACACGGAAAAGATCGCGGAAAAATGCCAGCTGGAGTTCACCTTCGGCAAATACCATCTTCCGGAATTCAAGCTGCCGGAGGGGTATGACTCACCTACATATCTGCGGAAGCTATGCGATGAGGGGTTTGCTCAGCGGTACGGTCAGGCAAAGCCGGAATATCGGAAGCAGCTGGATTATGAGCTGGATATGATCGAGAAAATGGGCTTTACGGACTATTTCCTCATTGTGTCGGACTTTGTGCGGTACGCCAAGAGCCGGGGAATACCGGTGGGACCAGGGCGCGGCAGCGCGGCCGGATCTATGGTGTCTTACTGCCTGGAGATCACGGACATCGACCCCATGAAGTACGATCTGTACTTCGAGCGGTTCCTGAACCCGGAGCGTGTGTCTATGCCGGATATCGACATGGACTTCGGCGACACGCGGCGGGGTGAGGTGGTGGAATATGTCCGCAAAAAATATGGCGACGACCATGTAGCCCAGATCGTGACCTTCGGTACCATGGCCGCCCGAGCAGCCATACGGGATGTGGGCCGGGCGCTGAACATGACCTACGCCGAGGTGGATGTTGTGGCGAAGCTGGTACCGGCAGGGCCGGGGGCGCTGCATATTACCTTGCAGGAGGCGCTGAAGCTCTCGAAGCAGTTGGCGGATATGTACCGGGAGAACCCAAAGGTCAAGAAGCTCATCGACACAGCCATGGCACTGGAGGGAATGCCGCGGCACGCATCTACCCACGCGGCAGGCGTGGTCATCACAAAGCTGCCGGTATACGAATATGTGCCGCTGGCACGGAACGACGATGCGGTAGTATGCCAGTATGTGATGACGACTCTGGAGGAGCTGGGCCTGCTGAAAATGGACTTTCTGGGGCTGCGGAACCTGACGGTGCTGGATGACGCCGTGAAGATGGTGCAGCAGCGGGAGCCAGAGTTCGCGCTGAGCAAAATACCGGACGACGACGCGGAGACCTATGACATGATCTCCCGAGGACAGACGGCGGGCGTGTTCCAGATCGAGTCCACGGGCATGACCGGTGTGTGCGTGGGGCTGAAGCCACAGAGTATTGAGGATATCACCGCCGTGATCGCGCTGTACCGTCCGGGACCAATGGAGTCCATTCCGAGGTTTATCGCCTGCAAGCACGATCCGAAGCTGGTGACGTATAAGCACCCAAGGCTGGTGCCTATACTGTCGGTCACCTACGGGTGCATCGTGTACCAGGAGCAGGTCATCCGCATTTTCCAGGAGCTGGGCGGCTTTTCGCTGGGGCAGGCGGACATGGTGCGCCGGGCCATCAGCAAGAAGAAGGCCAAGGAGATCGAGAAGGAGCGTCAGGCCTTCGTATACGGCGATGCGGAACGAGGGATCAAGGGCTGTATCGCCAACGGTATTGACGAGAAGACAGCGCAGGCCATCTACGACGAGATATACGACTTTGCCAACTATGCTTTCAACAAGGCTCACGCGGTGAGCTACGCGGTGGTGGCGTATCAGACGGCGTATTTCAAGTGTCATTACACCAAGGAGTATATGGCCGCGCTGCTGACCAGCGTGCTGGACAACAGCGACAAGGTGGCGGGGTATATCGGGGAGTGCCGCGACTGCGGCATTGCGCTGCTGCCGCCGGACGTGAACCGGTCCAGCGACCGGTTCACCGTGGAGCCGGACGGCATACGGTTCGGCCTGGTGGCCATCAAGAACATCGGACGGGGGTTTATCCAGTCGGTGGTCCGGGAGCGGGAGCAGGGCGGCAGCTTTACGTCTTTGCAGGATTTCTGCGACCGGATGTACGACTGCGGCGACATGAACAAGCGGGCGGTGGAAAACCTGATCCGCAGCGGTGCCTTCGACAGCATGGGGGCGCGGCGGTCGCAGCTGCTGGCGGTGTATGAGAAGGTGCTGGACGGCATCGGCAACGTGCGGCGGCGGAACGTGGAGGGCCAGATCGATTTCTTCGGCATGAGCGCCGCCAACAGCACCGTGGAGACGGTGGTGATGCCGGACATTCCGGAGTTTACCGCCACGGAGCGGATGCACATGGAGAAGGAGACCACGGGGCTGTATCTGTCCGGGCACCCTATGGTGGGCTATCGCGCTGCGGCCCGTAGCAGCGGGGCAGTGACGCTGAATGAGATACTGGAGGATGTGTCCTCTGAAGAGGGCCCCACACGGTTCGCCGACGGTATGCCGGTGACGGTGGCGGGCATCGTGGCCTCCAGCAAGACGCGGCCCACCAAGAACGGGACGCTGATGGCGTATGTGGTGCTGGAGGACGAGACAGCCAGCATGGAGCTGCTATGCTTCAGCCGGGTGCTGGACAAGTGCGGCAGCTATCTGGCAGTGAACAGCCCGGTACTTATCAAGGGACGGCTGAGCCTGCGGGACGAAAAGCCGCCGCAGATCATGCCGGACGTGGTATTCCCCATGAACGGCAGTGAACTGCCGGAGGGGCAAAAGGCCCCGGAAAACGGCGCTGCCGCCGTATACCTGCGGGTGAAGAGCATCGATGACCCGGCGTTCAGCCATCTGCTGTTGGTGGCGACCATGTTCGAAGGGAAGGTGCCGCTGAAGATACGCATTGCCGACACCGGCAAGCTGTGGGGCGGCTTCTGCCTGGACCATCCGGCGTTTTTGAAGGAGTGCCGGGAATGGCTTGGACCGGAGAACGTTGTGGTGCGAAGGAAGGAAAAGAGCGAATGAGTGTCAGAGTGCGGCCTGCGGGCCGCACCCTTTTTGCCTTTTGGGCATAGAGTGGAATGAAAGAGGCCGTCTTTCACTACTTATTGGGAGGTCATTCTATGCCTGAAAATGTAATGCCGGGACCGGTCTGCGACCTGGGGAACGTCCGGGAGGCCGTGTGCATCCATACGCGGAAGATATTTGACTCATGCAGGGATAAGGACTGCGTGGAGGATCTGCGCTTTTACCCCACGGCGGCGGCGCAGGAGGTGCTCAGCGCGTCGCAGATGATCAAGGGCGGCACAGCGGAGCTGCTGTACGTCTACACCGATGTGGAGCCGGTGACGTTCAACCGGGGGTTCTATTCGGTGGATATGCGCTTCTACTACCGGGTGACTTTACAGGTGTGTACCGGCACGCCGCGATACACTGAGGTGGAAGGCCTGTGCGTGTTCGACAAGCGGTGTATCCTGTTCGGCAGCGAAGGGAACGCCAAGATATTCTCCTCGGACACGGTGTTCGACGAGTTGGATGTGCCGGGACGGATACGGACCAATCTGCCTATCGCCGTGGTGGAAGCCGTGGACCCGATCGTGCTGGATACCCGTGTAGCGGAGGTACCGGTCCCTGTCTCGACAGGCAGTTGTTTGTCGGAGATCCCGTCCTTTGTGGCGCAGAGCTTCAGTGGAGAGCTGGTGTTCGACGACAGTGCAGCACGGCGGCTGTATGTGACGCTGGGGCAGTTCACGCTGGTGCGGTTGGAGCGCGATACGCAGCTGCTGGTGCCGGTATATGACTACTGCGTGCCCCAGAGCGAGTGCGACTGCGGCAGCCAGGAGGATCCCTGCGGGCTGTTCCGCAGCGTGGCGTTCCCCATGAACGAGTTCTTCCCGCCCAACGCGGTGGAGACGCCCTGCGACTATAACAGCACCAAGAACTACTGTGCGTGCCATTGAGAAGCAGAACAGGGGACGGCGAGTGCCGTCCTCTGCTTTTTTCGCGGGGTTTCGCTTTACAAGCGGGTAAAAATTGCGTATAATACCAAAAAAGGAGGTGGGCGATGTGGGTATCGCGTTTATTCAGGACAAGCTGGAGATCAAGTTCCTGATCCTGTACATTGTGTCGCGGCTGACGGAGCCGGTGGACGGAGCCGACTTGCAGGACATGACCATGTGCGACGAGGGCATCGACTACTTTGATTATGCGGAGTGTTTGGGTGACCTGGTGAAGACAGAGCATCTGCGCGTCACAGAAGACGGACAGTACATCATCACGGAAAAGGGACGGAGAAACAGCGGTATCTGCGAGAGCAGCCTGCCATATTCCGTAAGGCAGCTGTCGGACAGGCATATCGCGGCTTGGAACAAGGCGGCGGTGCGGCGGCAGCAGGTGCAGGGACGGGTGACGCCGCGTGAAAACGGGACGTTCACCGTGGAGCTGCGGCTGCGGGACGATGTGGATAGCCTGATGACGTTGGATCTGATGGTGGCCGATAAGGCCGACGCCGAGGCGTTGGCGGAACGGTTCCGGAGGGAGCCGGAGAAAGTATACACGCAGATCGTTGCGGCGCTTCGCGGAAAATAAGAAAGAAAAAGCCTCCCCGACCGGGGAGGCTTTTTGCGAGGAGAGTGAGTTCTGTACAGAATTACAATGTTTTGGATCACACGCTGAAAAGAATATCCGCATAGGTGGGATACGGCCACGCCTTGGCGTCCACCAGCGATTCCAGCCGGCCGATCAGCTCGCCGGCCTTCTGGGTGAGGGCGACGACCTCGCAGCGGTAGTACCGTGCGGCATCGATACCGCCGTCCGCGGCGGGAGCATCGCTGAGGGCAGCGTGCAACGCCTCGCAGGTATCAAACAGCTTCTCACCCAGGTCGGTAACACGCTGGGCCAGAGTCTTTTCCATGCGGGCGGACAAGGCCGGGACACTGTTCTCCTTGTGAAAGGCCGTCTGGGTTAGGCGGTCGGCGTAAGCACTGGCGGCGGGGAGAATATGACGCTGGACCATGTCCAGCAGGGTGCTGGCCTCAATGGCAGACACCTTGCAGTAGTTCTCCAGGTGGATCTCGTACCGGGCGCGCATCTCCGTCTCGGTGAGGATGGCGTGCCTGGTGAAAAGATCGACGTTCTTTTTGTCAATGTAGGCGGGCATACAGTCCACCGTGTCCCGCAGGTTAGCCAGGTCCCGGCGCTTGGCCTCCTGTACCCAGGCGTCATCATAGCCGTTGCCGTTGAAGATGATGCGCTGGTGGGCGGTGAAGGTGTCGTGCAGCAGCTTCTGCAGCGCGGACTGGAAGTCGTCGGCCTTTTCCAGAATGTCGGCGAACTGGCGCAGCTCCTCGGTCATAATGGTGTTCAGCACCACATTAGGGCTGGCGATGGACTGAGAGGAGCCCAGCATACGGAACTCGAATTTGTTACCGGTAAAGGCCAGGGGAGAGGTGCGGTTGCGGTCTGTGGTGTCCTGGGGTATCTCCGGCAAAGTGTCCACGCCGATGGTGAGCTTTTTCTTGGTGATGTCCACATACTCAGTGCCCTGAATGATGGCATCAAGAATAGCCGTTAATTCATCGCCCAGAAAGATGGAGATGATGGCGGGAGGGGCCTCGTTGCCGCCCAGACGGTGGTCGTTGCCGGGATAGGACACGCAGCAGCGCAGCATTTCCTGGTACTCG
This sequence comes from Firmicutes bacterium CAG:176, assembly GCA_000435555.1. GTDB lineage: Bacteria > Bacillota > Clostridia > Oscillospirales > Oscillospiraceae > Vescimonas > Vescimonas sanitatis. The sequence goes on from FR881565.1 coordinate 161,093, forward strand.
TCAACGCCCTTGATAAAAGCGGCTAGAAACAGCAGAAACTGGGCATTCTGGCTGGGGGTGCTACCGGGCTTCAGCAGGTTCTCGCCGGTGTCGGTGGCCAATGACCAATTATCGTGTTTGCCGGAGCCGTTGACGCCCGCAAAGGGCTTTTCGTGCAGCAGGCACACCAGACCGTGGCGGGCGGCTACCTTTTTCAGCAGTTCCATGGTCAGCTGATTTTTGTCACAGGCGCTGTTGGCATCGGAGTAGATGGGCGCGATCTCGTGCTGGGCAGGCGCAACCTCGTTGTGCTCCGTCTTGGCCAGCACGCCCAGCTTCCACAGCTCCTGATCCAGCTCCCGCATGAACGCGGCTACCCGGGGTTTGATGGCGCCGTAATAGTGGTCGTCCAGCTCCTGCCCCTTGGAGGGACGGGCACCGAACAGCGTGCGGCCGCACAGCTTCAGATCCTCGCGCTGGCGGTATACCTTCTCGTCGATCAGGAAGTACTCCTGCTCAGGGCCTACCTGCGGCGTGACATGCTGCGCCTCGGTGTTCCCGAACAGCCGCAGGATACGGATGCACTCCCTGTCCAGCACACGCATAGAGCGCAGCAGAGGCGTTTTTTTGTCCAGCGTCTGCCCACTGTACGAACAGAAAATGGTAGGGATATACAGTGTCTCGTCCTTGACAAAAGCGTAGGAGGTGGGGTCCCAGGCGGTGTAGCCGCGGGCCTCAAACGTGGCGCGGAGACCGCCGGAGGGGAAAGATGAGGCGTCCGCCTCGCCCTTGCTGAGTTCTTTGGCGCTCAGTTCCATGACCACGCCGTCTTTGCCGTCGCGGGTAATGAAGCTGTCGTGTTTTTCGGCGGTAACGCCGGTCATAGGCTGGAACCAGTGGGTGTAATGGGTAGCGCCCTTTTCGATGGCCCAGTCCTTCATGGCGTTGGCGATCTCGCCAGCGGTGGTACGATCCAGCGGCGTTCCCTGGGCCAGGCATTGCTGCCATTTCTGGTAGGCGGCGGCGGGGAGACGCTGCTGCATCTGCTGCTCACCAAACACCATTTTGCCAAACAGAGCGGGAACGTTCGTGGTCTTTTCACACATTGCGGGATCAATCCTTTCAAAATCAAGTACGCGGCGGCGCCGCGGGAAAAACAAACCGTATGGGAAACGGGGCTTACATAAACAGCTGCATAGCCAGCGGAGTGACATAGGCCTCCATCACAGCGGCCAGGGCCAGCAGTGGTACCACCAGCAATCCCACCACGCGAAGCAGGTCCAGAAGCAGGGGCTTCATCATACCTTTTTCGTTGCAGCGGATGTATCGATTGATATTTCTGCACAGGCAGAGTCCGGCGGCCAGACTGAGCAGCAGGGCGGGAATCTCAAAGATGCCGTGGGGCACAAGACCGGCCAACAGCAGAAGCCACTGGCCATCTATCAGTGCGGCAAGCATACCGATGATCGCAGCGTTGAGTCCCAGAGACAGTGCCGGCAGATACAGGAATGGTATAAAACCATAAAGCACGGTCATCACCATAGCCCGAAGGTTGTTGCCGAACAGGGCCAGCGCGCTGAAGCTGCCATCATCGCGGATAATACCGGCGTCTGCAATGCTCTCGTTGAAGGTGCGTATAATGGTTACGGGAACATTGGGGACAAGCCTTCCGACAATGTAAGCCAGCACGGTCAGTGCCAAAAAAGCAAGGGCAGTTATGCCGACAAATCGGCCGTATTCCCTGTGCCAGAACGCGGCGATGGCACAAAGCTGTTTTTTCATGCCAGCTTCTCCAGGCCGGCGCGGAGACGGCGGAGCGTTTCATCACGGCCCAGGATGCGGCAGATCTCCACTGCGCCGCCGGGGGTGACCAGCTTGCCGGCAGCAGCGATACGCACCGGCCACATGAGGGTGGCATTCTTGACACCCAATTGTTCAGCTAAGGCGATCAGGCCATCGTGGATGGCCTCGTCCGTCCACTGGGGCAGCGCCGCCAGCATGGGAATAGCCGCCTCCAGCATGGCCTTGCAGACCTCTGGGTTCGTCTTGGATTTCTTGTTGGTGAAGAATTCCACGTCGTACTCCGGGCACGCATCGAAGAAGTCCACCTTCTCCGGGATGTCTGTAAGACGCTCGCAGCGCGCCTGCAGCAGCGCGGCGATGGCCGCCACGTCAAAGTCGCCCTTGACGCTCTGGCGGATGTAGGGCTCGGCTGCCTTGGCGAAGTCCTCCGGGGACATGGCACGCAGGTAGACGGCGTTGAAATGATCCAGCTTGGCCTTGTCGAAGATGGCGGGAGATTTGGAAATACCGGTCAGATCAAACGCCTTGACAAGCGCATCAAGAGAGAAGATCTCCTGCTCCGCCAGCTCACCCTTGGGACTCCAGCCCAGCAGGGCAACGTAGTTGAGAATGGCATCGGTCAGATAGCCCTCTGCCTTCAGGTCCTCATAGCTGGGGTCGCCGTGGCGCTTGGACATCTTGTTCTGTGCGTCCCGCATGACGGGGGAGCAGTGGACATAGGTGGGTACCTCCCAGCCGAAAGCGTGGTAAAGAAGGTCGTACTTGGGCGCGGAGGACAGATACTCGCTGCCGCGTACCACATGGGTGATGCCCATCAGGTGGTCGTCGATCACATTGGCAAAGTTGTAAGTTGGCAGACCGTCCCGTTTCAGCAGTACCTGGTCATCCAGGGTGCTGTTTTCCACGGTGATATCGCCGAACACGGCATCGTGAAACGTGGTGGTGCCCTCCTTGGGGATGCGCTGGCGGATGACGTAAGGCTCGCCCGCCTCCACGCGGCGCAGAGCGTCCTCCAGCAGCAGATCACGGCAGGGATCATCGGCGCGGTCAAAATCGCCGGTGTCCTCCTCGGAGGCACACTTCTCGCAGAAACAGTAATAGGCGCCGCCCTTTTCCGCCAGCAAGCGGGCGTATTTGCCGTAGGTATCCCGACGTTGGGACTGGATATAGGGAGCCACGGGACCGCCGATGTCGGGGCCCTCGTCATGGTTCAGATGGCACTCGGTCATGGTGCGGTAGATGACGTCGGTAGCTCCCTCCACCAGCCGCCCCTGGTCGGTATCCTCGATACGGAGGATAAACGTGCCGCCGTGACTGCGGGCAATGAGCCAGGTATACAGGGCGGTACGCAGATTGCCGATGTGCATATAACCGGTAGGGGAGGGCGCAAAGCGGGTGCGGACCTTGCCCGTGGGGATCTTGGCTTCCATCTCGGTAAAATAAGCGGCGTCAGACATAGGGGTGGACCTCCGTTACTTGATAAAAATACTATAATAGTATACTGGTTTTACGGGAAAAGTCAATGCTTATGGGCGATTTCGCAGAATGTCCAAATGTTTGGAATGTTTCTTGCAATTTGTGGGGAGATTTGGTATAATGACCGCGAAGCGGCCATGATACATGGATCGCCATTTCGTTTTACCCGCCGCAAGGCACGACTATAACACAGAAAGGAACATCGTCACTATGATCTACACGACGGAAGTACAGCATATGTGTCCTGTCGCCAAGGGCGCTTATCACGGTCCGGCTCCCATTCCCGAGGAGGGCAAGTGGGTACAGGCCAAGCAGATCGGGGATATTTCCGGCTTTACCCACGGTATCGGCTGGTGTGCACCCCAGCAGGGTGCCTGCAAGCTGACGCTGAATGTGAAGAACGGCGTTATCGAGGAGGCGCTGGTGGAGACCATCGGCTGCTCTGGTATGACCCACTCCGCCGCCATGGCTTCCGAGATTCTGATCGGCAAGACTATTCTGGAGGCGCTGAACACCGACCTGGTGTGCGATGCCATCAACACCGCCATGCGCGAGCTGTTCCTACAGATCGTCTATGGCCGCACTCAGTCCGCTTTCTCCGAGGACGGTCTGGCTGTGGGCGCGTCTCTGGAGGACTTGGGCAAGGGCCTGCGCTCTCAGGTGGGCACCATGTTCGGCACCCGCGAAAAGGGTCCCCGCTATCTGGAGATGGCCGAGGGCTATTGCAGCAAGCTGGCTTTGAACGACAAGGATGAGATCATCGGCTATGAGTTCATCAGTCTGGGCAAGATGATGGACGCCGTGAAGAAGGGTGTGGACGCCAACGAAGCCCTGAAGAACGCCACCGGCCACTACGGCCAGTGGGACAACGCGGAGAAGTATATCGACCCGCGCCAGGAATAAGAGAAGGAGGACGACAAAATGGCTCTGTTTGAAAGTTACGAAAGACGTATCGATAAGATCAACGGCGTCCTCGCGCAGTACGGCATCGGCTCCGTGGAGGAGTGCCGCGAGCTCTGCAAGGCGAAGGGCTTCGACCCCTATGAGATCGTCAAGGGCATTCAGCCCATCTGCTTTGAGAACGCCTGCTGGGCGTACACCGTGGGTGCGGCCATCGCGCTGAAGTCCGGTGTCAAGACCGCTGCGGATGCCGCCCGCAAGATCGGTGAGGGATTGCAGTCCTTCTGCATCGACGGCTCCGTGGCCGAGGACCGCAAGGTGGGTCTGGGCCACGGCAATCTGGGCGCCATGCTGCTGAGCGACGAGTCCAAGTGTTTCGCTTTCCTTGCTGGTCACGAGTCCTTTGCCGCTGCCGAGGGTGCTATCGGCATCGTTCGCAACGCAAACAAGGCACGTAAGGAACCTCTGCGGGTCATCCTGAACGGTTTGGGCAAGGACGCTGCGCAGATCATCAGCCGCATCAACGGCTTCACTTATGTGCAGACTCAGTTTGACTATTTCACCGGCAAGCTGAACATCGTCCGCGAGATTCGGTATTCCGAGACCGAGCGCGCCGATGTCCGCTGCTATGGCGCCGATGATGTCCGCGAGGGTGTGGCTATCATGCACCATGAGGGCGTGGACGTGTCCATCACCGGCAACTCCACCAACCCTACTCGCTTCCAGCACCCTGTGGCCGGCACCTATAAGAAGGAGTGCATCGAGCAGGGCAAAAAGTACTTCTCCGTGGCCTCCGGCGGCGGCACCGGCCGTACGCTGCACCCGGACAATATGGCCGCCGGTCCCGCTTCCTACGGCATGACCGACACCATGGGCCGTATGCACAGCGACGCGCAGTTTGCCGGCTCCAGCTCCGTCCCTGCGCATGTGGAGATGATGGGCTTCCTGGGCATGGGCAACAATCCTATGGTCGGCGCGACCGTGGCCGTGGCTGTTGCGGTGGCCGAGGCTGTGAAGTAATTTCATTTTACACGCAAAACATCCCCCGACAGACTGTCGGGGGATGTTTTTATGTGCGTATATGCGTCAGCACTTGCCGAAAAAGCCGCACAGCAGCTTCAGCAGGGAAGCACAGTCGAAATTGCAGAACATAGTTGCTGTACCTCCTTGTGGTATTTGCCTTGCAAGACTGGGTACATTGTAACCATTTTGCAAATGTAAATACTGGAAGTCACAATATCAGCAGCAATCCTATGGCGATGAGCAGCTCTTCATCCGCTTTTTGCCGGGAGAGGTAGAACAGCAGACACAACAGCAGCAGGTCGCCGGCGTCCAGATCACCCAAGTGCAGCTTTTCCAGCAGGTCGTTGAAGAAGCCACGCTCCGGTGCACCGTGCTCCGGTGGCGGCGGAGGAGGACCTTTCGGCGGCGGATCGGAACGGGGCGGGGGCTCTTCGTCCACGGGAACGCGGGTATAGATGCCATCGTCGCCGCGAATGTAGCGGTTATACAGGCAGACCTCCCCCTTCCGTCAAAAAGCGCTTGCCGATAGTGATAAGCCGCGCCAGCCTGGCGGCGCGCTCCACCTTATTCTGTTTGTCGTCCTTCAGAAACGGCCGCAGGGCGTAGAGCAATTGGGTGGTCTGGCTGGTGTCGCGGGTCAGCTCATGCAGCAGGGGCAGGTATTTGGCGATGACCTGGGGATCAATGGCCGGCAGTGGCGCA
>FR881565.1:167022-197258 GCA_000435555.1 Firmicutes bacterium CAG:176
CTGAGGAGGTGACGGAGGAGATGGCGGTGTGTTCTCGCCACCCATGGATCCGGAGAGCTGCTGCGCCAACTGCATGATCTGCGCCATACTGCCGGGGTCGGACAGCAGCGCGTTAAGTTTTTCATTGACGTCGTCCACGCTGTGTCCTCCTTTCCGCTACTGCTGGAGCTTCGATTCCAGACGCTGCACCAGCTCCGCGCCCTGTGGGCTGGACAGTACACGGGAGAGCATGGCGCTCAAAGCTGCCGTGTCACCGGAGGCAGCCTGGCGCGCTGCTTGACCCAGTGCGGCGCTGTTGCCGCCGGAGAGCATATTCAGCAGTGCTTGGCCGTCCTGTGACTGCATGACAGACTTCAATGCACGGGGGTCGCTTTTCAGCTTGTTGACAATATCCTGTTCATTCATGGAATGACCTCCTTATAGGGTTCGTTACAGGTATATCCTATGTATGCGGGACGAAAAAAGTGCCTGTCAGCCTTGGCTGACAGGCACAACGTTTTCATTTTACAGGGCGATACAGGAGCGGAGATAGACGTGCCCCGCGTCCTGCTCCGTCTGCCCAAGGACGAAGCCGATACCTGCCTTCGCCTTAGATCGTATCGCGGAGCACCTGATACATTTTTGGCGTACCAACTTGGGGTATCGAGCAATGCCTGATGACAGCTGGACAAGGGCGGCTGTTTATGCAGGATGCTTTGCATAAACAGTTGGAAATACAGTTGTAAATCAGGTACAAATGTGATACAATAATGTGCCAATTAAGATTAGGAGTATAGGCGTTTATGCCTACCTGTATAATACCCGTATGATACCTGTGTGATAAAGGACGGAGACAGATTTGATTTTAGAGACGATCAACAGCCCGGCAGACGTGAAATGTCTGTCCGAGGAGCAGACGGCCACGCTGTGCCGGGAGCTGCGGAGCTTTCTGGTGGAGCAGGTATCCCGCACCGGCGGGCACCTGGCATCCAACCTGGGTGTGGTAGAGCTGACGGTGGCGATCCACAGGGTGTTCGACACAGCCACGGACCGGCTGGTGCTGGATGTGGGGCACCAATGCTACGTACACAAGGCGCTGACCGGCCGACGGGAGTTGTTCGATACGCTGCGGCAGTTCGGTGGACTGTCAGGCTTTCCCAAGCCCTATGAGAGTGTGCACGACGCCTTTATGGCGGGGCACGCGTCGGATTCGGTGTCGGTAGCGCTGGGCATGGCGCGGGCACGGACGCTGCTGGGACAGGACTACCAAGTCGTGGCCGTTATCGGCGACGGTGCGCTGGGCGGCGGGCTGAGCTTTGAGGGCCTCAACGACGCCGGCGGCAGCGGCGAACCGCTGGTGGTCATTCTGAACGATAACGGAATGTCCATCGACCGGAATGTGGGCGGGCTGTCCAAGCAGCTGTCGAAGATGCGGACGGACCCGGAGTATTACGAATTCAAGAAGCGTTACCGCAAGGCGCTGGAGAAGCTGCCGGCGGGACGGACGCTGTATGAGTGGAGCCATGAGGTGAAAACAGCGCTGAAAAAGACGCTGCTGCCGCCGGTGAGCACCGTGTTCGAGGATATGGGCTTTGCGTACATGGGACCGGTGGACGGCCACGACGTACAGCGGCTGACGGCGGTATTGCAGGCGGCCAAAGAGGCCGGGCGCCCGGTGCTGGTACACGTCCACACCGTGAAGGGCAGCGGATACGACTATGCACTGCGGGAGCCGGAGAAGTTCCACGGCGTAGGGCCCTTTGATCCGGCTACCGGAAAGGTACGGCAGGCAGGCAAAGAAACGTTCTCCCATGTGTTCGGCGAGACACTGCGGCAGCTGGCGCGGGAGGACAGGCGCGTGTGCGCCATCACCGCCGCCATGGCCGACGGCACAGGTCTGACAGGCTTTGCACGGGAGTTCCCGCGGCGTTTTTTTGACGTAGGCATTGCGGAGGGCCACGGCGTGGCTATGGCCGGCGGTATGGCCAAGCAAGGGCTGATACCGGTGTTTGCCGTATATGACAGCTTCTTGCAGCGGGGCTACGATATGCTGGTGCAGGATATGGCGCTGGAGAAGCTCCATGTGGTGCTGGCGGTGGATCGCTGCGGCATCGTGGGCGCAGACGGCGAGACACACCACGGCTGTCTGGACTACCTGAGCCAGATACCGGGCATGACGGTGCTCTCGCCCGCCAGCTTTGCCGAGCTGCGGCAGATGCTGCGGCGGGCGGTGCTGGAGATGGACGGACCGGTGGCGGTGCGGTATCCCCGGGGTGGTGAGGACGGGTATGAAGGCGACTGCGGCGCTGAATCAGTGACGGTGCTCCGTCAGGGGACAGACGCGGCTATCGTGACCTACGGTATCCTGACGCAGCAGGCGCTGCGGGCAGCGGCGCTGCTGGCGGGGGAGGGCGTTTCCGCCCGGGTGGTAAAGCTGAACCGGGTCGCACCGCTGGACAGCAGCGGTATTTGCCGGGCGCTGGACGGCGTAAAGCGCATAGTGGCCGCGGAGGATCAGCTCCGCGCCGGCGCGGTGGGCGAACGGCTGAGCGCGCTGCTGCTGGAGCAGGGCGCGGGCGCGGAGAAGCTGGTACTGCGAAACGTCGGCACGACGCTCCCGAGCCAGGGGTCCACGGTAGAGCTGCGGCACGCCCTCGGTCTGGACGCAGAGGGAATCGCACAGGCGGTGCGGGAGGTATTGGCATGAGCAAAAAAATACGGCTGGATGTGCTTGTGACAGAACGCGGCCTGTGCGAGAGCCGGCAAAAAGCCCAGGCCACCATTATGGCAGGTCTGGTATTCGTGGACGGACAGCGGTCGGACAAGCCCGGAACACCGGTGGCAGAGGACGCCAGTGTGGAGGTACGGGGCCACGCCCTGCGGTATGTGAGCCGGGGCGGACTGAAGCTGGAAAAGGCTATGCAGACCTTTCCCATCACATTGGAGGGCAAGGTGTGCGCGGACATCGGCGCGTCCACCGGCGGGTTTACGGACTGTATGCTGCAAAACGGCGCGGCAAAGGTTTATGCTGTGGATGTGGGCTACGGACAGCTGGATTGGAAGCTGCGGAGCGATGCACGGGTGGTGTGTCTGGAACGGACCAACGCGCGGTATCTCTCCACGGAGCAGATACCGGAGACGTTGGATTTTGCGTCCATCGACGTGAGCTTTATCTCGCTGAAGCTGATTTTCCCTGCGTTATATGCGTTGCTGCGCGAGGGCGGCGAGGTGGCCTGCCTCATCAAGCCGCAGTTTGAAGCGGGACGGGAAAAGGTGGGGAAAAAGGGCGTCGTCCGTGACCCGGCAGTACACCTGGAAGTGCTGGAGAACTTCTTGCGTCATGCAAAGGAAAATAACTTTACAGTTCTTGGTATTACATATTCTCCTATCCGCGGGCCGGAGGGAAATATCGAGTACCTCGGCTATCTGAAAAAGGGCGGGGAAGCGGACTGCGTCCCTGACCTGCGGGCGTTGGTGGACGCCTCACATTCTGCGTTGAAGGAAGGTCATGGGGAGATATGAAACGTGTGATCCTTTGCCCAAATCCCTATCGGGACAGCGAGCTGACCGTGGCCAAGCGGTCCAGGGAGCTGCTGGAGGGGCTCGGTTTTGAAACGGTGGTATGTCTGCCCTTCAGTCGGGAGGGGTATGACGATCAGCTGGGTGTGCCCATCCGGCAGTTACAGCAGGAGATCAAGCGGGCGGATATGCTGATCGCCTTCGGCGGCGACGGTACGATCCTGCATCTGGCCCGGACAGTGGCGCTGCACAATGTGCCGGTGCTGGGCATCAATCTGGGGAGCCTTGGCTTTATGTCCGAGCTGGAGCCCAACGAGCTGGAACGGCTGCGTGACCTGAAAAGCTGGGATTTTGCCGTGGAGTCCCGGATGATGCTGGACGTGACCGTGCTGCGGGAGGGTAAGCCCGTATACAACAATATCGCGCTGAACGACGCGGTGATCTCAAAGGGCAGTGTGGCCCGGGTGGTGCGGCTGGATGTATCCACGGAGGAGGGCCGGCTGACCAGGATCACCGGCGATGGGGCCATTGTGTCCACGCCCACCGGATCCACGGGGTACTCTATGGCGGCCGGCGGGCCCATCGTGGAGCCCACGGCTCACAATCTGCTGCTGACGCCCATCTGCCCCCACTCGACCCGGGCGGGCAGCTACGTGCTCTCGCCGGAGCACACGCTGCTGGTGGAAACGGCGGACGCCAATCGGAAGTTCGTATATCTGTCTGTGGACGGCGGGAAGGCGTTTTCGCTGAAAAACGGCGATATGGTGCGGACACGGCAGTCCAAGTTCGTGACGAAGCTGGTGCGGCTGAGTAAAAAGAGCTTTTGTGAGATACTGGATTCAAAGATGGGGATGGAGGCGCTGAAGCATGAAAAATGACCGGCAGACAGCGGTATTGCAGATCATTGAGGAGACAGCTGTGGAGACACAGGAGCAGCTGATGCAGCTGCTGGCAGTCCGTGGCTTTGCCTGCACACAGGCCACTGTTTCCCGGGACATCAAGCAGCTGCACCTGATGAAGGCACCGGACGGCAAGGGTGGGTATCGCTATGCCGTGTCGGCGCAGATGCCCAAGCTGAATTTTGAGGAGAAGCTGCAGACGATCTTTCGGGAGTGCGTGGTCTCAGCGGAAAACGCCCAGAACCTGGCGATCATCAAGACCATGAACGGCATGGCCAACGCCGCCGCCTTTGCGCTGGACAGCATGGAGGATACGGATATCGTGGGTACGCTGGCCGGTGATGACACGGTGCTGCTGGTATTTCACGACAGTGCCCACGCGGCGGATTTCTGCGAACAGGTGCGGCAAATGCTGCGCTGAGGAGGGAAGATCGGTATGCTGGAGCTGCTGCATATTGAGAATATCGCCATCATCGAGGCGGCGGATATCGAATTCGCACCGGGGTTCAATGCCCTGACCGGTGAGACCGGCGCGGGCAAGTCCATTGTTATCGACAGTCTGAGCGCTGTACTGGGGCAGCGGACCAGCCGGGAGCTGATCCGTACCGGGGCTGAAAAGGCGTTTGTCAGCGCGGCTTTTTCCGGTATGGCACCGGAGCTGACGGAGGAGTTGGGCATCCAGCCGGAGGCGGATGGGACGCTGCTGCTGCAGCGGGAGATCCAGACCGACGGCAAAAACGTATGCCGGGTCAACGGCCGTCCGGTAACAGTGGGACAGCTGCGGGCACTGGGTGCCCGACTGCTGAATATCCACGGGCAGCACGACGGGCAGCAGCTGCTGGACGAGGAGCAGCACATTGTGTATCTGGACAGCTTTGGCAGGGTGGAAAGTCTTGCAATTACATATGCTGAGAAGTATAAAAACTTTACAGATATACGGCGGCAGATCGGGGCGCTGCAGATGGATGAGGCGGAAAAGGCCCGGCGGGTAGACACCCTGCAATATCAGATCGAGGAGCTTCGTCGGGCAAAATTGACGTCCGGTGAAGAAGAGGAATTGACGGCGCGGCGGGGGATGCTCCGGAACGCGGAGAAGTTCCTGGACGCGGTGGCCGGGGCGGACTATGCCCTGAACGGCGACGACAGCGGCGGCGGGGCGCTGAGCGCTCTGCGGCAGGCCCAGGACGCGCTGGGTGGCGTACGACATCTGGATGACGCTTTCGGCCAGCTGTATGAACGTCTGGGGGAGGCGTACAGTGAAGTTTACGACATCGCGGCCACCGTGGAGGACAAGCGGGGCGAACTGGATGTGTCGCCCGGTGAGCTGGACCGGGTGGAGAGCCGGATGGACCTGCTGTACCGGCTGAAAAAGAAGTACGGCGCGACCGTGGAGGATATGCTGGACTACCAGGCCCGGTGTGAGGTGGAGCTGGCGCAGATCGAGGATGCCGGTGACACGCTGGCGCGGCTGGAGCAGGCGCTGTCCAAGGCGGAGAAGGAGGCACGGCAGGCGGCGCAGGCGCTGTCCGACGCGCGAAAGGCAGCGGCGGATCGGCTGACGGCGCAGATACTGACAGAACTGCAGCAGCTGGACATGGGGAAGATACGCTTTGCGGTGGACTTTGCAGAAAAGCCTCTGGACAGCGACGGCATGGACACGGTACGGTTTTTGATGTCCGCCAACGTGGGCGAGGAGTTGCGTCCCATCCACAAGATTGCTTCCGGCGGCGAATTGGCCCGGATCATGCTGGCTATGAAGAACGTGCTCAGTGAGCAGGATCACGTGGGGACGATGGTGTTCGACGAGGTGGACACCGGCGTTTCCGGCCGGGCGGCCCAGAAGGTGGCGGAGAAGATGGCGCGTATCAGCCGCAGAAAGCAGGTGCTGTGCGTGACCCATCTGCCGCAGCTGGCGGCTATGGCGGACACGCATTTCTCCGTGGAGAAGGGCGAGAGAGGCGGCCGTACCTATACAGAGGTGCGGCGGCTGGACAGAGAGCAGCGGCGGCGGGAGTTGGCGCGGCTCACCGGCGGCAGCCATGTGTCCCAGACCATGCTGGACGGGGCAGAGGAGCTGCTGGTACAGGCGGAGAAATTCCGGGCGGAGCTGTAGCTGTTTTTCGCAACATGAAAATAGTGGTTGACAAACGAAAAAAATCTGCTACAATAACCTCAACTTGATACCGCAACAGCGATGAAGGGAATAAGTAGCGCATTTCAGACCTGCAAAGAGAGCCTCCGGCCGGTGTAAGGAGGAGAGGAAGAAATGGGTGAATACATCCCGGAGCAGCCTCCCGAACGTTCGCGTGAGCCAGTAGGGATGTGTCGGGTCCGCCCGTTACAGCGGTAGGGTGTGTCTGCACCCAACGAGGTCGTGTCTGCGAGGGCATGGCGAATATGAGGTGGTACCGCGAGCGTCTGCATCGCCCTCTGTCGAGATGACAGGGGGCGTTTTTTATTCCCTGTCACAAGAAAACAAATGAACATACAGAAAGGAAATTGAAGCTATGGGTATTTATGAGGAACTGGTGGCCCGCGGTTTGATCGCACAGGTCACAAATGAAGAAGAGATCCGCGAGATGGTCAACAACGGCAAGGCCACGTTCTACATCGGCTTTGACTGCACGGCGGACAGCCTGCACGTGGGCCACTTTATGGCGCTGTGCCTGATGAAGCGTTTGCAGATGGCGGGCAACAAGCCCATCGCCCTGATCGGCGACGGTACGACGCTGATCGGCGACCCCTCCGGCCGTACCGATATGCGCCAGATGCTGACCGAGGATGCCATCAAGCACAACGCGGAGTGCTTCAAGCGCCAGATGGAGAAGTTCATCGACTTCTCCGACGGCAAGGCGCTGATGCTGTATAACTCCGAGTGGCTGAAGCCGCTGAACTACATTGAAATGCTGCGCGAGGTGGGCGCCTGCTTCTCCGTGAACAACATGCTGCGCGCCGAGTGCTACAAGCAGCGCATGGAGAAGGGCCTCAGCTTCCTGGAGTTCAACTACATGATCATGCAGAGTTATGACTTCTACTACATGTTCCAGCACTATGGCTGCAACATGCAGTTCGGCGGCAACGACCAGTGGAGCAACATGCTGGGAGGTACCGAGCTGATCCGCAAGAAGCTGGGCAAGGACGCCCATGCCATGACCATCACCCTGCTGCTGAACTCCGAGGGTAAGAAAATGGGCAAGACCGCCAGCGGCGCTGTGTGGCTGGACCCCAACAAGACCAGCCCCTTCGAGTTCTTCCAGTACTGGCGCAACGTGGATGACGCCGACGTGCTGAAGTGCATCCGTATGCTGACCTTCCTGCCGCTGGAGGAGATCGACAAGATGTCCACCTGGGAGGGCTCTCAACTGAACGAGGCCAAGGAGATCCTGGCCTACGAGCTGACCAAGCTGGTGCACGGCCAGGAGGAGGCCGACAAGGCCAAGGCCGCGTCCAAGGCGCTGTTTGCTGGCGGCGGCGACACGGAGCATATGCCCACTACCGAGCTGACCAACGATGATTTCGGCGGCGGCAGCATCGATGTGCTGACCCTGCTGGTGAAGTGCGGTCTGGCGGCCTCCAAGGGTGAGGCGCGCCGGCTGGTGCAGCAGGGCGGCGTCTCCGTCAACGATGAGAAGGTGGCGGCCATTGAGACGACTTTCGGCTGCGAGCAGTTTACCGGCGACGGCGTGGTCATCAAAAAGGGCAAAAAGGTGTTCCACAAGGCTGTTTTGGTGTAAGCTGTGCGCTGCATCTGTAATTATTGCCATCGTTTTTTGGAAAAGCCGCGGTATGACCGCGGCTTTTCCCTATGCAAAGGAACTTTTCCCGGGAAAAACGTTGCATAAAGGCGGGAAATATACTATAATATCCCGCGGTGTGCAAATTTTGAATGAATGAGTGATACACGATGAAAACACACGATTTTTACTTTGACCTGCCGCAGGAGCTGATCGCGCAGACACCGTTGGAACGGCGGGACGGCTCACGGCTGTTGGTGCTGGACAAGAAAACAGGGGCGGTAGAGCACCGGCATTTTTACGATCTGCCGGAGTATCTGCGTCCGGGCGACTGTCTGATTCTGAACAACTCCCGGGTGCTGCCGGCACGGCTGCTGGGCCATCGGGTGCCCGGCGGCGGGGCCTGCGAAATTTTGCTGCTTATCGACCGGGGCGACAATGTGTGGGAGTGCCTTGTCCGTCCGGGGAAGAAGCTGCGGAAGGGCGCACAGGTCATTTTCGGCAGCGGTGAATTGACGGCGGAGGTGGTGGACGAGCTGCCCGACGGCAACCGGCTGGTAAAGTTCTCTTATGAAGGAATCTTCCTGGAGGTGCTGGAGCGGCTTGGTAAGATGCCCTTGCCGCCGTACATCAAGGAGGAGCTGCAGGATCAGGAACGCTATCAGACGGTGTACTCCAAGGTCAACGGCTCGGCGGCGGCGCCCACAGCGGGGCTGCACTTTACGCCGGAGCTGCTGGAGCGAGTACAGGCAATTGGTGTAAAGGTAGGATACGTTACACTCCATGTGGGACTTGGAACCTTCCGCCCGGTGAAAGAGGACGAGATCACCGACCACACCATGCACAGTGAATACTGTGTGATCCCCCAGGAGACGGCCGATCTTATCAACGAGACGAAGAAAAACGGCGGGCGGGTCATCTGCGTGGGTACCACCAGCTGCCGCACGATAGAATCTCAGGCAGCGGAGGATGGAACCATGCGTGCCAGCGCCGGATGGACAGATATTTTTATCTATCCGGGGTACAAGTTCAAGGTGCTGGACGCACTGGTAACAAACTTTCATCTGCCGGAGTCCACACTCATCATGCTGGTATCGGCATTGGCGGGACGAGAGCACGTGCTGGCGGCCTATCAGCAGGCGGTGGAGGAACGGTACCGCTTCTTCTCGTTTGGCGATGCGATGTTTATTCAGTGAAAGCAGGAGAGAGAAATGTTCAAGGTCATCAAAAAAGAGGGAAAAGCCCGGCGAGGTGTGTTTACCTGTGCCCATGGCGGCGAAGTGCAGACACCGGTGTTTATGAACGTAGGCACCCAGGCCGCCATCAAGGGCGGCGTCAGCGCTATCGACCTGAAGGAACGGCTGGGGACGCAGATCGAACTATCCAACACCTATCACCTGCATCTGCGGCCGGGCGACGACGTGGTGCGGCAAATGGGAGGACTTCATAAGTTCATGCGCTGGGATGGCCCCATCCTCACCGACAGCGGCGGCTTTCAGGTGTTCTCTCTGGCAGGGCTGCGAAAGATCAAGGAGGAGGGCGTGACCTTTGCCAGCCACCTGGACGGACACCGCATCTTCATGGGTCCGGAGGAGAGTATGCGTATCCAGAGCAATCTGGGCAGCGACATCGCCATGGCCTTTGACGAATGCGTGGAAAACCCCGCGCCCTATGACTACGCCAAGGCCTCCTGCGAACGGACGCTGCGGTGGCTGGAACGCTGCAAAAAGGAGCACGACCGGCTGAACGCATTGCCGGACACGGTAAACCCCGAACAGATGCTTTTCGGCATCAACCAGGGCGCCACCTACGCCGATCTGCGGATATGGCATATGCAGCAGATCGCCAAGATCGACTGCGACGGCTATGCCATCGGTGGACTGGCGGTGGGTGAGCCCACGGAGGTGATGTATGAGATCATCGACGCGGTAGAGCCGTATATGCCGGCGGATAAGCCGCGGTATCTCATGGGCGTGGGCACGCCCAGCAACATCATCGAGGGCGTGGCCCGGGGCGTGGACTTCTTTGACTGTGTGATGCCGGCGCGCAACGCGCGGCACGGAAAGCTGTTTACCTGGAAGGGCACGCTGAACATCAAAAACGCCAAATACAAGCTGGATGAACAGCCCATCGATCCGGAATGTGACTGCCCGGTGTGCCGGCAGTTCAGCAGGGCATACCTCCGGCACCTGTTTACAGCGGAGGAGATGCTGGGAATGCGCCTGGCGGTGATGCACAACCTGTATTTTTACAACAAGCTGATGGAGCGTATCCGTGACAGCCTGGACAACGGATGCTTTGACGCATTCCGGGAGGAATACAGTAAAAAACTGGCGGAGAAGATATAAACCTCTTGCCAAAAGCAAAAGAACTATGTATAATAGTATCACTTTGTTGTTAAAGGAGTAATGTTCCATGATTCAGATCGCTTACGCTGATGCTGCCGCTGCCACCACCTCCGGCGGCATGGGTTCCACCATTCTGATGATCGTCCTGATGATCGCAATCTTCTACTTCCTGATGATCCGCCCCGAGAACAAGCGGAAAAAGCAGGCCGAGGAGATGCGGAGTTCTCTGAAGAAGGGCGATTGGCTGACCACCATCGGCGGCGTGTACGGCCGCGTCGTGGCTATCACCGACCGTACTGTGGTCATCGAGACCAGCGAGGACCGCGTTCGCGTGGAGTTCCTGAAGTCCGCTATCGGCCAGGTAGGTACCCTGGACGAGCAGGCTGCCGCCCAGCAGCGTCCGGTGAAGAAGGCTAAGAAGGAAGAGGCCGCGGAGGAAACTCCCGCTGTGGAGGAGAAGACCTCTGATGAGGTCACCGAGGCTCCCGCTGAGGCTGACAAAACCGACGCCGAGTAATACAGACCGAGAGGAGCGCTGCCCAGAGGGCGGCGCTCTTTTTGCGCCGAAAGCGATCAGTACCGGTGTATCATGTGATGCAGACCTTCCGCATAAGCTGAAGCAAAGCTGATGCGGGAGGTATTCTTATGTCTTGGAAGCAACTGGCCGGCAAGGGAACGTGGCTGGGCACCGCCACAGCGGCAGGGAAACGTGGCGGGCCCCCGCCACAGCGGCAGTCGTGCTGCTGGCAGCACTGGGCGTATCGTCACTGCTCCTGCTGCGGGGTATCGTGCCGGAGCGCGCGATGGGTCCGCTGGTATGGGGCAGCAGCGTTCTGGCGTGCTTCTGCGGCGGACGTATGGCCATACGGCAGGGCGGCGATGGTCCGCTGCCTCGGGCGCTGGCAGTATCCGCCTGTGTATATGGTGCAATGTGGATCGCGGCGCTGACGGGAAACGAGGCGATACATTTTACCGGCAGCGGCATCGCCCAGACCTGCGCCGTGTGGGGCGGCGGCCTTTTGGCGGGACTGATCGGCACGAAGCAGAAGCGGCGGAGGCCCCGCAGCGGCCGCCGGAAGGGCGGTGACCGTCGAAAACGGGCGGTAACATAAAGCGGCGCATGGTTAAAATAACGAAAACGTGTTTTTGCGGCATTTTTTATCCGACGGTGCGGCGGGCGGCAGGGGAGTCGTTCGCCGCATCACGCTTTTCAAGATATGGTGCAGGTATTTTCGGCACTTCCCCGGATATTGGGATTTCGGCATTTTTATAAACCGCGTCAGTACCCCGGTATACCTTGTTTACATAATTAAGTTGACATAACATTTTGACATAATTTACAAAAAATATGTTTTTGCGGAAAACCTCTTGCGGTTTTGTGAATTTTGCCATATATTTATTATTACGTTTTGGCACGTCTATCGAGAGGGCTTGGCTCATACACTGTGGACGAGGTGAGCCCTATGAAGCTGCATCGTCGCCATATGCCTGTTCTCCAGCCGCCGAAGGCGCGGCTGTACATACTGTGCCTGTTTCTTGCCGCCGGGATCCTGGCGGGCTTTTTAGCGGGGCGGGCTGTGGCGTCGGAGGATCTGCTGTCGTTGAGCCGCTATGTGACAGGCTATGCGAGGCTGAACGCAGAAGAACCGCGCAGCGCGGGGCTGTGGCAGGTCCTATGGACTTATCTGCGCTATCCGGCCGCGGCGTTTCTGCTGGGCTGTACAGCCTGGGGCGTGATGCTGATCCCGCTGACGTGCGCGGCCCAGGGCTTCTTCCTGTCGTTCGCGGTGCAGTGCTTTGCCGCTGCACTGGGAAAGCAGGGCGTGGTATTGGCGCTGGCGGCGCTGGGACTGCGGTGCCTGTTCACCATACCATGTCTGCTGACGATAGCGGCGGACAGCTTTGCGTGTGCGTGGCGCCGGGCAGAACGTCAAAAGCCGGAGGTGAGAGACCGGCGGAGCGTGATCATCTGTGTGTTTGTATTGCTGACCGGGACAGTGGCGGAGTGCGCCCTGGTGCCGCGGCTTTTTGCATGGCTGATGCCAGGCTTGACTTGAAAGAGAGAGGAGTGAGGGACACATGACGGACTTTATCGCGGCATACCGCGACTATCTGACTGAGGAGAAGCACGCCTCCGCCAATACCCTCAGCTCCTATATACGTGACCTGACCCAGTTTCACAGCTGGCTGCTTTCCGTGGGCGTAACGGATATGCGGAAGGTGAAGAAAGAGACGATCAATGAGTATCTGCTGCATATGACCCATAGCGGCAAAAGCCCCGCCACAGTCACGCGGTCCACAGCATCGATCAAGTCATTTTATGCCTATATGATGCAGTGCGGCGCTGTGAAGAGCAACCCGGCCAAGAGCGTGGTGGCCATGAAGGTGGAGAGGAAGTATCCGGAGATCCTCACCAACCGGGAGGTAGAGCTGTTTTTAGAGCAGCCCAAATGCGTGGACGAAAAGGGCTTCCGTGACCACGCCATGCTGGAGTTGCTGTATGCCACCGGAATTCGAGTCAGTGAGCTGATCGGTCTGGATGTCAGCGATGTCAATTTGTCCGCCGGCTTTATCCGCTGCCGCAGTAAGGGAAAGGAGCGCATCGTGCCGCTGTACACCGCTGCGGTGAAGGCTCTGGAGGACTATGTGCGGGATATTCGTCCCCGGCTCATCGCCGATGAGGAAGAGCATGCGCTGTTTGTGAATATGAGCGGCGAACGCATGAGTCGCCAGGGCTTTTGGAAGATCATCAAGTACTATCAGGAAAAAGCGGGCATCGAGAAGGATATCACCCCCCACACCCTGCGCCATTCCTTTGCCGTACACCTGCTGGAAAACGGCGCCGATCTGAGGTCCATTCAGGAGATGCTGGGTCACGCGGATATCAGCTCCACGCAGATATATACACACGTTATCAAAAAGCAGCTGAAGGATGTATATAATAAGGCCCATCCCCGTGCATAACAGCCTATCAAACCGCCCGGTTTTCCGGGCGGTTTTTGTTGCTATTTTTATTCCAGTTTGCTATAATAGAACAAATGTTGGGAGGTGGGCGCAGCTATGCGGATACTGGGCATTGACCCCGGCATCGCCATTGTGGGCTTCGGGCTGATCGAATCGAACCGGGGCAGTGTGCGAATGCTGCAATACGGCGCTGTGACTACCGAGGCGGGACTGCCGCTGGCGACACGTCTGGTGCAGATCGAAAACGACATGACCGCGCTGATCGCCCAACTGAAGCCTGATGAGATCGCCGTTGAGGAGCTGTTTTTCAGCAAAAACATCACCACAGGTATCGCCGTGGCCCACGGGCGGGGTGTGATCCTGTGTACGGCGGAGCGACTGGGCGTACCCATATTCGAATATACCCCCATGCAGGTGAAGCAGGCGGTGGCCGGCTACGGCCTGGCGGACAAGAAGCAGGTGATGGACATGACAAAGCGGCTTTTGAAGCTGAAGGCAGTGCCGAAGCCGGACGACGCGGCAGACGCGCTGGCCATCGCCATATGCCATGCCCGCAGCGCTACCAGCCTGCTGCGGCGTAAGGACCCCGACGTGAAGGAGACTGTCTGATATGTATTATTATGTGAACGGCACCGTGGCGGAGATCGATGCGGGGCTGGCGGTCATCGACTGCAGCGGCGTGGGCTACGCCTGTGCCACGACGAACTATACGCTCTCCCAGCTGAAAAAGGGCGCACCGGCCAAGCTGTACACCTATCTGAATGTACGCGAGGACGCCATGGAGCTGTTCGGCTTCGCCGATCAGAGTGAGCTGCGGAGCTTCAAGCTGCTGATCGGCGTATCCGGCGTAGGCCCCAGGGCGGCGTTGTCTATCCTGTCCGCCGTAACACCGCAGCAGCTGGCGCTGGCGGTGGTGACAGAGGATGAAAAAGCACTGACTGCCGCCAACGGCATCGGCAAAAAGATCGCTCAGCGGGTGATACTGGAACTGAAGGACAAGCTGGCACGGGAGGAAGCGCTGGGCGGCACATCCGTTAAGGGCGGCGCGCCCGCGATGGCTGCGGTGCCCCACAGCAAGAAAAGTGAGGCGCAGTCGGCATTGGCGGTGCTGGGCTACGGCAGCGCGGAGATCGCCGCAGCGCTGAAAGATATCGACATGGAAGCGCTGACGCTGGAGGACATCATCCGGCAGGCGCTGAAGCGCATGATGAAGTAGAGGAGGGGCGCACATGAGCATTGATTTCGGGGCGGACCTGTACGAGGAGCCTATCGTCGCCAAAACGTTTCTCAGTGAGGATGCCAACGAAGGTTCTCTACGGCCCCACACACTGGCGGAATACATTGGGCAGGAGAAGGCCAAGCAAAACCTGTCGATCTTCATTGAGGCGGCGCGGCGGCGGACAGAGTCTCTGGACCATGTGCTGCTGCACGGCCCTCCGGGACTGGGCAAGACCACACTGGCGGGCATCATCGCCCAGGAGATGGGCGTGAATATCCGCATCACCTCCGGACCGGCTATCGAGAAGCCAGGGGACCTGGCGGCGCTGCTGACGAACCTGAGTGAGAACGATATCCTGTTCGTGGACGAGATACACCGGCTGAACCGGGCGGTGGAGGAGATCCTGTACCCGGCCATGGAGGACTACGCCATCGATATCATCATCGGCAAGGGACCTTCTGCCAACTCTATCCGGCTGGATCTGCCGAAATTCACACTGATCGGCGCCACAACACGGGCAGGGTCGCTGTCTGCACCGCTACGGGACCGCTTTGGCGTGACGCTGCGGCTGGAGCTCTACACGCCTGAGGAGCTGGCAAAAATCGTGACGCGCAGCGCCGGCATCCTGAACGTGTCCATTGAACCGGAGGGCGCTATGGAGATCGCGCGGCGGTCCCGGGGCACGCCCCGTATCGCCAACCGGATGCTGCGGCGGGTACGGGACTTCGCCCAGGTGATGGCCGACGGCGTTATCACCAAGTCCGTAGCGGACAAGGCGCTGCTGGCGCTGGAGGTAGACTATCTGGGTCTGGACAACGTAGATCGACGGATGCTGCAGGCCATTATTGAAAACTATGGCGGCGGCCCGGTAGGTCTGGACACGCTGGCGGCCACCATCGGCGAGGAGTCGGTGACGCTGGAGGATGTGTATGAGCCGTACCTGATGCAGATCGGCTTTTTGACCCGAACGCCCCGAGGGCGCTGCGTCACGCAGAAGGCCTATGCACATCTGCACATTGCGTTTACGGGCCAGCAGCAGCTGGAATTGTAGTGCGCAGAGACGGTTCGGTGGAATTTTTCGGTTGTTCTCCGTAAGAAAGCCGTCAAATTTGAGTTATTTTTGACAAAGTTACACGATTGACTTGACAAATTATTTTGTAAAAAGGTATAATAGCGTATGGTGAATGATACAAGGGCTGAATATGACCATCTGCAGACGCTGAGCGACGAGGCGCTGTGCGCTCTGGTAAAGCAGGGCAGCCGCGACGCCGAGGAGATCCTAGTAGGGCGTTACCACCGTTTGGTGCGCTCCTGCGCCCGTCCGTACTTTCTGGCGGGAGGGGATAGCGAGGACCTTTTGCAGGAGGGAATGTTCGGGCTTATCAAGGCAATACGGGAGTACGAGCCAGGACACGAGGCCTCTCTGTGCACTTTTGCCGAGACCTGCATTCGTCGGCGGCTGTATTCTGTGCTGCGTGCTGCCGCCTCCGGGAAGCATTCACCTCTGAACCAAGCCGTTCCTTTGGATACCTCTTTCTTTGACGCGAATCTCTCCTTTGCCCACGTCGATCCCGAGGGTTGGGTCATCGACTGCGAAAAAACTGCCGCTCTGCTGGAAAACGCGCGCAAGCTGCTGTCCGAATTCGAGGTAAAGATTTTAGGGTATTATCTGGACGGTCTCACCTGCCGTGAGATCGCAGAAACTGTGGGCCGGTCCCCCAAATCGGTGGACAACGCCGTGCAGCGTTTGCGCCGCAAAATAGCGCGGCAGCTTCTATCCGGCGATATCAGCAAAGGCTGAGCGCAATATATTTTTTCTCAAAGAGAGGGTAAAATCATGTACGAAGACAAGACCTTAGTGTGCAAAGAGTGCGGCAAAGAGTTCGTTTTCACCGCCGGTGAGCAGGAGTTCTACGCTGAGCGCGGCTTCCAGAACGAGCCCCAGCGCTGCAAGGCCTGCCGTGACGCGCGCAAGAACGCTGCCCGTGGTCCCCGCGAGTATTTCACCGCTGTCTGCGCTGCCTGCGGCGGCGAGGCCAAAGTGCCCTTCGAGCCCAAGAGCGATCGTCCTGTGTACTGCAGTGACTGCTTCGCCAAGATGCGTGAGAACGGCTGATCTGCTGACTGCACACTGTTAAGTAGATAGAATAACCGCCTTCCGGTACGCCGGAGGGCGGTTTTTTATAGCACAGGATGAGAAAAATCCTGTTGAAAGTTCCGGCATTTTGGGGTATACTATCAGCACAATAATGTATTTGGAGGTTTTCCAACATGATCGAGATCACGAAAGACACCATTATCGGTGATATTCTGGACGTTGCGCCCCAGACCGCGCCCATCTTCCTGTCCATTGGTATGCACTGCTTGGGCTGCCCGTCCTCCCGCGGCGAGACGGTGGAGGAGGCTTGCGCCGTTCACGGCATCGATGTGGATAAGCTGCTGGAGCTGGTGAACGAGGAAGCCAACAAGCCCATCGCCGAGTAAACAAAAAAACAAAGCCACGCATACGCAAGCGTATGCGTGGCCATTTGTGTGGGAAGATATGGAGAGACGACTGCAATTACAACCGCGGCTCCAGCTGCTGGCGGACATGACACCGGCGGGCTGCCGTCTGGCAGATATCGGCACGGACCACGGGTATCTGCCGGTGTGGCTGCTGCAAAGGGAGCGTATCCAAAGCGCCATTGCCGCGGACATCGGCGCAGAGCCTCTGGCGCACGCGCGGCGGACTGCGGAGGAATATGGCGTGGAGGGTATCAGCTTCCGCCTGTGTGACGGGCTGGCCAATATCTCTCCGGAGGAAACGGATACAGTGATCATCGCCGGCATGGGCGGAGAGACCATCATCGCCATCCTGGAAAGTGCGCCATGGACGAAGGACGGCGCGCATACGCTGCTGCTTCAACCCATGACAAAGGCCGCAGAGCTGCGCCGATGGCTATCTGTAAATGGGTACACCTTTACAGATGAGCGACTGGTGTGGGACAAGAATTATCTGTATCCGGTGCTGCGCGTGAACGGCGGCATTTGTCCGGCGCTGACGGAATTACAGACGCTGACCGGTGTTCTGCTGGACGGCGACCCGCTGTATGCGGACTATCTCACCCAGCACGCCGAAAAGCTGCTTCATATCGCGGAAGGTCTGCGCCGCAGCGGCAGAGAGGACGCTCTGCACCGAGCAGAGGCCGCGGAAGCATTGGCACAGCAGATAGAAGAAAAGAGGAAAACCCTATGACAACGGTACGGGATATCGAACAGTATCTGTACGCCTGGGCACCGCGGGAATTGGCGGAGAGCTGGGACAATGTGGGTCTGCTGGTGGGTGACCCGGAAGCGGAGGTGCACCGCGTTCTGGTCGCGCTGGACGTAACGCCGCAGGTGGTGGACGAGGCCATTGAAAAAGGCTGCCAGCTGATCGCTGCACACCATCCGGTGATGAACTGTGCGTGGAACCAGGTGCAGACAGTCCGCACCGATGACCGGCAGGGAAGGGTACTGACAGAGCTGATACGCCACGGCATCGCCGCCATCTGTATGCACACCAATCTGGACGCGGCGGCCGGTGGCGTCAATGAGGTTTTGGCGCAGAAGCTGGGCCTTTCCGACCTGAAAATGCTGACGGAGGAAAAAATAGGGCGGATCGGCACGTTAAAATGTGAAATACCCCTTGTGGAGTTCACCCATTCTGTGATAGAATTATTAAGATGCAATGGTTTGCGCTATGTGGACGCGGGGCGGCCGGTACACCGGGTGGCGGTGGGCGGCGGCGCCTGCGGCTGCTATATTCCGCAGGCTATTGCCGCAGGCTGCGACACCTTTGTGACCTCCGATCTGAAATATAACGACTTTTTGGACACGGAGGGGCTAAATTTGATCGATGCGGGTCATTTTCCCACGGAGAACGTGGTATGTCCCGCACTGCGAGACCGGTTGGCAGAGGCATTCCCCGCAGTCGACGTCTTATGTTCGACCTCGCACAGCTGCGAGATCATCCAATACTGCATAAAGGAGAAGTAAACCATGTCAGGACATTCCAAGTGGCACAATATTCAGAAGACCAAGGGGGCGGCCGACGCCAAGCGCAGCGCCGCATTCACCAAGATCGCCAAGGAGATCATCGTGGCCGTCAAGCAGGGCGGCAGCGGCGACCCCAACAACAACTCCCGCCTGGCCACTGTTATCGCCAAGGCCAAGGCAGCCAATATGCCCAACGACAACATCAAGCGCACCATCGACAAGGCACTGGGTTCCGGCAATACCGATAACTATGAATCTGTCACCTACGAGGGCTACGGCCCCTGCGGCGTTGCTGTCATCGTGGAGGCGCTGACCGACAACCGTCAGCGCACTGCACCCGAGATCCGCCATTATTTTGACAAATTCGGCAAGGGCATGGGTGCTCAGGGCTGCGTCAGCTGGTCCTTTGACCGCAAGGGTGTGATCGTCATTGACAACGAAGAGGGCGAGCTGGACGAGGACACCGTGATGATGGACGCGCTGGATGCCGGCGCCGAGGATATGCAGGCCGACGGCCCCGTGTTTGAGATCACCACCGATCCGGACAGCTTCAACGACGTGGTCAAGGCGCTGGAGGAGAAGGGCTATTCCTTCGAGAGTGCGGAGATCGAGATGGTTCCCCAGAACTACATTGTCATGACCAGTGAGGACGATGTCCGCAGCATGACGAAGCTTCTGGATATGCTGGATGACAATGAGGATGTGCAGAACGTCTGGCATAACTGGCAGCAGGATTGATTGGAGAACATACGAAAGGCGGCCTCGCGGCCGCCTTTATCTATGGGGAGAGTGATTATTTGACAATAGAACGGATCGAGCGTGATGGAAAAGCGTGTGCCGCGATACGCGGCACAGAAAAGGCCATCATCGATGCACAGTCTGCGATGGAACTGTATAAAAGAGACAGGGCAGACGCCCTGTCTCTTTGCATATATCACAGTGTCCGGACGCCGTCCATGATGATGGCACCGGCCAGGGCAGCCATCTCTTCCGGTGTCTCCTTTGCACCGCTGGAGAGCCACTCCAGCGTCAGCGTCAGATTGCCGGAGACAATGAAGGAACAGAAATAGTCCAGACGGTCGCTGCTCCCGGAATAGAACCGGGCCAGGAAGTCACGCAGGAAATAACTGCGTAGGATGCCGCAGATACGCTCGGTATACGCCCGATCGCCGTTGGGCCCCAGCAGCACCAAACACAAATCGGCGTTGTCCTGGGCGAAGCGATACAGCTCCGTCAGGTAGGGAAACGCATCGACTTCGCCGGTGGAGTAGGCGTATTTCTTACAGACCAGGATCAAACGCTCGGCCATTTCGTCCTCCAGCCGCTGCAGAAGATCGCTGACGTCCTTATAGTGGATATAGAAGGTCCCGCGGTTGATGTCGGCACGCTCAGCCAACTCGCGGACGGAGATGGATTTGGAGGGCTTCTCAGACATGAGATCCATCAGTGCCTGCCGCAGCTGCCGCTTTGTCTTTCTGACGCGCCGGTCAATACCTCTCTCTTCCATACCAATACCCTCCGCACTCTTTTTGATCTGCCGAATAGTTGACCTTGTGTTGATTTTAGCACAAAAAGGCAAAAAGAACAAGGCTTTTTTACAAAACCGCCTTACTCTTGTGGAAGATCAGGCACTTCTAAACCACGGAGACAGCGCATAGAAATAAGGCAACAGACAGCATTCGGAGGATGGCATTATGATGGAGACAACGTCTATTTATCAGGATATGGCTCAGCGTACCGGCGGCAGCGTGTATATCGGCGTTGTGGGACCGGTCCGCACGGGAAAATCCACCTTTGTCAAACGATTTATGGAGACGCTGGTGCTGCCGCACATCGAAAACAGCTACCGGCGTGACAGGGCACAGGACGAACTGCCGCAAAGCGGCTCTGGGCGCACCATTATGACGGCGGAGCCGAAATTCGTACCGGAGGAGGCTGTGGAGCTCCGGCTGGCGGAGGGCGCGGCCTTCTCGGTACGGCTGGTAGACTGCGTGGGGTATATGGTGGACTCCGCCGTAGGGCAGTTTGAGGACCTGTCGCCGCGGATGGTGATGACACCCTGGTTCGATCACGAGATCCCCATGACCGAAGCGGCGGAGATCGGCACCCGCAAGGTCATTACCGACCATGCCACAGTGGGTGTTGTGGTGACCACCGACGGCACGATCACGGATATTCCTCGAGAGGACTACCGCGAGGCGGAGGAACGCGTCATACGAGAATTGCAGGACATCGGCAAGCCCTTCGTGGTGCTGGTAAATTCTGCCCAGCCGGAGGACCCCAGGGCAGCTGCTGCGGCAGCAGAAATACAGACACGCTACGGTGTGACCTGCCGCTGTGTCAACTGCCTGACACTGACGGAGGAAGACATCGGCGATATCCTGCGGGATCTGCTGTATCAGTTCCCTTTACGGGAACTGGATGTTTTTCTTCCCGAATGGGTAGATGCGCTGCCGGGTGAACACCCCATCCGCAGCGGACTGTACCAGGAGATCGGCGAGGCTGCATCCCAGCTGACACGTATCTGTGCACTGCCGCCATGCTTGGCAGCGCTGTCCCAAGGCGAAAATATTGAGAGTGCGGCAGCCAGCACTATTGATCTCGGCAGCGGCGTGGCACAGGTGGAAATACGGCTGCCGCGGCGTCTGTTCTTTGAAACGCTGAGCCAGCGCAGCGGCTTGCAGGTGGCAGACGACGGCGACCTGATGCAGATCATCGGTGAGCTGGCGGAGGCAAAACGGGAATACGACAAGGTGGCGCCGGCCCTTCGCTCCGCCAGGGAAACCGGTTATGGCATCGTGATGCCCGGCGTGGAGGAGCTGAATCTGGAGGACCCGGAGATCGTGCGGCAGGGAGGACGCTACGGCGTGCGTATGCGGGCCAGTGCGCCATCCATACACCTGATCCGGGCGGATATCGAGACGACGGTTTCCCCCATCGTAGGCAACGAGAAGCAGTCAGAGGACATGGTAAATTATCTGCTGCAGGAATTCGAGGGCGATACGGGAAAGCTGTGGCAGTCCAACATCTTCGGCCGCAGCTTCCACGAGATCGTAGGAGAGGACCTGCAGGCAAAGCTGAAGCGTATGCCGGCAGACGCTCAGGCAAAGCTGCGCCAGGCGCTGGAACGCATAATCAACGAGGGCGGCGGCGGACTTATCTGCATTATTCTGTAACACCGGATATATTCTCCATAACAGAGCAGCCGGGCGTTTGCCCGGCTGCTCTGTTTAAGGCGGTATATCGTAAGAAACTGCACGTTTACAAGGTTTGAAACGTATGGAACATTTGGTTTAGATTTCATTGTTTTTTTGAATTTTTCGGTAGAAAAACAGGTGTAAAACCTCAATTATTGTGAAATATTTTTTACTTTTATAGTGACAAATTTATGTAAGCTGGTATAATGTACTTGGAACAAATACGGCCGCCCCGGGCGGTGGAACAAAGGAAGGACAATCACATGGGAATCAAGATCGGTATCAATGGCTTCGGCCGTATCGGACGGGTGGTGCTGCGTATACTTGCAGACGACCCGGAGCGCTTTGACGTATGCGGTATCAACCTGCGGAAGGCGGATGTGGACTACATGGTGTATCTGCTGAAATATGACTCCGTATTCCGGAATTTCCCCGGAATTGTGGAGCACGCCGGCGGTGACCTGATCGTCAACGGCCGCAAGATCAAGGTATACAGCGAGTCCGATGCCGCCATGATCAACTGGGCAGACTGCGGCGCGGAGTACATCATCGAGTCCACCGGCGCCAACAACACCACCGATAAGGCCTCCCGCCATTTCAAGGGCGGCGCCAAGAAGGTCATCCTGACGGCCCCCGCCAAGGACGATGCCACGCCTACCTTTGTCTTCGGCGTCAACAGTGATGAATACCGCAGCGACATGAAGGTCATCTCCAATGCCAGCTGCACCACAAACTGCCTTGCGCCGCTGGCCTATGTCATCCACAAGGAGTTCGGTATCGAGCAGTCCCTGATGTCCACCATCCACGCATCCACCGCCAAGCAGAAGGCCGTGGACTCTCGCGGCGGCAGTGACTGGCGCACAGGCCGTTCCATCCTCAACAACATCATCCCGACTACCACCGGCGCGGCCAAGGCCGTGGGACGCGTGATCCCCTCCCTGAAGGGCAAAATGACCGGCATGGCCTTCCGCGTACCCACCGCAGACGTATCCGTGGTGGACCTGACGGCGCGGCTCAGCAAGACGGCATCGTATGCGGACATCTGCTACGAGGTCAAGCACGCCTCCGAGACGTATATGAAGGATATTATCGGCTATACACGCGACCAGGTGGTATCCACCGACTTGATCGGCAATCCCTGCCCCTGCATTTTTGACGAGACAGCGGGTATTTCTCTGGATCAGGACTTCGTGAAGCTCATCGCCTGGTATGACAACGAGTGGGGTTACAGCAACATGGTGGTGCGTATGCTGGAGCATATGCACACCGTGGACGAAGCGGACGCCTTTATGGCGCAGGAATAAGCGGCATATATACGATCTCCCCCGGCCCTGCCGGGGGAGATTTCTTGCGTCCGTACCCTTGTCAAGCGGTTCGCCGCGTGGTATGATAACACCAGTAGGAAAGGTGGATAGGGAGGAGGACATATATGCTTTTGGCCATCGATATCGGCAATTCAAATATTTCCGTAGGGCTGTTTGACCGGGAGAAAACGCTGAAATTTCTGGCATCCATTGACACAGACAGCCGCAAGACAGCGGACCAGATCAGCATCGATCTGATGAATTTGTTTACACTGTACGGCTGTGATATCCACGATGTCAGCGGGGCGATCTTATCCAGCGTGGTACCGCCTATGAACTTCATGATGGAAAAGGCGCTGACGCGCCTTCTGGGCAAGCCACCCATGGTGGTGGGCGCCGGCATCAAGACCGGGCTGAACATCCGCATGGAATTCAACAGCCAGCAGCTGGGCGCGGACATTGTGGCTAACGCGGTATCGGCATTGGAAAAATACCCGGTGCCCATCATCATGATCGACATGGGTACCGCCACTATCATCTCCTACATCTCAAAGAAGCGCACCTACGAGGGCGGACTGATGTTCCCCGGCGTGCGGCTGTCGCTGGATGCGCTGTCCCATCATACGGCGCAGCTGCCCAATATCTCGCTGGAGCACCCACGGCAGCTCATCGGCAAAAACACCGAGGACTGTATGCGAAGCGGCATCGTCTACGGCACCGCCGCCATGCTGGATGGGGTCATCGACCGTATCCGTGAGACGCTGGGCGGGGCGGAGCCATCCATCGTGGCCACCGGCCCAAACGCACCGGTGATCGCCCGATACTGCCGCAACCACGTGGTGTACGACAAATATCTGCTGATGGAGGGACTGTACGCCATCTATCAGAAAAATGCAAAATGACATACGCGCCCTCCGGCGATACCGGAGGGCGTACCTTTATGTAAAAACAGCTGGAAAGCAAAAATACTTTCCAGCTGTTTATGCATAACGTTTTTACTTAGCAAGCACCTTTTTCAGCTTGACAAAGCGGGGCAGGGAGTCCTGCTTGGGCAGCTCCGGCTCACCCTGGATCAGCGGCAGCGCATACTCGATGAACTGGTGATTCACGCCATTGCCCTCCTCATTGATCCACTCGCGGGGAATTTTCTTCTCCACGTTGGCGACCTCCACCAGCGGAACGAGCTTGGTGCGGCAGGCATATTTTCCGTTCTGGATACCGCGCTCAAAGCCGATCATGCGGCCGTTGATGCCGTTGACCGCGTTCTCCACGGCCACCTTGCCGGCCATGTAGGACTCTTCGATATCCGTCTCGCTGGCCAGATGGGCGGCGCAGCGCTGAAGCAGGTTCAGCTCGATGCCTCGGACCTTGGCGCCGGTCTCCTCCTTTAGCACTTCGGCCAGAATAGTGGCCAGACCACCCAGCTGGGCGTGGCCGAAGCCGTCGTTGGCGGCCACCTTGGCCTCGGAGACGAAACCGCCGTCCTCATAGTGGATACCCTCGGACACGGCCACAATGCAATTCCCAGTAGCATTGTAGACCTTCTTGACGTCCTCGATGAATTTTGGCATACTGAAATCCGTCTCAGGCAGATAGATCAGATCCGGACCTGCGCCGTATTCGCTGGCCAGGGCGGAAGCTGCGGCCAACCAACCGGCATGACGGCCCATGATCTCCACCACCACGATCATGCCCTTGTCGTACACGTGTGCGTCCTGATAGACCTCCATAATGGAGGTAGCGATGTACTTGGCGGCAGAGGCATAGCCGGGACAATGATCCGTGCCGAACAGATCGTTGTCAATGGTCTTGGGCACGCCCATAACGCGGCACTCGTAGCCCACAGACTGCATATACTGGTTGATCTTATTGCAGGTGTCCATGGAGTCGTTGCCGCCGTTATAGAAGAAATAGCGTACATCGTGCTTCTTGAAGACCTCAAGGATACGCTTGTAGTCCGTATCATCCAGCTCCGGATCGGCGATCTTATAGCGGCAGGAGCCCAGTGCGGAGGAGGGGGTATACTTCAGCAGGCGCAGCTCCTCGGGATCCTCCTGCCCCATGTCGAACAGCCGATCGTTAAGTACACCCATGATGCCGTGCTCGGCACCCAGCACCTGGGTAATGGCGCCGGACTTCAGCGCCGTGTCGATCACACCGTAGGCACTGGCATTGATAACGGAAGTGGGGCCGCCGGATTGACCGATAATACACGCGCCGCGCAGTTCTTTCATATTCGCATACCTCCAAAAGCGGAATTTTTGTGTTTACAACGGGTATTTTACCATGTAGAATAGCCGTTGTAAACAGTTTGTGCTTGCAAATCCGTAAAAATATGATACAATAGGAACGTTCCATACAACAGGTGCATACTTGCAAAATTTATCATAAAGGAGACTTTGACATGGCACTGGTAACTTCCAAGGAAATGTTCGCCAAGGCTTATGATGGCGGCTACGCCATCGGCGCATTCAACGTCAACAACATGGAGATCGTACAGGGCATCACCGAGGCCTGCCAAGAGGAGCGCGCTCCCGTGATCCTGCAGGTCAGCAAGGGCGCCCGCGCCTACGCCAACCACACCTATCTGGTAAAGCTGGTCGAGGCGGCGGTAGCGACCTGCCCCGATATCCCCATCGTGCTGCATCTGGATCACGGCCCCGACTTTGAGACCTGCAAGAGCTGCATCGACGGCGGCTTCACCTCCGTGATGATCGACGCCTCCTCCAAGCCCTTTGCTGAGAACATCGAGATCACCCGCAAGGTGGTGGAATACGCCCATGACCACGGTGTTGTCGTGGAAGCGGAGCTGGGCACGCTGGCCGGTATCGAGGATGACGTGAAGGTGGCTGACCATGCCGCGTCCTACACCCGTCCCGAGGAGGTCGAGGAGTTCGTATCCAAGACCGGCTGCGACTCCCTGGCCATTGCCATCGGCACCAGCCACGGCGCGTATAAGTTCAAGCCCGAGCAGTGCACCGTCAATGAGAAGGGCATCCTGGTGCCGCCTCCCCTGCGCTTCGACGTGCTGGAGGAGGTCAGCAAGCGCCTGCCCGGCTTCCCCATCGTGCTGCACGGCTCATCCTCCGTACCGCAGGAGTATGTGAAGATGATCAACGACCACGGCGGCAAGATGCCCAATGCCATCGGCGTGCCGGAGGAGCAGCTGCGTCAGGCCGCCCGTCTGTCCGTCTGCAAGATCAACATCGACTCCGATCTGCGTCTGGCCATGACCGGTACTATCCGTCAGTTCATGGACGAGCACCCCGACAAGTTCGATCCCCGCGAGTATCTGAAGCCCGCCCGCGCCAACATCAAGGAGCTGGTACGCCACAAACTGGTGGACGTGCTGGGCTGCGCCGGCAAGGCGTAAACTTATCAAAACACATGAAAAAAATATCCGGTGCTTTCGCACCGGATATTTTTTTGTTGATCACACGTTTTCCTCATAGCGCAGGACGATAGCCCGACACTTGAGGCAGCCGAACGCCTGAAACTGAATGTCCCGACGGAATATGTACGGCCCGGCCAGATCAACGGTATCGCTGAGGCCCGGCGTCGGCTCAAAGCAGACACCGACACTCTCGGCTGTCCGCAGTATGCCCGGCCGCATTTCGCGGGAGCAATAGGGGCACTTCGGTGTCATTGCTCGTCACCTCATATCTCTTTTTACAGGGTTTCCTTGATCTTGACCGCGATCTGATCGGCGGTCAGGCCGTATTCCCGCAGCACGTCGGCAGCCTTGCCGGACTGACCGAACCGGTCGTTGACGCCGATCTTGCGGAATTTGCAGCAGACCTTGCCCATCAGTACATCGGCCACAGCGTCACCCAGACCTCCGATGACGCTGTGCTCCTCCACGGTAATGACATTGCCGCACTTTTCGGCGTACTTTGTCACGCACTCCGCGTCAATGGGCTTGATGGTGTGTACGTTGATGACGCTGATCTCGATACCCTCGGCGGAGAGCAGCTTGGCGGCCTCCAGCGCCTCGTTGACCATCAGACCGCAGGCGAACACCGCCGCGTCCTTGCCCTCGCGCAGCACATTGGCCTTGCCGATCTCAAAGGGATAGTCCGCCTCGAATACCGGGGTGGCCAAACGCGCCAGACGCATATAGGCGGGACCCTGAAACTCCGCCAGGGCAAAGGTGGCCTTCTTTGCCTCATTGGCGTCAGCAGGGACGATGACGGTCATGCCGGGGATCAGCCGCATAAGACCGATGTCCTCGATGGCCTGGTGGCTGCCGCCGTCCTCGCCCACAGACACGCCGGCGTGGGAGCAGCAGATCTTCACATTAAATCTGGGATAGGCGATGGTGTTGCGGATCTGCTCATAGGCGCGCCCAGCGCCGAACATGGCGAAGGTGGAGCAGAAGGGGACAAGCCCCATAGTGGACAAACCGGCGCCGATATTCATCATATTGGCCTCGGCGATGCCGCAGTCGAAGAAGCGCTCGGGATGCGCCGCCTTGAAATACTTGGTCATAGTGGCACCAGCCAGGTCGGCATCCAGCACCACGACGTTCTTATTCTGTTCACCCAGCTCTACCAGCGCCTTGCCGTAGGCTTCACGGGTGGCGATCTTTTCACTCATGGCTCAGTCCTCCAATTCCTTCAATGCCTGCTGCCGCTGTTCCTCGTTGGGCGCCTTGCCGTGCCAGCCCACCTGGCCTTCCATGAAGGATACGCCCTTGCCCTTGACCGTGTGGGCCAAGATAGCCTTGGGCCTGCCAGGCGTCACAGGCGCGCCCAGCGCTGCTTCAATGGCGTCCAGGTCATGGCCGTCGATCTCGTGCAGATCAAAGCCAAAGGCCCGCAGCTTGGCGGGCATATCGCCCAGAGACATGACCTCATCGTTGCTGCCGTCGATCTGCAGGCCATTGTTGTCCACGATCACGGTCAGGTTGTCCAGCTTATAGTGGGCAGCGGACATGAGGGCCTCCCAGATCTGGCCCTCCTGACACTCGCCGTCGCCCAGCAGCGTAAACACCTTGGTGTCCTTGCCCTGCACCTTGGCGCCCAGCGCCATACCCACGGCAATAGAGCAGCCCTGACCCAGGGAGCCGGTGGAGGCGTCCACACCAGGGACCTTCTTGCAGTCCGGGTGGCCCTGCAGGATGCTGTGCAGCTGCCGGAAGTTCTTGAACTCATCGCGGCTGATAAAGCCCAACTCTGCCAGAACCGCGTAGTAACAGGGGGCAGCGTGGCCCTTGCTGAGCACAAAACGGTCACGGTCCGCCCAGTGCGGATTTTTGGGGTCGATACGCATATGGTTATAGAATACGCTGGCCACCAGCTCCACCGCGGACAGGGAGCCGCCGGGATGACCGCTGCCGGCGTTGGCGGTCATGTTGATGATGTCCCGGCGCATCTGACGGCACACGCCGGACAATTCTGCTTTATTCATGGGAAACCTCCATTCCATGTTCTTCTGACCTAATAGGATATAGTATTTCCCATATAAAGTCAATGCAGGACGACAGAAAAGTCACGGAAAAGTAACGGAAAATATCACATCAGAAGGTGAGGGCGCATACAATAAGGCGGAGGGATGCCAGATGCTTTTTCGTCCGTATGACAGACTGGAGGCCGTGATCTACGCCCATCGTTGGGCCTATGGCCGCAATCCGGCCTTTTACGATTATGAGGAGATCGGCGGTGACTGCACCAACTATGCCTCGCAGTGCATCTACGCCGGTACCGGCGTGATGAACTATACACCTACCTTCGGCTGGTACTATATCAACAGCAATGACAAATCGCCCTCCTGGACGGGTGTTGAATTTCTGCGTGACTTTCTGGTGCGCGTGGAACGCTCTGCCGGGCCGGTAGCCCAGGAGACGCAGGACCTCTCCCGGGCACGGCTTGGAGATGTGATACAGCTAAGGTTCAGTGGGGATGTATTCCAGCATTCTCCGGTGGTGGTACAGCCCAACTCTGACGGTGATCCGGCCAAAATACTGGTAGCTGCCCACAGCGCGGATGTGGATTGGCGGCCGCTGAACACCTACGACTATCAGGCGTACCGGATCCTGCACATACTGGGTGCATTCGTGCCGTAAATGAACATCTCCCGGGGAAACCTGGGGGATATCGTACAATAAGCTGTCCCCGGCTCTGCCGGGGACAGCTTATTGTTGCGGCACTATTTGTCAAAGGATGGGTTCATAAAATATACGTTCTTTTCGTTCAGCCGGTCTTTGGCCAGGCGCAGACCTTCGCCGAAGCGCTGGAAGTGGACGATCTCCCGGGCACGCAGGAACTTGATGGCATCGTTGACGTCCGGATCATCGGACAGGCGCAGAATGTTGTCGTAGGTCAGGCGCGCCTTCTGTTCGGCGGCCAGATCCTCCGTCAGGTCGGCGATCATGTCGCCGGTAACGCCGATGGAGCCTGCCGACCAGGGAAAACCGGACGCCGCGGTGGGATAGACTCCCGTGGTATGATCCACAAAGTAGGCGTCAAATCCGGCAGTCCGGATGTCCTCGTCGGACAGGTTTCGCGTCAACTGGTGAACAATAGTCCCCACCATCTCCAGATGTCCCAGTTCTTCTGTGCCGATGTCGGTAAGCAGGCCCTTCAACTCAGCGTAGGGCATAGAGTACCGCTGGCTGAGATAGCGCAGAGAAGCGCCCAATTCACCGTCCGGGCCACCATACTGACTGATAATGACCGCTGCCAGCTTGGGGTTGGGATTCTTGATCTTCACAGGGTATTGCAGCTTTTTCTCATAGACAAACATGGCTCAGTTCCCCTTTCCATCCCACGGCCACGGGTCGTTCAGCCATTGGTAGCTGCCCGGCGTGATATCCGTCTGCATCAACGGTCCGCACTTTTCCTGATAGCGTTTACGCCCCTCCTGGCCCAGCCGGATGTATGACCAGTACAGCTCCAAAGCCTGCTGGTCATCTGCGTGTGTGGTCAGGTAAAGACCCAGCTCATCGATAGCAAAATCCAGCGCCATCAGCTCCAGCAGGGGACCGTCTACCTGCGGAAAGCGGGACCGCAGCTCCTTGTGGAAGGGAAGATCAAGGCCGGGAAAGAGGGTGCCCTG
>FR881565.1:197267-198970 GCA_000435555.1 Firmicutes bacterium CAG:176
AAGGCCGGGAAAGAGTGTGCCCTGCCGCAGGGCCTCCTGGTCGTCGTAGCGCACGGGGTCTGTACCCTGCATGGCCACATAGGGGAAAGCCAGCGCACCGCAGGCCGGAAGCTGGCCGGTACCTTCGCCGCAGGCGGGCTGTGTTTCCGCCCGCGCTGCCGCCGTTTTCTCTGTATACAAGAGAATTTCCTCCTTTTGTCGGTAGTGGAGCCGTTCACAGCGGCTCGCTATATCTTATGCCTTGGCGGTTTGGGCGGTGAAGAAAATCGTTTTCAATTTTGCTATGCTGTGTTACAATGAAGAAAACACACATAAACTCTCCCGGAGGGGAGGGAGGTCCATGGTGTTGCTGCTTCGCAAACGACATCTGCTGACAGTTGTGGCCGCGGCAGCGTTGTGCGGTGCACTGCTGCTGACCGCGCGTCCCGGGGCGGCGGCCGTTTCGGGCAGCGCTTCGCCACAGCGGGCGGTCATCTTGGATGCCGGCCACGGCGGCGCGGACGGCGGGGCGGTGTCGGACAGCGGCGTGGCCGAAAGCGGCCTGAATTTGGCCATTACCCTGCGCCTGGCGGATGTGCTGACCTTCTGCGGCTATGAAGTGCTGCTGACCCGGACAGGGGAGGCGGCCCTATGTGACGATCCTGCCGCTACGCTGCGGCAGCAGAAGGTATCTGACACGAAAAAGCGTGTGGAGATCATCAACAGATGCGCTGACGCTCGGCTCATCAGTATCCACCAGAACAGCCTGCCGGGTCATCCCGGTGTCAGCGGTGCACAGGTCTTCCATAACGGACAGGACGGTGCAGAAGCGCTGGCGCTGTGCATTCAGAACGATCTGAATATGGCTGTTAATACCCGGGAAAAAGCAGCAAGGCGTATCGACGACAGCATTTACATCATGAAGCATGCGGACTGCCCCGCCGTGCTGGTGGAATGCGGATTTCTGTCAAACCCGGAGGAGACGGTGCTGCTTCAGCAGCCAGACTATCAACTGCACATGGCCGCTGCCATCGCAGCGGGTTTTTGCCAATACTGTACAAATGAGGGATGAAATATGAAGGCTAAGACCGTGTTTTTCTGCACCGAGTGCGGCAGCGAGAGTCCTCGCTGGTCCGGACGCTGCACGGTGTGCGGCGCATGGAATTCCATGGTGGAGCAGGCGGCGGAGCGTCCGTCCAAAAACAGCAAAATGTCCAGTGTAAAGGCGCCTGTAAAGGTATCTCGCATTACGGATATGCAGGCGGACGAGGAAATACGTTTCTCCACCGGAATGGGTGAACTGGACCGCGTGCTGGGCGGCGGTGCGGTGAAGGGGTCGCTGGTGCTGGTGGGCGGCGCACCCGGTATCGGCAAATCTACCCTGATGCTGCAGATATGCCAGCAGTTGGGGAAGTTTGCTAAGGTGCTGTATGTATCCGGCGAGGAGTCTACCCGTCAGCTGAAGCTGCGGGCGGAGCGCCTGCGTGTGGACAGCGAAAACCTGTTTGTCCTGTCCGAAACGCGGCTGGGTGATGTGTTGGAGTGTGTACAGCAGGAGCAGCCCGACATCCTGATTGTGGATTCGATCCAGACCCTGTATAACGAGGAACTGGACGCACCCGCCGGCGGCGTGGGACAGGTGAAGGACTGCACCATGGCGTTGATGCAGCTGGCGAAGGGGCAGGGGATCACGGTGTTTGTCATCGGCCATGTGAACAAGGAGG
>FR881565.1:199013-199986 GCA_000435555.1 Firmicutes bacterium CAG:176
CCCAAGGTGCTGGAGCACATGGTGGACTGCGTGCTGTATTTCGAGGGCGACCGGCACATGACGTACCGCATCCTGCGGGCGGCAAAAAACCGCTTCGGCGCCACCAACGAGATCGGCGTGTTCGAGATGCTGGACGCCGGGCTCCGTGAGGTGGAGAACCCCTCAGAAATGCTGCTTTCCGGCCGCCCCGCCGACGCCTCCGGCACCTGTGTTACCTGCGTGATGGAGGGCGCGCGGCCCGTGCTGGCGGAGGTGCAGGCCCTGCTGGCGCCCTGTGCCGGGGCACGTCCCATGCGCAGCAGCAACGGCTTTGACTACAACCGTGCCTCCATGCTGCTGGCGGTACTGGAAAAGCGCGGCAGCCTGAAAGTCAGCCAGTGTGATGCCTATCTGAATATCATCGGCGGCTTGACTTTGGATGAGCCTGCCGCCGACCTGGCGGCGGTGGTAGCCATCGCCTCCAGTTATTTGGATAAACCTGTCCCCAGCACGATGGCGGCGATAGGGGAGGTGGGTCTTTCCGGCGAGATACGCAGCATCACCCACATGGAACAACGCCTGTCGGAAGTAAAGCGTTTAGGCTTTACGCAATGCATGGTGCCAGCTCACAAGGTCAAAGATCTGAAGGCACCCGTTGGTTTGGAGCTTCTTCCGGTGGCGAATATCTCCCGTGCGCTGCAGCTGCTGGCTCGGGGACAATAGGCACATAATGGAGGCAAGGGTGGGAAGCGCTTGGTTGGCCAATCGCGTTGTCGCAGGTGTCCAGCGTGCACACGCCGTCCTGCTGCCAGCGACAGCTGTCGATGCAGGGTATCATACCATCACTCCTTTGCCGTAGTTTGGCCGTTGACGGTCCATTCTATGAAAACAACTGTTACTGCCGCGTAACCCTTTTGTAATTGACATTATTTTTGCTGTTTGGTATACTTTTGCTATAATGAGAGGCAGAAGCATCGGTATGTCATGTACGAGG
>FR881565.1:200051-200289 GCA_000435555.1 Firmicutes bacterium CAG:176
CTAATTTTAGCCATCGTTACCTTTATCGCGGCATACATGATCATGAGCTTTGCTATTCCCGGATTCCGCATCAAATTAGAGGCGGAGCCGGCCGTGGTCTTTGTGGAAACGCTGAAAATCCTCTGGCCCTTTAAGGCAGCAGTCTCCCTGATCGCGGCGGTACTTATCGGCGGTCTGCCGCTGGTACTCGGAAAACGGAAATAAGAAAAAGCATCCCCCGGCGCATGCGCCGGGGGAT
>FR881566.1 GCA_000435555.1 Firmicutes bacterium CAG:176
GCTTTCTTTCAACGATGAAAGAAAGCTGCTCGCGCCAGGGGGCGGCGAAACCCTCCCCCCGCCGCGAAGTATTGACGCAAAATCCCCCGCCGTTACTGCCACGCCGCCGGTACCGGCGGCATAATACGCCGCACATCTTTCTCCATGGTATCCCCCGCCGTGGGCACAAAGCCCAGCCGCGCGAAGAACAGCCGCAGCCCCTTGTCCGGGCAGTCCACCCGCAGGATATCCCTCCCCCGCCGCAGGCAGGCGTCAACAGCCTGCCCCATGGGCGGGATACCCAGGCCCTTCCCTCGCCATTGCGGAGTCAGGCCATACCAGCTCAGCCGCAGGGCGTCCCCCTCGTCGGACAGGCTGAAGGCTCCGATCAGCGCCTCGCCGTACCACACGCCGGTAGCCTCGCCCCCGGCTGGCATACCCAGCGCCGCCCGCTTCTCCTCCGGCAGCGGGCCGTAGCCCTCGCCGGACTCCACCATGTTCTTCTCCTTCCACCAGCTCTGCCTGGCAAAGGTGGACAGTCCCCGTTCCGTCAGATGGCTGTTGTCGTCCCGGTATACCACCCGGAACGTCCCGTTCTCCCATTCCAGCAGCGACACGGCGGTGTTGTCCCCGTGGGGCGTCTGCCCCACCTCCGCCAGCGTCTGCCCCTGCAAAACGCCCAGCACGGTCCGCAGCGCCATCCCATGGGAAAATACCGCTGCGGTGCCGCCCTCATGGGCCCGGGCCACGCGCTCCAGCGCCGGGATAAACCGGTCCACCACCTGCTGTGCCGTCTCGGCCCCCGGCACACGCCACAGGTCGGCCCGCCGGTTGAAGTTGTACATCTCCTCCGGGTATTTCACGTTCAGCTCATGCCAGGTGTGGTCCTCCCACTCCCCCATGCAGATCTCCCGGAACGCCGGCTCCAGGTGCAGCGGCAGCGCCTTGGGCAGCCAAATGGCCCGTGCGGTGATCTGCGTCCGGTACAGGTCGCTGCTGTACACCGCGTCGATGTCCACCTTCCGGAACCTCTCCCGCAGAGCGTCGATCTGCTGATACCCCCGGTAGTTGGTGATCAGCCCGTTGCAGTGGCCGTGTGCAACGCGGTACAGGTTTCCCTCCGCCTCCGCGTGGCGGATCAGATACAGCCGCGTCATACCACCGTCACCCACTGCTTCCACGCGCGGACCGCCTCCTCGACCGCCGCCGCCGGCTCCGCCGCGTACTGCAAAGCACTGTCTGCCGCCAGCGCCCCGTGACCCATATCGTCAAAGGCTGGGAGCGCATTCTCCCCGTCGCAGTCCTCCAGCAGCAAAAACGCCCCCGGACATACTCTCCGCACGTCCCTCACATCCAGACTGTACCCCGTGGACACAGCCAGTGCTGCACCCCGGCGTGCCATCTGCTCCGCCACGGACAGCCACAGCGCCCGGTCGCCGGCCACCAGACTCTGTACCTGTCCGCCGGTCCGTACCGCCGCGATGGGCAGCATCTCCCCAGCCTCCAGGCACCCGCTTCCGCCGTAGGGGCACACCGTCACGGCGTCCGCCCCGTACCCGGCCCAGCACTCCGGCTCCGCGGTGTTCATATCCAGTATCACATACAGTTCCTTGGCATGGGCCGCGCTGACAAGGTTCGCCAGCACGTCCGCCCCCATCATCCCATAGCGCAGATACGCTCCGCCCCGCAGCACCACCGCGGGCAGCTTTCCCGCCGCCGCGTCCAGCAGCGTCGTGCCGTGATACCGCAGCGCCTCCGCCTGGGCCATGGGCGTGTCGCCGAACATATCGATAAAGTTCTTCACGAACTTCCCACTCAGCTTCTCCGCCTCCGGCGCCAGCGTCAGCGCCAACGGTGTTTTTTTCTCGCGGATACGCCGCTGCAATTCCAAATCAAACATCATGTTCTCCTTTTTTACCTTTGCGCTCCCATATACACGCACTAAGAGTACGCAAAATGACAAATGGCATATAAATAGTGTATAGATAACCTATAAACAACATCTACGCAAGTGTCTGACATCGTCTCATGGTATTATACCAATTCCGCCCCCGCTTGGCAAGAAACACCGCCGTCTTTTTCGCATTTTTTCACCTCTGCCGGGCATACTGT
Source organism: Firmicutes bacterium CAG:176 (assembly GCA_000435555.1). GTDB lineage: Bacteria > Bacillota > Clostridia > Oscillospirales > Oscillospiraceae > Vescimonas > Vescimonas sanitatis. Next base: position 2,092 of record FR881566.1, read on the forward strand.
ACACAGGCCGATAAAGGATAAAAATGCAACGAAAAAGAGGTGAACACGATGAAAACGTGTACTTTCCTCAAGGGAATGGTCGCCGGCATGGCTGGCGGCGTCCTGCTGGACAACGCCCTTCGTCCCTCGCCCAAGTTCCGCAAGACCCAGGCGGGCAAAACCCTCCACCGCCTGACCTGCGCCCTTGACGACGCCGTGGACGAGGTCTGCTCCAAGCTGCAATAACCGCGGTATCGCATCCGGGCGGTGTATGGTTATGTAAACCATACACCGCCCTATAATCAGCAGATTTCCATTGTTCAAAATTACACATTATGTTAACTTAGATATTTGCTGTCAATTCCACAACTCACCCCGAAAATTCCATCTTGACAAACCTGGTATTTTTGGTATAATAATCCATGCTGTTTGTCAGCGAATCGAATATGCAGTGGTATCGAAGAGGTCATAACGAGCACGACTGGAAATCGTGTTGTCGTCAAAAGCGGCACGAGGGTTCGAATCCCTCCCACTGCGCCAGTGAAAAGCCCTGTAACCATGCCGGTTACAGGGCTTTTCTTCTGCGCCAGAACGGGGATTTGACCATAATTTTGACCACAAACACGCCGGTGCTTACTGACCGCGCGGGCTGTCACTCCTCCACCAGCGGCGGCTCAAAGCTCTCAATAGCACTACGAAGCTTGACGTGACGGATGACAAAATGTATGGCGGGTGATTTTTCCTTGGACACCATGGCCCACCGCCCCTCGTGCATGACGATCTGCAAATTGCGGAAGGTGCTGTCGGCGGTCAGTTCCAGGCGGCAGCGCGGGTGCACTGCCGCGAACTGTTCTGTCTGATCGATGTGTTCCAGATACTCCTGATAGGTATACGGTATATCACGTTCATAGAACGATCCTGACAGGGGCAGGGACATCGGGTATCGTTCAAAGGCTTCCTCTGTCAGTCGGGGCAGAGCCAACACCATTTCATTGTCCCGCAGGATGGTTTCGGCCTGCTCCCGGCGGCTTTTGGCGTGGGCCAGGATACGCTCCTGATCCGGCGCAGGCACATCGTGTCTTTGCAGCACCGCCGCCAAAAACGCGGGGTCCGCGGTATACAGCGGCGGCGCCGATAGGACACACCGCCGTCGGCCGGGGGTGCGGCTGTCTGCCAACAGAAACGCGTTCAGCCGGGAAGCGCCGTCGGCACGGTATATCTCCATCAGCGGCTTGGCGTTCTCCAGCAGAGCGTCGGCCCGACGGCGGTAATAGGCCACCTCTGTGCGGTTGTTGGTCAGGTAATACCGCCCCTCGCTATGGTGGCCGGACACAGCCTCGCCGGTCAGCGCGGCGGTGCCGGATACCCGCAGGAAATGCAGGAACACACCGCCCTGGGGTGATTTGAAGTAATACGGCTCGATCTGGCCGGTCATATACATGGGGATGAAGCTCTCCAATCCCAGCATCATCTCCGGCAGATTGCGGTCAATGTTGTGGATGATCTGCAGCCGCAGACCTTTTTTCAGCAGCAGCGCCATGCCGAACATCCACTTCTTGGGGAACTCCGGGTCCTGGGCCATCTCCGTCATGGGCATATCGCTGTACATAAACACCGGCTCTGTGGAGCGCGACAGCACCGCCGCCTTCATAAAGTCCAGCTCGCTGTCCATCATCTGCCGCAAACCGGAGTAACTGCGGCTGGTGGGCAGCTGGAAGGGCGCCACAGGGACCTTCAGCTCGTCAAAATGGACGGAGCGTATGTACGCATTCAGATCGAACTCATCCAGCTTGGTCAGGAAGCGGGAGACGCTGTCCTCCCGGGGCGCATGGCTGCCCAGCAGCCAATCCTGTACCCGCCGGCAGTAGACGGCGCGGTCGCCGAGATCTTCAGCGACACAGCCCAGCAGTGCGGCGGCCACTTCCCGCTGGGCGTGGCCGTCCATCTCCCGGGAAACATAGGACGCCACGGCGGCGGCGAACTGCTCCGGCTCCGCCGGCTGACGCTCGCCGCGGCGGAATCGGAAGATGGCGGACGGGTCGTAGTTGGCGCAGCGGCACAACTTCGCCACGCTGAGTCCCATGACCTCGATCAGCGTGAAGTTCTCACGCAGCATCTTCCTGTCCGTGCCGGCATATTCATCGCATTGCAGGAACGCGCTATACAGTGTGTCCGCGTCCATATCCGGCAGCGCCTTTGCTTTGGCCATATCGGCCAAAGCATCACTCAGCGCTGTGAGCACGGCGCTGTCGCGGCCCGGCGTGCGCTCGCCGATGCGGTAGCGGCTCAGGGACGGTGCGGACAGCCCGGCGGCCTCCGCCAGCTCCTTGCCCCGGCAGTCCAGCCGGGTGATGTATTCGTTCAGCTGCTCACAAAAGCGCATGGCGCACCTCCTGCGGTGAAAGCTGTGTATAGTATACGCCCATATGGCAGAAAAGTGAAGCAAAAAAATTCCAAAACCAGCAATCGCCGCAGCCGGTAATCGCGTTTCCCTGCCTCGGCCGCCGTGGTACAATAGAAAATGTAAAAAGCTTGTAAATACGTGAAAAATTGAAACAGGAGGATGGAACAAAATGGCAAAGAAAAGGTTTTTTCCGGCGCTGCTCCTTACGCTGGTCCTTGCGCTGTCGCTGACGCCGATCTCGGCGTTTGCAGATGGGGTCAACTACATGCAAAAGGTCAAGGTAGCGTATACGCATATCGG
>FR881567.1 GCA_000435555.1 Firmicutes bacterium CAG:176
CTCCGCCAGCTCCAACAGCTGGCTCAGTGCCACGGCGTAATCGCCCACGGCGTTGTCCCGCCGCGTGGCGATGCGGAAGTTGCGGCGCACCTCGCGCCCCTCCATCAGTCCCACGACCACATGGGTATTTCCCACGTCCAAAGCCAGCAGCATACGCGCGCCTCCCGTCTTATGCGTTGGTCTTGCGGGCAGCCAGCTTGCCCCGGCTGTACATAACCGCCTTGGCAATAGCCGCGCCGGTGATCAGGCACACCACGCCCTCTACCAGGCCGTTCACGCCCACGAAGGCGATGACGAACAGGAATGCGTTGGCGCTGCCGAGGGCGGCCACAAAGCCCTGGATATACTCTGTGTTGTAGAAGCACAGGCACAGCGTGGTCATAAACAGCACCGTGTTGCACAGCGCGCCGATCAGGCCCGCCGCGCCGAAGGACCACAGGTTCGTCTTATCCAGCTTGTTCAGGCCCTTGAAGCTGAGGCCGCACAGCCAGCCCGCCAGAATACGGGTGGGCACGCACACCAGGAACGTGTAGATGGGGTTGATGCCCAGCAGCACCGCGCCGAACTGGCTCCTGCCGAAGCATTCCCAGAAGCTGATGCAGCCGAACACGCCGCCCAGAATGGCGCCGCTGGCCGGCCCCATGACAATGGCGCCCACGATCACCGGCACCATCAGCAGCGTGATCTCCAGCCCCGGCATCTTGATCATGCCCAGGCCCGTCACCTCCAGCAGCAGCATGATCGCCACCAGCACG
>FR881568.1:0-41041 GCA_000435555.1 Firmicutes bacterium CAG:176
ACCCCTGATTTCTCAGGGGTTTCAGGTGAGTGTATCTATTTTGGTCACTCAATATGGCAGCGGGAGAAGGATTCGAACCCTCACATACGGAGTCAGAGTCCGCTGTGCTACCTTTACACAATCCCGCTGTGTTCCGACGAACAAAAACTATTATACAGGTTTTCTCTTGTTTGTCAACAGTTTTTTCGCGCACTCCTCCCATTTATTTTCACATCTATTTTCCCAACCACTGCCGCAGGCGTTCCCACAGCTCCACAGCGCGGAATTTCAACACATATCCGCTGTCCGCTTCGGTGATAAGCTGCACATCGTCGCCGTCCAGCCCGGCGCGCAGCGCCGTATCCTCCAACTCTGTGCAGGAGGCCATGCACAGCGGTGGGTACACCACACACCACCAGTTCCGGCCGGCACCCTCGCCGATGATGACGCGCAGCGCCATGTACTCTCCCGCCGGCAGAGCAAAGCCCTCGTACTCCTTCCGTGGGAACTCCGCCATCTCCAGCGCCGCATGCACCGGGTACGCCCCGCCGCAGGCATCATAGGCCGTCCTCTCCAGCTCCGGCAGTGCCGCGTTTAGATCCTCCATCGCCTCCTCCCTGTTCGATGCCTGACGCAGGATTGCCTCGGCGCGTGTCAACACCGCATCCCGCGCCAGCAGCTTCATGGCCTGGTCACCCTCGCTGTCCGAATTGGCAATAACGTGCAGGCGGATCATCTTTTCCTGCAAGCCGTCCTGCCGGTGCAGCGATGCCGCGCCCACCAACAGCGTTACCGCCAACGCTAACAGCACCGCGATTTCGATAGGTCTCCATTTATTTATATATGTATGCATAAAAAACACCGTCCTTTGTAGATTTGCCTACATTTTGGACGGTGCTTCGTATTTTTATACCGGTCGAGCCACAAATACCCACGGCCATGTTTTTTTCAGCGCCTCCGCTGCCGCAGCAGCCGCACTCTGATCGTCGAACAGGCCAAACACTGCGCTGCCGCTGCCGCTGAGCAGCGTACCCAGCGCGCCCTGCGCCCGAAGCGCGTCCTTGATGGTCCTCAGGCTGCTGTCCTTCGGCACCACCCGCTCAAAGCTGTTGTGCAGCTCCACCGCCACCGCATGGACATTGTTCGCCGCCACCGCGTCCTGCATATAGCGGCTGTTCCGTACCAGCACCGAACCTGGCTCATCCAGCCGTCGATACATCTCTGCCGTGGAATAGCCCTCATCGGGCTTCACCACCACGAACCAACCCGCCGTCAGCGGCGACAGCGGCGAAACGACCTCTCCCCTGCCCGTGGCCAACTGCGTACCGCCCCGGATAAAAAACGGCACATCGCTGCCCAGCCTTGCCGCCAGCGTTTCCAGCCTGCCGTCGCTTATATCCGGCGCGTACAGTGTCTGCAGCGCCCGCAGCACCGCCGCCGCGTCGCTGCTGCCGCCGCCCAGTCCCGCCTGCACGGGAATGTGTTTCTCCAACGTGATCGTCACGCCGTCGCTTTTCGTCCCCGTTTCAGCAAAAAACGCTCGCGCTGCCTTCATGCACAGATTGTCGTCGACGTTCTCCGTCACCGGCACACTGCAAAGCAGTGTGTCGCGCCCTGTACCGCGCTCCACTGTTACGGTGTCCCACAGACTGATGCGCTGCATAACAGACATTACAGCATGATAGCCATCCGGACGTCGGCTGCCCACCTGAAGCGTCAGGTTCACCTTGGCATATGCTTTTTCCATACACTTCATAGCGGTTCCTCATAAAAAATAGTGCTGCGGCATTGCCGCAGCACTATTATAGCACACTGTACGCGACCGCGCCAGCCTTACTTAACGATCTTGCGGGCCTCGATGTAGTAGCGCTTATCCTGAGCATGACCCATAGAGAAGGTCTTACGGGGCAGCACCCCGTCGGCCATGACGGTCTTGAACAGCTGCTCCTTGCCCATGGCAGGCAGCAGGAATCCCATATTGCCGGGCTTGCTGCCCAGCTCGCGGGTCACGTCGTCGCCGTGGATATAGTCCACCTCGCCGCCGTTGTCCTTCAGGTACTGGTCAATAACGCCCTGTAGCGTACCCACCGCCAGCTGCACCTTGGGGTCGGGCACAGTGATGAAGTGGCTCTCGCCGTTCCACACGAACTCGATGGTGTGGCCGTCGCCCTTGCCCTCATAGGCGTTGGGATAGGCGGCGCGGAAGGCGTCCATGAACTTCTGGTGATCCACGCCGAACAGCACCCGGTGGATGGGCTCGAACTGCAGGGCATCGTCGTGGTTATTGACCACCTCCACCAGTGCGTAGCGGGCGGGAAGCGCCAGATACTCCTCGGGGGTCTTGCCCTTCTTCTGCTCCTCATAGCAGGCCTTGGCAGTAGCCAGAGAGTGGTTGCCGTCGCCCACGGCGAACAGCAGGGGCGCCACGCCGGAGACGTTGTACTTTTTCTGCATGGCTTCATCGGTGGTCAGGCCCTCCAGAGCATTGGCCACAGCATCGATCTGCTTATCGGACAGCTTAAAGCCGCGGATGTGGCCGCCGTCCTGCATCAGGTCGAAATCATACACCTTCTCCATCCCCTCGGCAGCGGCAGTCAGGGGCTCAATAACGGTCTTGTCAGGATCGTCGATCAGCAGCATCACATGGGGCAGCTCGATGGGCGCGTTGCGGCGCACCTTGGCCCGGGGCGGAATGCGATCCAGCACGGTGCCCTCGGTGGCACGGATCAGTGCGCCGGAGCCGGGGGTGAAATCGTAAGCATCCAGGTCCACCATACCGATCAGGCCGTGGCGGATCTTGCCGTCGGACTGCTGGCGCTCGATGTAGATCAGGGAGTCGGGCAGCGTCTCGAACACGCCGTCCGCCAGATACTTCTTCATGGCGTTATTGATATTCTCAATGTACTCGTCCACGTTGGGTGCCTTCAGATTGGCTTCCGGCAGGATCAGGCGCAGGGTGGAGGGCGCATCGCCAACTTTTTTCTCTACTGCCTGCCAGTACTCCGGCTCAGAGGTGAACTGGTCGCAGGCGACGACCGCCCACTTGTTCATGTCCTGGCCCTTGGGTAGCAGGATATCCGCAGGATAAAAACCCAGCTTGTCAAACTTCTTGTTCATGGTCTCCTCCTTTTGTATATGTACATGGTCGTGTACAGATTGTTCTATACTGATAATACCAAATTAACGCTGCTTTTGCAATCGCTTTTCCAAATTTATTCAGGCAAACTGAAAATTTTTTTGTGTATATACGATGTTGCCAGGGAAATGCTATACAAAGCAGTAGTCTTTTCAGAATGGAGGTCTTTGTCATATGAAGGTTCTTGACCGTATCGCTCTGGTACTGGTCATCATCGGCGCTTTGAACTGGGGCGCCGTGGGGCTGTTCCGCTTCGACTGCGTGGCAGCCATTTTCGGCGGCCAGGCCGTGGCCATCAGCCGTGTTATCTACGCACTGGTGGGGCTTGCCGGCCTGTGGTGCATCACCATTCTGTTCCGCGATGCACCCGCCGAAGCGTGAGAATAACGAAAAGACCGCCGAAAGGCGGTCTTTTTCAGAGTTTTCGACTCATTTCATTTTCTCTTCCGCGCTTGCGCTCCCTCTTTCTGCGCCGCGCTTCATAGCCATCGCTGGCTGCGGCAAACACCCTCTCATACGGCTCCGGCAGCCACTCACTCATATAGCGGCAAAGCTTCTCACCGGCCGGGAATTTAATAAATCTCTTTTTGTTGCGCAGCAGATAGCTCTTGTTCCGGCACTCCTGCGGGTAAGGCATCGTGGAGAAATACGCCATATCTACAGGCGTAACCGCTTTTCGCGCCGAACCCGGCCAGCGGTAGTCGATGCCGGTATATCGAATCTCCGTCTTTCTCAGCCGCACTGTCCGCATAAAGGAACACTTCCAAACGATCTCGTCCTCCGTGACCACAAGGCACCCAAAGCATCTGTACCAGAACTGACGAAGCAGTGCGTAGTACAACGACACCTCTACCAGCAGGAGAAAGGGTATCTCCCACCATGCCGGCGTCATTCCGGCCATTCTGTCCCGCACAAAGAGATACGGGAGCCACACCATAACAGCCAGTACCGCCAACATGAGAAAACGCCCCTCGGTCAGTAGGATGATGTGCTCGTGAAACACTTTTCGCTTTACAATATCCGCTTTTTCCGCCTGGCGTTTCATGGTGCCGCCTTTCCATCAACCTGATAAGGCCTTTTTGCTGACAGTCAAAGCATACCGCCGTTATAGCGGCGCTGGACGCGCCAAAGAATGGCGAATGACGCCGCAAGACCGACGAACAGCACCACCAGAGAAGCGGTGACCGCGCCGGGAAGTGTCCACAGAAGAGAGACAATCCCACTAAGTACCAGTGTTCCCGCAAGGGCGAAAAGTCCGGTGGAAAAGGCCCGGCCATAGGCTGCCATATCCTCCGATCTGACTCTCTCCCTGTGATATTCATGGATCAACCCCGTTTTTCCGTGGTAGATCAGGAGTCCGAGCAGCAGAAAAAGGGCTGCGATGGCCCACATAAGAACAGCATAGGCAATCATAGACGTATCCTCCACAATTTGTTGCATAACTTCTACATATTTTGTGCTCTATTTTACCAATAAATGTTTTACTAATTCCTCGTTCGGGTCAGCTAAAACGGTCTGATAATTGGTATAAACTACCATTCCGGGCTTAGCGGCGGCGGGCTTCTTTACGAACTTTACCTGGGTGAAGTCAACGGGTACTTTTGTGCTGCTTTGCGCCTGGGAAAAATAGGCGGCCAGAGAGGCGGCCTCTGCGATGCTCTGTGCATCGGGTCGTCCGCCACCGGTGGACAGTATGACATGGGAGCCGTGGATCTTCTGGGTGTGGAACCACAGGTCCCACTTCTCCGCCGTCCTGGTGGTCAGGCGGTCGTTCTGCCGGTTGCTGCGGCCCACAAAAATCGGCAATCCGGCGGAGGAACGGAACTCCCGGGGCTTGCTGGGGCGCTGGAAGGGCTGCTTTTTCCCACCCTTGGCGCGAAGATAGCCGCCGTCGGTCAGTTCGGCGCGGATATCGTTGAAATCCTGCTCGGACTCAGCCTGCGCCAGCTCCTGCAGAACACTCTCCAGGTACTCCAGTTCAGCACCGGCTCTGGTCAGCTGCTCTGTGAGGTATTTTTCCGCGGTCTTGGCTTTTGTATATTTTTTGAAGTATTTAGCGGCATTTTCCTGGGGTGAAAGGCGGACATCCAACGGAATATCTATGTCTTTGCACGCCGGATCATAGTAGTTCTGCGCCGTGAGGCGGCTCATGCCGCGCTCCATCCGATACAGATTTGCCGTGATCAATTCGCCGTAAATGCGCCACTTATCCCGGTCTTTGCTGTCCAAAAGCTCCTTTTCCTGCATGGTGATCTTGCGGCGCAGACGAGCGGCGGCGTTATTGGCCGTTTTCAGCAGGTCCTGCCCCTTCTGCTTGACACGGTCCGCCTGCTCGCGCTTGGCGTAGAAGTTATCCAACAGGGCGGAAAAGCTGCCGTACTCCTCTGCCGCTGCCGCGCTGCCGTACTGGCAAACAGGCAGGTAGGTGAAGTCCATAGGCGCGCCGGAGCGTTTCAGCATAACGGGTGTAAAGTTGTTAGCATTCACAGTATCGCGCCATACGGAGAACGCGGCCCAAAGTGTCTCGGCTGTCCGCGGCGCAGGGGCATCCACGGCACCGCAGGCACGAAACGCGATCTCACGGGCCACCAGCGGTGAGATACCGTTGAAGGTGTCCACCAACCACTTATCCGCAGGCATATCCTCCCCTGCCACGGCGGCAAGACGGGAAAACATCTCCCTCTCCACTGTGAAGGGGTCAACCTTGTCAGGCGCTGCGGGGAAACGATAAAACAGGCCCGGAAGTACCTGACGGTCCGGGTTCATCTCGAAGTCGATGCGGCGCAGGCAGTCCAGGATACGGCCGTCCTTATCGGCTAAAATGAGGTTGGCGCGGCGAGGAAATGCCTCTAAAATGAGGGAAAAACGGCGGCGCTCGCCCAACTCGTCGGCGGCGGAAATGTGTATGTTTACCACACGTTCCAGCGGTATTTGTTCAATTTTTTCAATAATTCCGCCTGACAGATACTTTCGCAAAAGCATACAGAACATGGGGGGCTGGGCGGGATTGTCCCGGAGCAGCTCCGTCAGGTGCAGGCGAGGCTGCCCCCCTCCGGCGGACAACAGGAGGCGGCGGCTGCCCCGGAGCAGCAGCACCACCTGATCGCGGGCAGGCTGCTGTATCTTCTCGATACGGCTGCCGGCGACAAGGGGCGAAAGCTCCGCCACCACAGCTTGCAGGCATACGGCATCCAGGGGCATATCAGGTTTCCTCCATCATGGCGCGGAACAGCTCCTCCGCGCGGTTTTTATCACCTTTTAAGTATAAATAGCCCATTAAACACTCCAAACCGGTGGCGGAATGGTACTGGGCCGGGGTGGCGCTGCGGGACATGGTGTGGACGTTGGCGTTGCGGCCGCGCTTGTAGACCGCCTGCTCCTCGTCCGTGAGCAGCGGGAGCACCTTCTGCATTTTTTCCGCCTGGGCGGGGGCGCAGACCAGGGCGATGGTGGCGCGGTGCAGATCCTTGCCTGTCGCTGTACCGTGGACACAAAGCCAGGTGCGGACCAGCGTTTCATAGACCGCATCACCCATATGGGCCAGGGCGATGGCGCTCATTTTACGCAGCTCATCAGAGGATAGTTTTGGGGCAAAATAGTTCAAAATGTTCCACTTCCTTTACCCCCTCAGTATGACACATTTGGTTTGTTTTGGCAAGAAAAAGTGTCGACAAGGGGGCACGTATATGATACAATTTAGGCAGCGATGCTTTACTTTTATGTTCCCTTTTTTGTACTTTGTTGATACCTTATCACATTTTCCGCGCAAGGCGCACACCAAGCTGCGTCAACAGGCGCATTTCAGGAGGTTTTTTATGCCGCATACGGAAAAACGCTATAAGAAGGGCGAGATCATCTGCCGGCCCAAGGAGATGGTGATGAGTATGTACAACATCCTCTACGGCAGCGTAGGGGTGTACTTCGACTATGGGACGCCGGAGCAGGTGGAGGTAGTGACCTTGCGGGAGGGCGACTTCTTCAACGTCATCAGCTTTTTGGAGTCGCGGCCCCGGAACACCACGGCGGTGGCGCTGGAGAACACCATCGTCAGCGAGATCACCTATGACAACTTCAGCGCGTACTTCCGGGAGAAGCCGGCGAAGATCATGAGTCTTTTGCAGCACATGAGCGCGCGGATGCGGCAGATGCAGAAGGCCTATGTGGACACCTGCCACGCGCTGGAGGTGTACGGCGATAAGGCAAGGCTGACGGCGGAGCACGGCGAGTGGACCGACAGCCACAACCGGACGTACAACCTGCTGAAGGCCATGTTCCCGTCCATGTACCACGAGGAAGAGAAATAGATACGCATCCCCCGGCTTTTGGCCGGGGGATATTTTTTACCGTTATCCTATTTGCAGATACGGGTTGTGGAAACTGGAAAATCCGGTATACTGAGGGAAAGAGGATACGAGGCGCGCGCTTCGGCGCGCACGGGAGCGAAAGGAGCAAACGGATGAAAAGACGATTTCTGGCGCTGGTACTGGCAGGCTGTCTGGCTGCGGTGCTCAGCACCGCAGCGTGGGCGTCGGAGACGCCCACGAGCGTTAGCACCGAGAGTGAATTGACGACGGCGCTGGGAGACACTGCGGTGACATCCATCCAGCTGAAAGGCAACATTGACATCAGCAATACGCTGGTAGTCACGAAGGATGTGACGCTGGACCTGAACGGATTTGTGCTGCAACATGAAAACAGAGACGCAAACGACAGCGTTATCAAGATAGAGAGCGGCACGCTGACGCTGGTGGACAGTAACCCCGACGCCATACACAAATTCGTCAAGGAGGCCACCGGCCTTTGGACGCTGAACGAAAACGCGGGCACCGAGATCGTTAAGGGCGGGGTCATTACCGGCGGCACGGGGAGCACGTATAAATATAACAATGATATTGGCCAAATTGTCTATAATGATTGCGGCGGCGGCGTGTTTGTGGCGCCGGGGGCAAGCTTTATAATGGAAGGCGGAAATATCGTGGGGTGCAGCGCCGGTAAAAGCGGCGGCGGTGTAAAGGTGACAAATGACGGTGATTTTAAGATGTCCGGCGGGACGATCAGCGGATGTACAGCCGGCGGAGGCGGCGGAATCGATAACCGCGGCACCACAACGCTGTCCGACAATGCAAAAATCAAAAGCTGCAGCGCTACCGGCACCGGGAGAGATGATCACGGCGGTGGGGTTTGCAGTTATCGCAATCTGACTGTCAGCGGTAGTATGGTGATCTCCGGATGTACGGCGCAGAACAACAAGAGCTACGCGATGTATGTTACTACCGGTTACCCTGACGCACGTTCTTCCATCGAAGGAGGAACATTTGACGGAAGTGTATGGTTAGATCATTCTAGCTCCGGGAAAATCACCGTTTCTGGGGGAACTTTTAAGAATGGCGCGAGCGGCGTATGGACAGTAACGTTTAATACGAATGGCGGTACGCCGGAACCAGAGTCACAAATCCGGGCCAATCTGCCCGCTACGAAGCCGGACGATCCGACCCGCAGCGGGTATGTCTTCGCGGGCTGGTACACAGACGAGGCGTGCACCGCGGCCTACGACTTTACCCAGCCCGTGACGGACAACATCACCCTGTACGCCAAGTGGGAGGCGGCGCCCCGGTACTACTACAACAGCGGCACCACCGAGACCGGTAAGACCGACGAGAACAAGAAGGGCTCCCCCAAGACCTTCGACCCGGGCGTGGGCATCTACGCCGTGAGCGTGGCACTGTCGCTGACGGGAACGGCATGGATCGGCCGGAAACGGCATTGAGCAAAAAAAGAAAGCCCTTGCGGGCTTTCTTTTTTTGCCTATTCTCAGATGTGCATACAGACGTCCCAGGCGCCCCAGATGACGTTGCGGAGGTTGCCCCACTTCTCGCAGGTGCCCACACGGTAGACCTTGTGGTCATCGGCGGCGATGGGCGCGGGCACGAAGCCGATGCCGTTGACCACGCTGTCACACTCGATGCGGATCTCGGTGCCGTCCTGCTGCTTGACCATGACGAAGCCGTCGCCGATCTCGGTGATGGTGGCGTTCAGGTAGACGGGGACCTTCTTGAACGCCAGCATCTCGCGGAGGAAGGAGGCGTTGGCCAGGCAGGTGCCGGGGGTGGCGATCAGGTCGTCGGCGTACTCGACGATGATGGGGTGCTTGCCCTGCAGAACCATCTCGTAGGCGGCCTCGCAGGAGGACTGTCCGCCGCCGAAGAACACGATGCGGTCGCCCGCGTCCACCTGATTCAGCAGCAGCTGGGTGAAGTTGATGGTCTTGTTGAAGCCCTTGACCGGCAGGGTCTTGGGATGGGAGCCGGTGCAGACGATGATCTCATCAAACTCGCGGCGCAGGGTGGCGGGCGCGTTGATCTCCATGTGGAAGCGCACCTCGATATCGTTCTTCTTCAGCTCGCGCTCGTACCAGCGCAGCAGCGCCTTGTCGGCCTCCTTGAAGCTCATGGCGGAGGCGGTGATGTACAGGCCGCCCAGCTCGCCGGTCTTTTCGAAGATGACGGGGGTGTGGCCGCGCTGCTTGAGCACCAGGGCGCACTCCATGCCGCCGATGCCGCCGCCGATAATGGCGACCTTCTTGGGCTTGCGGGTGGGAACGATCTTGTACTTGTTGTGCTGCATGGTGCTGGGCGTCAGGGCGCAGCGGGCCAGGTGCAGAGAGTCGTCCATGGGCTGCATATTGGGTGTGCTCTTGGACTTGTTGAAGCTGAAGCAGGCGTTGTGACAGTTGATGCAGGGCTTGATGTCCTCTACGCGGTCCTCCAGGATCTTGTTGACCCACTCGGGGTCCACCAGGTTCTGGCGGGCGATGCCCACGGCGTCCAGACGTCCGGCGGCGATCTCCTCGGCGGCCTTGGCGGGGTCCATCTTACCGGCGCAGACCACGGGCTTGGAGGTGAAGTTCTTGATGTGTTCCACCTCGGAGAGGTTGCAGTTCTCGGGCATATAGACCGGGGGATGGGCCCAGTACCAGGCATCGTAGGTGCCGTTGTCGCAGTCGAACATATCGTAGCCGGCATCCTCCAGGTACTTGATGGCCTTCTCGGACTCGGCCATATCGCGGCCGAACTCCACGAACTCCTCGCCGGGAACGGCGCCCTGGCCGAAGCCCTTGGTCTTGGACACCACGGAGTAACGCAGGGCCACGGGGAAGTCCTTGCCGCAGACGGCCTTGATGGCCTGGACGATCTCCACAGCGAAGCGGTAGCGGTTTTCGAAGGAGCCGCCGTACTCGTCGGTACGGTAGTTCATGTTGGCAATGGTGAACTGGTCCAGCAGATAGCCCTCATGCACCGCGTGGATCTCGACACCGTCAACGCCGGCATCCTGCAGGAGCTTGGCGGTCTTGGCAAAGGCGTCCACCATCTCGTGGATCTCCTCCACGGTCAGAGGGCGGGACTTGCACTCGGGATACCAGCGGTTGGGGGTGGCGGAGGCGGAGGCGGTGATGTAGTCCACGTTCAGGAAGGGCTTGCCCACGGCGCCGAAGGCCTTGTTCTGGAGCATCTTGACCATGATCTCGTTGATAGCCATGGAACGGCCCATACCGGCGGACAGCTGGACAAACAGCTTGGAGCCGGTCTTGTGGAACTCCGGCAGCCACTCGGCCAGGTCCTTGAACATCTTTTTGTTCTGGTACAGCCAGCGGCCGCCCATGGTGTCGCGGACACACTGCATACCCGGCAGCACCAGGCCCACGTTGTTCTGGGCGCGGTTCAGGATGTGGTAGGCCGCTTCCTTGTCGAAGTGACAGGGCTCCAGCCAGCCGAACAGGGACGTACCGCCCATAGAGGGCTGCACGATACGGTTCTTGATCTCCACGTTGCCGATCTTCCAGGGGGTAAACAGAGCGCTGTATTTCTCGTTCATTCGGTGTTCCTCCTCATATTTTCAGCATACTGCCGGATTTTACTTCCTTATTATAGCGGATTTTTGGGCGAAGTACAACAGCGAAATTGGAATAAGTGTCGTTTTTCTGGCAAATCCGTGAAAATAACCGGGAAAAAGCGGCAGGGACCTCCCTGCCGCTTTCGGCTTATTCGGTTTCAGGGGCACCGCCCTGCTCCCGGGCGTATTCCTCCAGGGCCTGGGCCAGGACCTTCTTGTCGTGGCGGCTGTGGACCTGGGTCAGGTCGAACCGCGCCCACATATCCGGGCGGCGGGCCATGGTGCGCTTGTAGCTCTCCTTTGTGCGCCAGTCAGCCACATTGCCGTGGTGGCCGCTGAGCAGGACCTCGGGCACCCTGCGGCCGTGCCATTCCTCCGGGCGGGAGTACTGGGGATACTCCAAAAGGCCGTTCCAGTGGCTCTCGTCGGTGTAACAGCTCTCCTCCGGCAGGACGCCGGGGACCATGCGGCACAGGCAGTCCGCCAGAGCCATGGCGGGTATCTCGCCGCCGGTGAGGACAAAGTCGCCTGTGGATATCTCCTCGTCCACGCACTCGTCCAGGAAGCGCTGATCCACGCCCTCGTAGTGGCCGCAGACCAGGATAAGATGGTCATACTGTGCCTTCAGTTCACGGGCCACCTGCTGGGTCAGCACCCGGCCGCAGGGGGACATATAGATGGTGTGGACCCTCTCCCCCGCTTCATCGCAGATATGCTGCCAGCAGCGGTACAGAGGATCTGCCTGCATGACCGCGCCGCGGCCGCCGCCGTAGGGATAGTCATCCACCTGCATCTGCTTGTTGGTGGTGTAGTCCCGTATCTGGTGGGTCTGTATGGTGACAAAGCCCCGTTCCCGGGCACGACCGATGATGGACGAACCCATCATCGCTTCCACCGCGTCGGGGAACAGGGTCATGATGTCAATTCTCATCGGTGGCCAGTCCTTTCATCATGTGTACGCGAATGATTCCGGCATCTGGGTCCGCGGAAGCGATAAAGACCCCCGGCACGGCGGGGATCAGGTACTCGTGGGCACCGCCACGGACCTGGTAGACCTTGTGGGCGGGATAGTGGAGCACCTTGTCCAGCTTGCCCAGTTCTTCGCCGGTGGCATCGTCCAGAACGGTACAGCCCTCCAGCTCGGCATCGAAGTACTGGCCCTTGGGCAGCTTGGCGTCGGTGCGGCGGATGGAGACCGTTTTGCCCTTCAGCGCCAGGGCATCGTCCATAGTGGCGACGCCGGGCAAGGCCAGCAGGACGGTGGATTTATGGACCCGGGCGGAGATGACCTTCACGGGCTGACCGCCGATATAGAGGGTCTTGAACGAGGCGATGAACTCCGGGTCGAAGCCGGCGGGGTTCACCTTGACCTCGCCGCGGATACCGTGGGCGTTGACAACAGCGCCGACGGGAATGAAATCGGGACGCATGGGGGTCCTCCTCCCTGTCAGAACATATCTTTCAGCTGGGACAGCGTGAAATGCAGCTGGAAGCGCAGCATATAGTATAGCGCCGCTGCGCCCACGGAGAAGATCAGTCCCAGCAGCGCGCGGGTACGGCCCCGACGCTGGAAGCGCACGGCAGCCACCACGACGCAGACCGCGTCAGACACAAAGGGCAGCCACAGCAGAATGGTCATGGGCCAGAAGGCCAGCCAGGGATCATAGTTGGCCGCAGTGATGGCACCCACCAACAGCGAGGCCAGGTCGTAGATAAAGAACGGAACGATCAGGTTGATGATGCCGTGGATCAGGGAACGGGTATCGCCACGCATAGCCGGCCCTCCTTTCGACAGAATAACGTATTTGAGTCAGTATACCATATTATGTATATCCGCGCAATGGGATATTTCATACTGTGCCGTGCTTTAACGGCCAGAGATGGTGCTTCTGACAACTTCGCGGCATACCGGCACTATATTTAGTGTGTTTGCGCGGTGGACAAATCACTATATCTTGTGTATCTTTGACAAAGTGCACAAAAATAGGGTGTACTTTTTGGCAGGTTATTTTCCTATATTTTGTTTTTTGCTCTTGAAACAGCACAAGATGTAGTGTATTATATCAACACACGCATCGTTGCGGGTGCAGGCTTAGAGCTGTGTGCCGCCGGGACGGCAGGAAGAGATAGATGAGACAGGAGGACGTACCATGAAGATCATCAAGAGAAACGGCGCCGAGGTGGGCTTCGACATCACCAAGATCATTATCGCCATCACCAAGGCCAACGAGTCCGTGGAGGAAGTAGATCGGATGACGCCGGTGCAGATCCAGCGCATCGCGGAGTCCGTGGACCTACAGTGCCAGAAGATGAACCGCGCACCTACCGTGGAGGAGATACAGGATATGGTGGAGCACTATATCATGGCCCACGGCGCTTTCGAGGTGGCCAAGCACTATATCACCTACCGCTACACCCGTTCTCTGGTGCGTAAGTCCAATACCACCGACGACAAGATCCTCAGCCTCATCGAGTGCAACAACGAGGAGGCCAAGCAGGAGAACTCCAACAAGAACCCGGTGGTGAACTCTACCCAGCGGGACTATATGGCCGGCGAAGTCAGCCGGGACATCACCAACCGCATTCTGCTGCCCAAGGACATCGTGGAGGCCCACAATGAGGGCATCATCCACTTC
The DNA here is from genome assembly GCA_000435555.1 of Firmicutes bacterium CAG:176. Classification (GTDB taxonomy): domain Bacteria; phylum Bacillota; class Clostridia; order Oscillospirales; family Oscillospiraceae; genus Vescimonas; species Vescimonas sanitatis. Next base: position 13,642 of record FR881568.1, read on the forward strand.
CATGACACGGATTATTACGCCCAGCATATGCACAACTGCGACCTGGTCAATCTGGAGGATATGCTGCAGAACGGCACCGTCATCACCGGAACGCTGATCGAGAAGCCCCACAGCTTCGCCACCGCCTGCAACATCGCCACCCAGATCGTGGCGCAGGTAGCCAGCAACCAGTACGGCGGACAGTCCATCTCTCTGACTCATCTGGCCCCCTTCGTGCAGATCAGCCGGGAAAAGATCCGCGCCAGCGTGCGGGACGAGTTCGACGCCGTGGGCGTGGCTGTCACCGAGGACAAGATCAACTCCATCGCGGAAAAGCGGCTGCGGGAGGAGATCCGCCGCGGCGTGCAGACCATACAGTATCAGGTGGTCACGCTGCTGACCACCAACGGACAGGCCCCCTTCGTGACGGTGTTCATGTATCTGGGCGAGGCCAAGAATCAGCAGGAAAAGGATGACCTGGCCCTGATCATCGAGGAGACGCTGCTGCAGCGGTACCAGGGCGTGAAGAATGAAAAGGGCGTGTGGGTCACGCCGGCGTTCCCCAAGCTCATCTATGTACTGGAGGAGGACAACATCCGCGAAGGCAGCAAATACTGGGAGCTGACGAAGCTGGCCGCCAAGTGCACCGCCAAGCGGATGGTGCCGGACTATATCAGCGAGAAGAAGATGCTGGAGCTGAAGGTGGACAAGAACGGCAACGGCCACTGCTATCCCTGTATGGGCTGCCGCAGCTTCCTGACCCCCTATGTGGACGAGAATGGGAACCCCAAGTACTACGGGCGGTTCAACCAGGGCGTCGTGACCGTAAACCTGCCGGACATCGCCCTGAGCTCCGGCGGGAATATCGAGAAGTTCTGGCGCATCTTTGACGAGCGCATGGAGCTGTGTCACCGGGCGCTGCTGTGCCGCCACGAGCGCCTGAAGGGCACGCTGTCCGACGCGGCGCCCATCCTGTGGCAGTACGGCGCCTGCGCGCGGCTGAAGAAGGGCGAGCCCATCGACAAGCTGCTGTACGGCGGGTACTCCACCATCTCCCTGGGCTACGCGGGACTGTATGAGTGCGTGAAGTACATGACCGGCAAGAGCCACACCGACCCCAGCGCCACGCCCTTCGCACTGGAGATCATGCACAAGCTGAACGCCGCCTGCAAGACCTGGAAGGCGCAGCACAACATCGATTTCTCCCTGTACGGCACACCGCTGGAGTCCACCACCTATAAGTTCGCCAAGTGTCTGCAGAAGCGCTTTGGCGTCATCGAGGGCATCACGGACAAGGGGTACATCACCAACAGCTATCACGTACACGTCACCGAGCCGATCGACGCGTTCAAGAAGCTGGAGTTCGAGGCGCAGTTCCAGCACCTGTCCCCCGGCGGAGCCATCAGCTACGTGGAGGTGCCGGATATGCAGAACAATCTGGACGCGGTGCTGGAGGTGATGAAGTTCATCTACGATCACATCATCTACGCGGAGCTGAACACCAAGAGCGACTACTGCCAGGTGTGCGGCTGGGACGGCGAGATCGAGGTGGTCGAGGAGGACGGCAAGCTGATCTGGAAGTGCCCCCAGTGCGGCAACACGGATCAGGACAAGATGAACGTGGCCCGGCGGACCTGCGGCTACATCGGCACACAGTTCTGGAATCAGGGGCGGACCCAGGAGATCAAGGACCGCGTACTGCACCTGTAACTCTCTTCAAATGCGGGGCGGGCTTATGCCCGCCCCTGTTTTTCACCTCGCTTTTTCCCCTTTTATTTTTCAGCTCTATTTTAATTTAATATTATTTTAACCTTTGTGGTCTATACTCAGGGTCAGGAGGTCGTTCCATGCATTACGGAGAATTGAAGAAATGTGATATTGCCAACGGTATCGGCGTGCGGGTGACGCTGTTCGTATCCGGCTGCACCAACCGCTGCCCGGACTGCTTTCAGCCCCAGACGTGGGATTTTGACTACGGAAAGGAATTCACGGAGGACACCAAGGCGGAGATATTCGCGGAGCTGGACAAGCCCTTTGTAAACGGACTGACGGTACTGGGCGGCGAGCCTTTTGAGCCGCGGAACCAGCGGGAGCTGCTGCCGCTGCTGCGGGAGGTCAAGGCGAAGTATCCCGGCAAGACCATATGGTGCTTTACCGGGTTCCGGCTGGACGACGAGCTGCTGGCAGACGGCAGCTATCCCCGGTGCGAGGCAACGGATGAGATGCTCGCGTGCATCGACGTGCTGGTGGACGGACGGTTTATGAAGGAACTGAAGGATATCTCGCTGCAGTTCCGGGGCAGCCGGAACCAGCGGGTCATCGATATGAACCGAACAAGGGAGACGGGAACGGTCTGCATTTGGGACAAGCTGAGACGATAACAAGGAGGTATCCTATGCGGAAAACACTTTGGTCGGCGCTGGCACTGGCCGCGATCCTTATATTGGCGGGATGCGGCGAGCAGAGCCACACGGACGGCAGCGGAACAGACAGCGCGACCTATACGCCGGACGCAGGCTATACGCTGGGCAACACGGATGTGGTGCAGCTGAACGGTTTTCGCGCCATCGACATTGAATGGGTCAGCGGACAGGTGAATGTGGAGCTGTACGACGGTGAGGGCATACAGTTGTCGGAGACGATGATGGACGGCAGCGATGCGGCACTGAAGATGGAATGGCAGGTAAACGAGGACAAGGGCACGCTGGACATACGCTCCCAGCCCCAGCTGATGAGCGCAACGGAGGAGAAGATCCTGACCGTGAAGCTGCCCCGGAGCATGGTGCTGTATGGACTGGACATTGACGCCGTCAGCGCAGGTGTGTCCGTGGATCTGACGGACGAGGACACGCTTTCACTGAGTGAGTTGGATGTGACCTCGGTCAGCGGCGCGATCAGTGTCTATGCGGCCAACGCCGGGGAGATATCCCTGTCCACCACCAGCGGAAGCATCAGCGGAAGCGTCCGCACCCAAAAGCTGGAGGCGGACAGCGTCAGCGGCAGCATTGACCTGGCGCTGGACATCATGCCGACAGAGCTGGAAGCAGAAACCAGCAGTGGGAGCATCGTCATGCAGCTGTGCGATCTCAGCACGCTGCCCTCTCCCCTGCCGGTAGAATTTAAGACCACCAGCGGCAAGCTCAGCAGCGACGTGACCTTCACTACGGTGAAGGACGCCGCGTGGGAATTCCAGACGGTCAGTGGAAACGTGGAGCTGCTGACGGTACGGTAAAAACACGCGAAAAATGACCGCCCTTACGGGCGGTCATTTTTTGCGCTTGTCAGCGGACCAGCTCGCCCACGGTGGGGCCATTGGCAGCCTGGGACTCGTCGGTGTCGATGTGCATAGTGGTAGCACCGCCCACATTGACGCGGACAACTACATCGTCGAAGATCAGCTTGCGGCCTTCGCCGCCGCAGGCGACCTTGATGATCTCGCCGTTCTTGATGCCCATGGCGGCGGCATCCTCCTCGGTGACGTGCAGATGGCGCTTCGCCACGATGACGCCCTCGGACAGCTCCACCTCACCGGCAGGCCCGATCAGCTTACAGGCGCCGGAGCCCTTCACGTCGCCGCTTTCGCGGATGGGGGCGTCGATGCCCAGGGTGCGGGCGTCAGTGGCGGAAACCTCCACCTGGTCCGCCTTACGGGTGGGGCCCAGGATGGACACATTGGCCATCTCCTTCTTGGGGCCGACGATGGTCAGGCGCTCGTTGCAGGCGTACTGGCCGGGATAGGACAGGGGCTTGCGGATGGTCAGCTGATAGCCTGCGCCGAACAGCTTTTCCACAGTCTCCTGGGTCAGGTGGATGTGACGTGCGGACGTCTCGATCATAAAGCTCATAGTGATACTCTCCTTTGTGTGGTTTTTGCGTTTATTTCTTTTTGAGTGGGTACAGATCTTTTTCGGAGATGCGTTCCAGCGTCTCCACTTCGCCGACGCAGAAGTAGTTTTTGCTCTCAGCCACCAGGGTACCGGTCAGGCGGACACAGTCGCCCCGGCGCAGGCGCTTCGCCTCGTCCAGCAGCTCTGCGCTGCCCGCAAGGCGGACGGTGAGGCCGAATCCGGTGTCGATCTCCCCGGCGCTGTTCAGATACCACCAGGGGAAACGCAGCTCCACCGCGCGGCCGGCATAGCGGCCCTGGGCGCCGTGGAGATACTCGGTCTTCACCTGCTCAAAGGTACGGGGGACGAGTTCTCCGTCCGGCATGGGGAAATAGAGCGTGCCGTACAGGCGGCCGAAGCGCTTGATGCGCTGACCGTGACGACTGACCATCAGGAACAGGACCACGACGGCCAGCAGGGCACCGTACATACCGTGGCCCTCGATCAGGCTCCAGACAAAGACGGCGACGGCGATGAGGAACAGCACACGGTTCATGTCATCCTGTCCGCCCCAGATATCTTTCAGTCGGTTCATAAGCGCCCTCCTTTTCTCAACAGCACTCATCTTACCACACCGCGGCTGCGTATGCAAGGGAAATTGCCATGCGCGGTACAATTTCCTCTTGTATTCGGCAAAAAATCTGCTATAATCAGAGCAACGATTTTTTTGCGGTGCTATCACCGGAACTAATAGGAGGCGGTTTTTATGTCCGTAAAGCTGGAGCTGTACCGGGTTTTTAAGGAGGTCGCTGAGGTGGGCAACATCACGGCCGCGGCACAGGCACTGTATATCTCCCAGTCGGCGGTGAGCCAGTCCATCAAGCAGCTGGAGCGCGACCTGCAGACCCGTCTGTTCGCGCGGAACAGCCGTGGCGTGACGCTGACCGCCGAGGGGCAGATGCTATATGAGTACGTCCGCAGCGCCATGGGCCTGCTGGAGACGGGCGAGGAAAAGCTGAGCCAGACCCGGGAATTGCAGATGGGACAGCTGACCATCGGCGCCAGCGACACCGTGACCAGCCAGTTCCTGCTGCCGTATCTGGACACGTTCCACAAGCGGCACCCGGCCATCCACATCCAGATCGTATCCGGGCGAAGCCACAAGGTGCTGGGGCTGCTGCGCTCCGGCAAGGTGGACATCGCCTTCGCCAGCACGCCAGCGGACGATGCCGGACTGCGGATATATCCCTGCTTCGATACCCACGCCATCTTTGTGGCGGGGGCGGAGTATCCCTGCGACTTCCGGCACGTATACACGCTGGAGGAGATCGCGGCGTTCCCGCTGATCCTGCTGGAGCGCAAGGCCTCCAGCCGTTTGTATCTGGAACGGTTCTTTTTGCAGAATGGGCTGAAGCTGAACCCGGAGATCGAGCTGGGCGCCCGGAGCCTGCTGGTGGATCTGGCGGCCATCGGCTTCGGTGTGGCCGGCGTGACGGAGGAGTTCGTCCGGAAGGAGCTGGACAGCGGACGGTTGAAAAAGCTGAAGACCTCCTTTGAGATACCGGCCCGCAGTGTGGATATGTGCCTGCTGAGCGATGTGCCCCAGTCCGCTGCCGCGGAGCGGGTCACGGACTTTGTCAAGGACAGCTTATCCAAGCTATGAGCAGGGCTTTTCGCTCCGGTAAAACCCACAAAAAACAGCAAAACACGCCTAAATAGTTCTCCGTTTTTCCCTGTCGCTTTTCCCTGCGAAATCAGGTATAGTAGGTGTACTATATCTCACGAGAGGAAGTGGTGGTCATGCAGCAGCTGAAGGAGCGTATCCTGCGGGAGGGCCGCGTCCTGCCCGGTAACATCATCAAGGTGGACGGTTTTTTGAACCATCGCGTCGACACGGCGCTGATGCGGGATCTGGCGGACGAGTTTGCCAAGTATTTTGACGTAAAAAATATCACGATGGTGCTTACGGCAGAGGCCAGCGGTATTGCGCTGGCGACGATCTGCGCCGAACGGTATGGTGTACCCATGGTCTTTGCCAAGAAGGCCAAGAGCGACAACATCGAGGGCGGTCTGTACCAGAGTGATATTTTTTCTTACACCTACAAGAAAAAGGTCACACTGCTGGTGAGCCAGGACTGGATCACCAAGGACGACAAGGTTCTCATCATTGACGACTTCATGGCCAAGGGCTACGCCATGCGCGGCCTGATCGACATCGTGAACAAGGCCGGCGCGCAGCTGGCGGGCATCGGCGTGGCGGTGGAGAAGGGCTTTCAGGACGGCGGCGACAGCCTGCGCCGGGAGGGCTATCCCATCAAATCCCTGGCCGTTATCGACAGCGCCGAGAACGGCGTGATCCGCTTCCGGGAGGACGACTGACATGAAAAAGGTGCTGGTTCTGGATTTCGGCGGGCAGTATAACCTGCTGGTGGCACGGCGTGTCCGTGAGTGCGGCGTATACTGCGAGATCAAGTCCTATCGGCTGAGCATGGCGGATATCCGCGCCTTTGGGCCAGATGCGCTGATCCTCACCGGCGGCCCCGCCACCGTGTTCGAGCCCAACGCCCCCATGGTGGACAGAGCGCTGTTTGAAATGGGCATCCCCGTGCTGGGCATCTGCTACGGACAGCAGCTGATGATGCAGCTGCTGGGCGGTCAGTGCCGCAAGGCGGAGACGCGGGAGTACGGCAAGATTCAGCTGACCCACACGGCCTCCCCCCTGTTTGCCGGTGTGCCGGAGACGTCCGTGTGCTGGATGAGCCACGGCGTGGAGGTGGAGCGTATCGCCCCGGGCTTTAAGGTCATCGCGACCACCGACGGCTGCGGCTTCGCCGCTGTGGAAAACGCGGATCGGAAGCTGTATGGCGTGCAGTTCCACCCGGAGGTGCAGCACACGGAGTACGGTATGCAGGTGCTGGAAAACTTCCTGTACAAGGTATGCGGCTTCAGTGCCGAGTGGAGCATGGCGTCCTATCTGGACGAAGCCGTGGCGGAGTGCCGGCGGCAGATCGGCGACGGCCGCGTGCTTCTGGCGCTGTCCGGCGGCGTGGACAGCTCGGTGGCGGCAGCGCTTTTGCAGCGGGCGGTGGGCGATCAGCTGACGTGCATTTTCGTGGACCACGGACTGCTGCGAAAAGACGAGGGCGACCAGGTGGAGCAGGTGATAAAGCATCAGTTCCACGTGGATGTGCGCCGCGTCAACGCGGGACCGCGCTTCCTGAGCAAGCTGGCGGGCGTTACTGAGCCGGAACACAAACGGAAGATCATCGGCGAGGAATTCATCCGGGTCTTTGAGGAAGAGGCCAAGAAAATCGGCGCGGTGGATTTCTTGGCTCAGGGTACCATCTATCCCGATGTGGTGGAGTCCGGCCTGGGCGGAGAGAGCGTGGTCATCAAGAGCCACCATAACGTGGGCGGCCTGCCGGACTGCGTGGATTTCAAGGAGATCGTGGAGCCGCTGCGGCGGCTGTTCAAGGATGAGGTGCGGAAGCTGGGCACCGAGCTGGGTCTGCCGGACGAGCTGGTGTGGCGGCAGCCCTTCCCTGGTCCCGGTCTGGCCATCCGCGTTATCGGCGATATCACCGAGGAAAAGCTGACCATTCTGCGGGAGGCGGACGCCATCTTCCGGGAGGAGATGAAGCTGGCCGGTCTGGACCGCACCACCAGCCAGTTCTTCGCAGTGCTGACCGATCTGCGGAGCGTGGGCGTCATGGGCGACGAGCGCACCTACGACTACACGCTGGCGCTGCGGGCCGTGCAGAGCCAGGACTTTATGACAGCCACCTGGTCCCGCCTGCCCTATGAGCTGCTGGACAAGGTCTCCGGCCGGATCGTGGGTGAGGTGAAGCACATCAACAGAATTTGCTATGACATCACCTCCAAGCCGCCGGCAACGGTGGAGTGGGAATGATACGACACCAAAGGTGGCCAAAAACTACAAATACGCCAAAACCTCCGGCTTCGCCGGAGGTTTTGGTTGTACCACGACAAAAGTTGTGGTATGCTGATGAAAAACAGCGGAGGAACACACCTATGCGTCTGATCTCATGGAATGTGAACGGGCTGCGGGCCTGTCTGAATAAAGGTTTCCTGGCCTTCTGCGCCCTTGCGGACGCGGATGTCATCTGTCTGCAGGAGACGAAGATGCGGCCGGAGCAGGCGCAGTTTGAGCTGGAGGGCTATCACCGATTCTGGAACAGCGCCGACAAGGCCGGATATTCCGGCACGGCTGTTTTCACCCGACGGGAGCCGCTGGCGGTGACATACGACTTTGGCGAGGATATCCACCGGCATGAGGGACGGGTCATCACGGCGGAGTACGAGGATTTCTTTCTGGTGTGCTGCTACACGCCCAATTCCAAGGACCAGCTGGCACGGCTGGACTACCGGATGGCGTGGGAGGACGACCTGCGGGAATACCTCTTGGAACTGGACGCCAAAAAGCCGGTGGTGTACTGCGGGGACCTGAACGTGGCCCATCAGGAGATCGACCTGAAAAATCCCCAGTCCAACCGGATGAACCCAGGCTTCTCCGACGAGGAACGGGACAAAATGACGCAGCTGCTGAGCAGCGGGTTCGTGGACACGTTCCGGGCGCTGTATCCAAAGCGGACCGGGGCGTACTCCTGGTGGAGCTACCGCTTTCACGCACGGGAGAACAACGCGGGATGGCGTATTGACTACTTTATCGTGTCAGCACGGCTGATGCCCCGGGTGAAGAATGCAGATATCTGGCCGGAAATCACCGGCAGCGACCACTGTCCGGTGGTGTTGGAGCTGACGGAGTAGAGCATTATCTGTAGCGAGCAAAAAAGACCGCCTTTCGGCGGTCTTTTTCGTATAACGACATTTTTTAACCCTCGCTGCTGGTGTCGGCAGGATTTTTAACGGGGATCAGTTCGCCCATGAGGACGTAGCGGGCATTACCAAAATCGTAGTCGCAGGTGCTCAGGGTCAGGATGCTGCCCGTGGGCACACCGGAGCCGGACTTGAAGGTGGACTCGTTGATGCACTGCTGGAGATAGCTGTCGCTGAGAGAGGTGGCATACACATCGGCGTCATGCTCCACAATACAACCGGCAAACAGGTTGACCTTGTAGGTCTGGTTGGGGGTGTACAGATAGAAGTAGGGATGCGCCTCGTAATAGCTCTGGCTCTTGTAGTTCATCAGGGACGCGAACATCATGCCGGTCTTCATATTGTGGCCGTAGATGAGGTTGTTCTGAGAGGTGAAGTCAGAGTTGCAGCGATAGTCCAGGAACACGGTGCCGTTCTTGTTCTCTTTACCGTCGATGTCACGGTCAAGATAATACTCACCTGCATTGCCGTTCGAGCCCTTCTCTGCTGTCTGCACGATGGGCAGCTGCAGCGTGGTGTTGGCGCTATAGACATAACCGACGACATCAGGATACTTGGTCTGCATGGCGGTGAAGTCCACCTTGATGCTCTCTTCATCCTTCTTGACAGGCTTCTGCGTCTCCTGGCTGTCGCCGTCGGTGCCGTCGCCGGCGGTATCGGTATCGCCGGCGGTATCGTCCGGACTGATGAAGTCCTGATTGATATTGTCGTTGATCCTCTCGGTGTCCTTCTGTTCCTTCAGATACGAAATGATCTTGACGGACGAGAACACCAGCACGCCCACCAGGATCACCAAAACGGCGTAATACAGGGCTTTTCCGTTCTTTCTGCCGCCGCGGCTCCTTCTGCTGCGGTGACTGCCGGTACGCTCGGCCGGCTGCTCCTGCTGCACACGGGATCTTCTCTTGGGTGCATCGTTCATGGGTACACGCCTCCTTATCGTTGGGTATTGTAACAGGTTTTTTCGTTCAGTGCAAGGGATATAGACAAGATGTAATGAAATTGTAACAGTTTCTCTTTACTTCTGAGAAACCAGGGATTACAATAGAAATGTTGGCTGCCGTATAGACGGCGGAGCCGCCGGCTCCGTTCCATCAAAAAGATAAAGGAGAACCACAATGATCTATTTCAACAGTGATTATCTGGAGGGCGCGCACCCCTCTATCATGGTCAGGCTGGCCGAGACGAACATGGTACAGACCGTGGGCTACGGCGAGGACGAATACTGTGAGGCGGCGCGTGAGAAGATCAAGACCGCCTGCCAGGCCCCGGAGGCCGACGTGCATTTTCTGGTGGGCGGCACCCAGACCAACACCACCGTCATCGCCGCCATCCTGCGGCCCTGGCAGGGCGTGATCTCCGCCGTCAGCGGTCACATCAACTGCCATGAGGCCGGTGCCATCGAGTCCACGGGCCATAAGGTCATCACCCTGCCCACCACCAACGGCAAGATCACTGCGCAGCAGGTGCAGGACTATGTGGAGTGGCACAGAAACGATGAGTCCACGGAGCACATCGTCCAGCCCGGTATGGTGTACATCTCCCACCCCACTGAGGGCGGCACGCTGTATACCAAGGCGGAGCTGACGGCGCTGTATGACACCTGCCGCCGGTACGGCCTGCCGCTGTTCATTGACGGCGCACGGCTGGGCTATGGCCTGATGGCAGAGGAGAGCGACATGACGCTGCCAGAGATCGCGCGGCTGTGCGATGTGTTCTACATCGGCGGCACCAAGGTGGGCGCCCTGTTCGGCGAAGCCGTTGTCATCATGAACGAAAATCTGAAAAAGGATTTCCGCTTTATTATGAAGCAGCGGGGCGGCCGCATGGCCAAGGGCCGGCTGCTGGGCGTTCAGTTCGACACGCTGTTCACCAACGACCTGTATTTCAAGATCTCCCGTCACGCCATCGAGATGGCTCATCAGATCCGGGACATTTTCGTCTCCGCGGGCTATCCCCTGCTGTTCGACTCCCCCACCAACCAGCAGTATCCCATCATGTCGGATGACGAGCTGGCCATTCTGGGCAAAAGCTTCGGCTATGAGTACTGGGAGCGTGTGGACGAGACGCACTCCGGCGTGCGCTTCTGCGCCAGCTGGGCCACAAAGCAGGAGCACGTGGACGCCCTGCGGGCGGCTGTGAACGCGCTGAAGAAGTAAGCGTTCCTCTGCTGTGAGATAAGCATAGCGCAGGTAGCTGAAATGCACCTTAAAGTTACTTAAAAAAATTCCCCGACGATGTCGGGGAATTTTTTTAGCAAAGCAAAGGCACCCTCGCAGGGTGCCTTTGTCGATAGCGTACTTACGCCTTGGGGCCGGCGGCCACGACCTCGTCGCTCATGTGGGTGTACTTCTTGAAGTTCTCCACAAAGCTGGCGGCCAGCTTCTTGCAGCTCGCCTGATAGGCCGCCTTGTCCTCCCAGGTGTTCTCGGGGATCAGCAGCTCACTGGGCACGCCCTCGATGCTGGTAGGCACCTGCACGCCGAAGGTAGAATCGGTGACGAACACACTCTTCTCGATCTCACCGGTGAGGGCGGCGGTGACCATAGCGCGGGTGTAGCTGAGCTTCATGCGCTTGCCGGTACCGTTCCAGCCGGTGTTGACCAGATAAACCTTCGCGCCGGCCTTCTCCACCTTGTCGGCCAGCATGGCGGCATAGACAGAGGGATCCAGGGGCAGGAAGGGCTCGCCGAAGCAGGTGGAGAAGGTAGGCACAGGCTCGGTGACGCCGATCTCCGTGCCGGCTACCTTGGAGGTGAAGCCGGAGACGAAGTAGTACATGGCCTGGTTCTTATCCAGCTTGCTGATGGGGGGCAACACACCGTAGGCATCGGCGGTCAGGAAGATGACCGTCTTGGGAACGCTGGGGCTCATGCCGGACAGCTCGGCGTTGGGGATATACTCCACGGGATAACCCACGCGGGAGTTGACGGCCAGGGAGTCGTCGTCGAAGTCGAACTCACGGGTGTCGGGATCCATGACCACGTTCTCTACCAGCGCGCCGAACTTGATGGCATTGTAGATCTCCGGCTCACCCTCGGGGCTCAGGTTGATGCACTTGGCGTAGCAGCCGCCCTCGAAGTTGAAGACGGAGTCGTCCGCCCAACCGTGCTCGTCATCGCCGATGAGCATACGGTTGGGATCGGCGGACAGCGTGGTCTTGCCGGTGCCGGACAGGCCGAAGAACACGGCGCTGTCGCCGTTCTTGCCGATGTTGGCGGAGCAGTGCATGGGGAACACGCCCTGCTTGGGCAGCACATAGTTCATCACGGAGAAGACGGACTTCTTGATCTCGCCGGCGTACTGGGTGCCGCAGATCACCACCTCGTGGGCCTCGTAGTCCACCAGAATGGCGGCCTCGCTGCGGGTGCCGTCGATCTCGGGGATGCACTTGAAGCCGGGGGCGGCGATGATGGTATAATCCTCCTTAAAATCCTTCAGCTGCTCGGCCGTGGGGCGGCGCAGGAGCTGGTGGATAAAGAGATTCTGGCTGGCCAGCTCGTTGACGATGCGGAAGGCCTTGGTGTACTTGGGATCGGCGCCGGCAAAGCCGTCAAAGATAAAGATCTCCTTGCCCTGCAGATAGGCGATGACCTTGGCGCGGATGGCATCGAACTTGGCCTTCTCGATAGGACGGTTCACCTTGCCCCAGGCGATGTCGTCATGGACGGCAGGGGTGTCCACGATAAACTTGTCATTGGCGCTGCGGCCGGTGTATTTCCCGGTCTTGACCACCAGGGCGCCGGTGTTGGACAGCGTACCCTCGCCGCGGCAAAGCGCGTGCTCGGTCAGCTGTGCGGGGGTCAGATTACGATAGACCGCCTTGGCGTTGATGATACCCAGCTTTTCCAGTCCGTAAGTTTCCATTTGCAAAACCTCCTGTTTGAAATGTCGCCGCGTCCGCCGCCGGCGGCGCGTTGCTTGCTTGTTCACCTTGGATTATACCATACGTTTAGGACAGTTAACAGTCCTTTTTCGCATTTTTCCTGAAAATCTTTCTTTATCTCTGAAAAATTTTTATCATTTCATTCGGTGAGCGCACAGTGGCAAAAAGTGTTCCGCCGCCGGATCCCGATCGCATACTTTTCTCTTTACGCAAGGATAACACCGTATTATGATAATGTCAATTTGCGAAAACCACGATTTTCTAAGAGGAGCGCCGCGCTATGGCACACAAGATACCCATATGTGAAATACCTCTCGCCCCTGCTGCTGTTCGGCCTGAACGGCGTGGTGATACTCAACGGCGTTGCCGGCGGTACACGGAGCGCCGTGTTTTTCTCCGTGCTGCTGGGCGAAACGCTGACCCCGCCCGCTGGCTGGACGCGGCTATGGTGCTGGGCGGCGCCATGCTGGCGGAGTTCGTACATCCGCGAAAGTAACGGAAACGATCTCCCCGCCTCCCCCGCGCAAAGTGCAAAACCTCCGGCTGAGCCGGAGGTTTTGCTTTATTTGGCGCATATCTCGCTGATGGCTGCCAGGAGCTCCGTTTTGCCGGTGCCCTTCTCGGCGGAAAAGGGGATCAGCAGCGCCTCCTCCGGCAGGGTCAGCGTCTGGCGGATCAGGGTCAGATTTGGCTCGATCTCGCTCTTTTTCAGCTTGTCCAGCTTGTTGGCCACGACGATGACCGGGCAGCCGGTGCCCTTGAACCAGTCGCACATGGTCACGTCATCGGCGGTGGGCTTGTGCCGCGCATCCACGATCAGCACGCCCAGGGTAATGAGCCCCTCCTCGGCGAAGTAACGCTCCATCAGGCGGCCCCAGCGGTCGCGCTCCTCCTTGGAGACCTTGGCATAGCCGTAGCCGGGCAGGTCGGTGAAGTATAGCCTGCCGTCGATGTCAAAATAGTTGATCTGGCTGGTCTTGCCAGGGGTAGCGCCCACCCGGGCGAAATTCTTGCGGCCCAGCAGCCGGTTAATGACGGAGGACTTGCCCACGTTGCTGCGCCCCGCGAAGGTGACCTGGGGCTTTCCGTCGCGGATAAATGTCTCCGCCCTTACGGCCGAGAGCACGAACTCCGCCTTATTAAAGTTGATCGCCATGACGCACCTCCTGCATAGCCGGACTACCCATCACCGCCAGATGCTCCACCGCCGCCTCTTTTTTCGGCAGGGTCAGTGCATGGGCAAACACGGCGTCCACCGTCTCGGCAGTGATAAAGCGCAGCGCCTCCCGTACGGCGGGATCGATGTCCGCCAGATCCTTCTCGTTTTCCCGGGGAATGATGACGGTCCGGATGCCGCTGCGCTTGGCCGCCATGGTCTTTTCCCGCAGGCCGCCGATGGGCAGCACGCGGCCCCGCAGCGTCACCTCGCCGGTCATAGCCACGTCATGGCGCACGGCGCGGCCCGTCAGGGCCGACAGCATAGCCGTGGCGATAGCGATGCCGGCGGAGGGGCCATCCTTGGGCACCGCGCCCTCCGGGAAGTGGACATGAATGTCCTTGGTCTTATAGAAATCCGGGGCAATGCCCAGCTCGGCGGCACGACTCCGCAGGCAGGTATAGGCCGCCTTTACGGACTCCTGCATCACCTGGCCCAGATTGCCGGTAAGCTCCAGCTTGCCGGTGCCGTCCATCACACCGGCCTCCACCTCCAGCAGCTCGCCGCCCACTTCGGTCCACGCCAGGCCGTTGACAACACCGATCTGGTCAATCTTGCTGCGGGTATCCTGGGCATAGGGCGGCGTATCCAGGAATTCACGCAGGCTCTTAGCTGTAATGTCTATGCGCTTTACGCCCGTTTCCACCAAACGCATGGCGGCGCGGCGGCACAGCTTGCCCAGCTGGCGCTCCAGTGTGCGGACGCCGGACTCCTTGGTATAGTCGGTAATGATGGCCCGCAGGGCTTCATCGTCCAGGCGCAGCTGGCCGCGGCGGATGCCGTTCTCCTTCAGCTGCTTGGGCAGCAGATGCTCGCGGGCGATGTGCAGCTTTTCCTCGTCGGTGTAGCTGCCCAGCTCGATGACCTCCATGCGGTCGAGCAGCGGACGGGGTATGGTGGACGTGGTGTTGGCGGTGGTGATGAACATCACGCGGCTCAGGTCCACAGGCAGCTCGATGAAGTGGTCGCGGAAAGCCCCGTTCTGCTCACTATCCAGTACCTCCAGCAGGGCCGAAGCCGGGTCGCCCCGCATATCGCTGGCCAGCTTGTCGATCTCATCCAGCACCAGCAGAGGGTTCATGGTACCGGCGCGGGTCAGGGCCTCGATAATGCGGCCGGGCATAGCGCCGATATACGTCTTGCGGTGGCCGCGGATATCCGCCTCGTCCCGCACGCCGCCCAGACTCAGCCGGGCGCACTTGCGGTTCATGGCCTTGGCCACGGACAGGGCCACGGAGGTCTTTCCCACGCCGGGAGGCCCCACCAGGCAGAGTATCCTGCCCTTGGCGTCCGGGTTCAGCTGCCGCACGGCGATAAACTCCAAAATGCGCTGCTTGACCTTATCCAGGCCGTAGTGGTCCTTGTCCAGTATCTTTCGGGCCTGCGCCACATCCGCCCTCTCCCGGGTAAGCTTGTGCCAAGGCAGCTCCAGGCACACATCCAGATAGTTGCGTATCACCGAGGCCTCGGCGCTGCCGAAGGGCTGCTTGCCCAGGCGCTCCACCTCTTTTGTCAGCTTGGTATGTATCTCGTCCGGCAGGTCCGCCGCCTGTATCCTGGCGGCGTACTCCCCCAGTTCCTCGTCGCCGTCATCCCCCAGCTCATGCTGCAATACCTTCACCTGCTCCCGCAGGATCATGTCCTTCTGTACCTGGGCCACGCGGCGGCGTACCTTCTGCTCCATTTCGCTCTCCAGTGAGATGACATCCACCTCATGGGTCAGGATATCGTTGACGATACGCAGACGCTTATCCGGGTGCAGCTCCTCCAGCACCCGCTGGCGGTCCTGGTGCCGCAGGGTGATATTCTGGGCGATCAGGTCGGCCAGACGGCCGGTATCACTGCAGTCCAGCACCGCGGCGGCGAAGTCTTCGCCGATGCCGTTGGCCAGCTCGCGGTATTCACCGAAGAGCACATAGGTCCGGCGTATCAGCGCCTCGCTGCGGGCCGTATGGCGGGCCGCCATCTCGGGCAGCAGCTCGGCCTGGGCCTGCAAAAACGGTTTTTTCTGCCACAGCCGGTGCAGCCGCGCCCGGCTCTCGCCCTCCGCGATGACACGCACCGTAGTGTCCGAGGTCTTGATGATCTGCAAAATATGACACACCGTGCCGATGGTGTACAGATCCTCCTCTCCCGGCTCCGCCGTGGACAGGTCCTTCTGCGTCATCGCCAGCAGCCGGCGGTCATTCTCCATGGCGTTGTCCAGAGCGAAGATGGAGATATCGCGCTCCGCGTCAAAGGACACCGTCTGCCCGGGGAAAGCCGTCAAGCCGCGCAGTGCCAGCACCGGAATGTTCCGGGTGATCGTTTCCATAGTTGCCTCCTTTCTCCCGCCGGACGGCGGGCGTTGGGAAAAGGGTAGTATCCGAACTGCCGGAAAAGCCTTGGCTTTTCCGGCAGTCTGAGTCTCTGTTAAGACGCCGGGGCGGTGGAGGTCTTCTCCGCCGTGCCGGTCTTGAATTTAGCGCGCTGCGCCACCTTTTCCGGGTCGTGCAGCACCGTGGGCTCGGCATTCCCGTCCACACACGCCTTTGTAATGGTCACATCGGTGATGGTGGGGTCGGAGGGCACATCGTACATGACCTTGGTCAGCAGTCCCTCCATCACCGCCCGCAGACCGCGCGCGCCGATGTTCCGTGCCAGCGCGGTGTCCGCCACCGCCTCCAGCGCATCCTGATCGAAATGCAGCTCCACGCCATCGTAGCTGAGCAGCTTCTGGTACTGCTTCACCAGCGCGTTCTTCGGCTCGGTGAGTATCCGCACCAGATCCTCCCGGGTCAGCCCCTGCAGGGCGGTGATGACCGGCATACGGCCTACCAACTCGGGGATGATGCCGAACTTCAGCAGATCGTGGGGCTGGACCTGCTGGAACAGTTCGCCGGTATGGCGCTCTTTTTTGCTCTGCACCGCATTCTCAAACCCCATGCTGCGCTTGCCCACCCGGTCCTCGATGATCTTTTCCAGACCGTCGAAGGCGCCGCCGCAGATAAACAGGATGTTGCTGGTATCCAGCTGGATGAACTCCTGATGGGGGTGCTTGCGCCCTCCCTGGGGCGGCACATTGGCAACAGTGCCCTCCAATATCTTCAGCAGCGCCTGCTGCACGCCCTCGCCGGACACATCGCGTGTGATGGACGTATTCTCGCTCTTCCGAGCGATCTTGTCGATCTCATCCACGTAGATGATGCCCCGCTCGGCCAGCTCTACGTCGAAATCCGCCGCCTGCAAAAGGCGCAGCAGTATATTCTCTACGTCGTCACCCACATAGCCGGCCTCGGTCAGTGTGGTGGCATCGGCAATGGCAAAGGGGACCTTCAGCACCCGCGCCAGCGTCTGGGCAAACAGCGTCTTGCCGGAGCCGGTAGGACCGATCATCAGGATATTGCTTTTCTGCAGCTCCACATCCTCGTCGCCGCCGAAATAAATGCGCTTGTAGTGGTTGTACACCGACACGGACAGCGCCACCTTGGCTGCCTCCTGCCCGATAACATACTGGTCCAGCACGTCGTGTATCTCCTTGGGCGTAGGCAACTCGTCCATGCTGTCTATACCGTCGGCGGCCGTGGTGTAGCCGTCGTTCAGGATATCCATGCACAGCTGGACGCACTCGTCGCAAATTCGGACACCGGGACCCTGAATCATGCGATGGACCTGACTCTCCGGCTTGCCGCAGAACGAGCAGCGCAGGGCCTTCTTATCTTCTGCCATTCGTTTTTACCTCTTATATATGACCTTATCCACCAGACCGTATTCCCGGGCCTCCTCCGCGATCATCCAGTTGTCGCGCTCGGAATCCGTCTTGATCTGCTCCGGCGTCTTGCCGGTATTCTCCGCCATGATCTTGTTCAGGCGCTGCTTGATCTTCAGGAAATGCTCCACATCGATCTCCATATCCGTGACCTTGCCCTGGGTACCGGCGGAGGGCTGGTGGATCATGATCTCCGCGTTGGGCAGCGCGATGCGCTTTCCCTTGGCACCGCTGGACAGCAGGAACGCACCCATGCTGGCGGCCATGCCGATGCAGATGGTGGACACGTCGCACTTAATGTACTGCATGGTGTCATAAATGGCCATACCGGCGGTCACGCTGCCGCCGGGGCTGTTGATATACATCTGAATATCCTTGTCGGGGTCCTGCGCCTCGAGATAGAGAAGCTGTGCCACGACGAGGCTGGCGGTGGTATCATTCACCTCTTCGCCCAGGAATACGATACGGTCGTTGAGCAAGCGGGAGAAAATGTCATAGGAACGCTCACCGCGGTTGGTCTGCTCCACAACGTAAGGGACTAAGCTCATAAAAAATACCTCCTGTATGATAGATGCCTGATTATACCCACCCGACTGTGTTTTTCATAAGAGCCCGCGGCGGCGGGGGAAATGTTTTCACCCCGCCGCGCCGGCTTTTCTCTCTTGTATACAGCGAATTACTCCGCGTCCTTCTTGGCGGTCTTCTTAGCCGCAGGCTTCTTGGCGGGGGCCTTCTCGGCCTTCTCCTCACCCTCGGCCTTCTTCGTCGTCTTCTTGGCGGCAGGCTTCTTGGCGGGCTTCTCCACGATCTCGCCCTCGGCCTCCAGTTCGGCCTTCTCCTCAGCGGGGGCCACAGCCTTGGCGCTGTCCGCCACGACCTTGATGACCTTCTCACGGATGACCTGCTCCTTCACTTCCTCGGGGCGCAGATACTTCTTCACGGTATCCAGATCCATACCGTATTTGTCGGCCACGTTCTTCATCTCAGCCTCCACCTCGTCGTCGGTGGCATCCAACTTCTCGGCATCGATGATTGCTTTGACGGCCAGGTCCATCTTCACCTGCTGCTCGGCAGGGCCGTAGGCCTGCTTGATAAAGTCGGCCTCGGTGGTATTGGTCATCTTCAGATACTGGTCGAAGGGGATGCCCTGAGAGGCCAGCTGCTGCTTGAAGCCCTCGGTCATCTGGGCGGCCTGCAGCTCCACCATCTCGGTGGGGATCTCGGCCTCGACACTCTCGGCCACCTTGGCCATCAGCACGTCCTCAAAGGCGCGCTGGGCAGCCTCGGTGCGCTCGACGGTCATCTTCTTTTTAATATCGGCCTTCAGGTCCTTCAGCGTGTCAAACTCGGACACATCCTTGGCAAACTCGTCGTCAATGGCGGGGACCTCCTTGACCTTGACCTCGTTGATCTTCACATGGAAGATCACGGGCTTGCCGGCCAGCTCAGGTGTGTAGTTCTCGGGGAAGGTAATGTCGATATCCTTCTCCTCGCCGGCCTTCATGCCGATCAGCTGGTCCTCGAAACCGGGGACAAAGCTGCCGGAGCCGATCTCCAGATCAAAGTTCTCACCCTTGCCGCCATCGAATGCCTTGCCATTATCAAAGCCCTCAAAATCGATATCCGCGGTGTCGCCCTTCTTCACAGCGCGGTCCACGGAGACCAGACGGCTGTTGCGGTCCGCCATCTCTTTCAGCCGAGCGTTCACATCGGCAGCAGCCACCTTGACCTCCGCCTTAGGCGCCTCCAGGCCCTTGTACTGGCCCAGCTTCACCTCAGGGTATATGGCCACGGTGCACTTGAACACCACACCGTCCTTGGTACAGCTCTCCAGCTCCACCTCGGGATAGCCGACGACGTTCAGTTCCTGCTCCTTCACGGCGGCCTCATAGGCGTCGGGGAGAATGATATTCACGGCTTCCTCATAAAAGACCTCGGCGCCGTACATCTTCTCGATAATCTTACGGGGGGCCTTACCCACGCGGAAGCCGGGTACGTTGATCTTACCGCGCATCTTCAGATACGCTTTGTTGACGGCGGCCTCGAATTCCTCGGCGCTCGTCTCGATGGTCAGTGCGACCCTGCTCTTTTCCAGTTTCTCGCAGCTTTTCACAGTCATTTGTTATTTCCTCCGTTCCGCATGGACAGGTTGTCGTGCCGATGTCCATACAATATAGTATCATAGCAGAAAGCTACGAAAATTTCCACTATTTTTTTTAGTTTTTTCCCTGTTTTTTCAGATTTCTGTATGCCACAGGAATTAGTGATCAATCGCAAATCTTGACAGGGGTAAAATCCAGGTAGTCAGCGGCCACCAGATGGAATTCCGTGTTGTAATGGCGGCCCTCCAGCGCACGCTTCTGGGCGGCGCCGTGGAGGTGGCCGAAATAGCACTCCTTAACGCCGTAGCGCTGCAGCAGGCGCAGTATCTCCGGACATTCATACCCCTGGTACAAAGGAGGATAATGCAGAAAACATATCTTTTCGCAACTTTCTCCCGCCATTTTCAATGATATTTCCAGTCTTCCTACCTCTCGCGCTAACATTTTTTCGTTGTGTGTGCTCTGGTTGTCCAGCTCGTAAAACCAGCCGCGGGTACCACATAACGATATATCGTTATAATGCAGGCAGTTGTTGTGCAGTATCTCCAGGGAGCGCAGCCCGTGCTCGTCAAAAAAGCGCTGCATTTTGGCGGCGGTGTTCCACCAGTAATCGTGGTTGCCCTTCATTAAGATCTTCCGGCCCGGGAGGTTGTGAATAAACGTTAAATCGTTCAGTGACTCCTCCAGGCTCATACCCCAGCTGAGATCGCCGCAGAGCACGGTGGTGTCATTTTCCGTCACCGCCGAGAAACCTCGTTGTATCTTCTCCACATAATTCTGCCAGCGGTCGCCGAAGATATCCATGGGCTTGTCGCTGCCCAAGGACAGGTGCAGATCGCCGATGGTATAGAGTGCCACAAGTCCCCTCCTCTCTTTATTTTCAGTATATGTAATGTGATATCACTTCACAATATCCTTCGCCAGTTGTTCCAGAAAATATCCTCCAGCAGCGACTGGGGATATCCCCTCTCCTCCAACGCCTGATAGAGCTTAGCCACGTCCTGCACGCCGGTCATACCAGCAGCCAGGGCCTCGCAGCCATCCAGGTCGCCGCCGATGGCAACTGTCGACTCGCCGCTAAGTGAGAGAAAATGCTCGATGTGGGCAATGAGATCGTCCATGTGGCCGCCGCCTACGAAATCGAGGTAGAGATTGATGCCGACCACGCCGCCGGTATCGCGGACGGCGCGGAACATATCATCGGTAAGATTTCGTCTGTGCGGGCACAGGCCGGGGGCGCGGGCGTTGGAATGAGAGGCCACGACGGGGCCTTTCGCTGCCTGTATCACGTCCCAGAAACCGGCATCAGATATGTGAGAAACATCTGCAAATATTCCGTATTCATACATTTTTGCAACGAATTCACGACCATAAACAGACAATCCGCGGTCAGGCTCATCGGCGCAGGAGCCTGAGAGGACATTGGCGTTGTTCCAGACCGGATTGATCAGTCGGACGCCCCAGGAGGCCACGGTTTCCAGGTGATCCAGGGCACAGTCCAGCAGGTCGGCCCCCTCGACGCTCAAGAGCGCGGCGGTCCGGTGTTGGGCAGCTGCGGCGTCCACCTCCGCGCCGGTTTTGCAGCGTGAGACCAGGTCGGAATTTTCCTGTATTTGGGAAAGGAACCAATCGTGCATTTCACGAAGTTTCGTCCATGCGGTATTTGGAGGCAGCGCGCGTACATCGTCGTACAGGGCAAAAAACTGAGCGCGTTTCCGGTAGTGTTGACCACGGAGCAGGTCCACGTGGCCCCTGTTTTCCCGCAGGGCGGCGCAGGCGGAAAAGTAGGCGCGGCACTCGTCCTCCGTAGCGCCGTAGTCCGGCACCGCCTCTCTTTTCATGCAGCGCCATATCGTATCACAATGTCCGTCAAAATACGGTATATTCTGTATTTCCGTCACAAAAATATTCCTTTCTTACAGCAGCGCAGGCAGGCTGTACCCCCTGTTTTTTTCGGTTTTCTTTCCAATTTCTGTCATTGAAAGGCATCCTCTACATACACGATACGGACGCTTTTTTCATCCCCGGGCGCGGCGGCGTAGACCTCGGCCACGTCAAAGCGGGCGGGGCAATCCAGGCCATTGTCGCAGAGGTAAAAGAGCGCGGTTTTTCGGATACGGGCCTGTTTGCCGGCGGTGACGTATTCCCGGGGCAGGCCCATCTGCGTATTGGTGCGGGTCTTGACCTCCACGAAGCAGAGAACGCTCTTATCCCAGGCGATCAGGTCGATCTCGCCGAAGCGGCAGCGGTAGCTGTGTGCCGCCAGCTTATACCCTTTTTCCCGGAGATAGTCGGCCACCAGAGCCTCGCCCCAAACACCTTCTGAACGGCTCATCGTTAACATCCCCTTTTCGACGCGGTCTGCACAGGAAAAAATCCCGCTATTTTCTGTGCAGATACCTGTATTTTGTTTAAACGTTTCTGATACCTTGTCTCTACTTATTTTATACCTGATCTGTATCTGCTCGGTATCCGGGCTGTACCTTATGTGAGTATTCTGTAGATGCTCTGTGCCATGCCGTGAAAAACGCTTTATGTCCGCCCACCGGCGGACCATTTTTTCAGGAAGGACATACGATGTTCCGCGCATGGGCCGAACTTATCCAGCATTTCGTAATGCAGCTTTGTACCGTAGCCCTTGTGCCTGGCAAACTGATACTCCGGGTACTGCTTATCCAGCACGTCGATGACATAGTGGTCACGGCTGACCTTGGCCAGGATGGAGGCGGCGGCGATGGAGGCGGCGTGCGCGTCACCGCCCACGATACAGCGGTGGGGCGTGGTGACAGCAGCGAACTTACCGTGGTCACGGTTGCCGTCGATGAGGGCGAAGTCCGGCCGCGGTGCCAGACCATCGATGGCCAGCTGCATGGCCTTCATGCGGGCGGAGAGGATATCCGTCTCGTCGATCTCCCCAGCGGAGACGGAGGCCACGGACCAGGTCAAGGCCTGCTGCTGTATCCGCAGGAAAAGGGCCTCCCGCTTCTTTTCCGTCAGCTTTTTGGAGTCGTTCAGGCCGGGAAGCTCGAACTTCTCCGGGAGAATAACGGCGGCGGCGTAAACAGGTCCCATCAGCGGACCGGCACCGGCCTCATCCACCCCGCAGACAAGGGCATAGCCAGTGTCATGGGCCTGCTGTTCGTAGCTCAGATCTTCCATATCAGCAATACTCCACTATTATCTTCCTGCACGCGCGGCAGACGGAGGCGGAGAGCTTCGTTTCGCTGAAGGCAGACCCCGTCGAATAGTGCCAGCCGTCCAGCACGATGCCGTTCTGACCGGTGATGTATTTCTTCGTCAGGATCAGGGCATCGGCATCGCCGTCCGGCGGCAGAAAGTACAGACCGCGGCTGCCGCAGGCCAGGAGCTTACCCTGCTCCATCTCTTTTCCGCAAACGGGACAATTCATGGCGTTACCTCCTCTGTGGGTGCAGTCTCCAAGGTGAAGCGGCCCAGCTTGCCGGCGCGGAACTCGTCCAGCAGGATGCGGGCCATGCGCTCGGTGTCCACTTGGGCGCCGCGCATGAGAAACCCGCGCTTACGCCCGGCCTTCTCCAGCAGCTCGTAGCCGGTGTCGCCGGGCTCCACCTCTATTTTATAGCGTTCGGTGAGGGTATCGGCGTAGTGGGCGGCCAAATAGTCCATGAGATAGCAGGCCAGCTCCTCGATATCCAGCACATCGTCCTTCACCGCTCCTGTAAAGGCTAAACGCTTGCCAACCTCCGGGTCGTCGAACTTCGGCCAGAGGATGCCGGGGGTGTCCAGCAGCTCCAGCGCGGGGTCCACGGGGACCCACTGCTTGGAACGGGTGACACCGGGACGGTCCTCGGCCCGGGCGGTCTTGCGGTGGGCCACCTTATTGATAAAGGTGGACTTGCCCACATTGGGGACACCCAGGACCATGACACGGACCACCTTGCCCACCTGGCCTCTGGCCGCGGCGGCGGCCAGCTTATCCCGCAGCAGCTCGCGGACGGCGGCGGAAAATTTCTCGGTGCCTACGCCGTTTTTGGCGTTGGCCTCCAGCACGGCGCAGCCCTGGGTGCGGAAATACTGGGTCCAGCGGCGGGTCTCGGCCGGGTCGGCCTGGTCGGCACGGTTGAGGACGATGAGCCGGGGCTTGCCGGCGGTCAGCTCGTCCACGTCCGGATTACGGGAGGACATCGGGATGCGGGCGTCCACGATCTCGCAGACGGCATCCATATTCTTGATCTCGGCGGAGATCATGCGCTTGGTCTTGGTCATGTGACCGGGGAACCAGCTCAGATTGTCGATTTGCATAGAGGCACCTCTCTTCTCGAGGGTAGTATAGCATACGCAGGAGAAAAAGAAAAGCACCCACTTTTGGTGGATGCTCTCTTTTGGATCGATGCTTACAGCTTCTCGCGGACCTTGGCTGCCTTGCCGACGCGGTCGCGCAGGTAGTACAGCTTGGCGCGGCGGACATAGCCGTGGCGCACGGTCTCGATCTTCTCGATAGAGGGAGAGTGGACGGGGAAGACCTTTTCCACGCCGACGCCGTAGGACAGGCGGCGGACGGTGATGGTCTCTTCGATGCCGCCGTGCTTCTTGGCGATGACGGTGCCCTCGAAGACCTGGACACGCTCACGGGCGCCTTCCTTGACCTTCACGTGGACGCGAACGGTGTCGCCCACCAGGATCTGGGGGACTTCCTTCAGCTGCTTCTCGTTCAGTGCTTTGATGAGATCCATGGATATTTCCTCCTAAATTATAGGTGTTCATGCCGCCATTTGACGATATCCGCGCACATTCGGGATATCGGCGACAGAGGACCGCCCTTTTCACGCCATGATAGAATAGCATAGATGGCAGAGAAATGCAAGGGTTTTTTACTATATCAGCGAAAAATGTTGCCGGAGGCGTCCAGCAGCTCGCGGCGGCGGATACGGGTGAAGTTCGGGGTCAGCGCCGGCAGGTGGGCCGCGATGGCCTTCTCCAGCAGCTGAGGGTTCAGGCCGGGGTTCTGGGCCTGGACCACCACGGTGCCGGTAACGGCATGAGCGCCGGACAGGAAGTGTACTTTCTGTATCATGGGAGCGATATCCACGTCGGCCAGGTCCTTGCGCTTGGTGCGCTTCTGGATGACCAGCGCCGGGCGGGTAAACAGGGCCGTCAGGGCCTCGGCAGCGCCGGCGGGGACACCGGCGTCGTACTCAAAGGTGACATCCGCCCGGAGATACGCCAGGTCGCGGACGGGGCGGGACGCCGGATAGCAGTCCAGCACGCGCAGACCGGAGGGCATACCGGTGTTGAGCTTTTCGGCGATGCCGCGGCCGTCAGTGTCCTGGGTGACCTCGAAGTCCAGGAGCTCGCAGTCGCTGGACTGGCCCACGGGCAGGGGCAGGACGATGGAGATGATGGGATGAGGGTGGTAGCCCTGGGAGTGCTTGATATCCAGCTCGGTACGGGGGAAGGCGCGCTGGAAGGTGCGGAGCAGGTCCAGGTGGGAGATATAGGAGGCCTGGGCCTCCTTGATGAACAGGAGACGGAGCTTAGACATCGCACTTCCCTCCTACAAGTTTGTTGGCGCCGCAGCCGTTGCAGCGGGTGCGGCAGTCGGGGGTGGTCAGGGACGCATAGGCCTGATGGCGCTCACGCTTCAGATAGTCCTGCGTCACGCCGGAGGAGATCATGCTCCAGGGGAGCAGCTCGTCCTCGGACCGGGTGCGGTTGGCGTAGAAATGGGGGTCAAGGCCGCACGCGTCGAAGGCCTCCAGCCAGCGATCCAGGGAAAAATACTCCTCCCAGGCGTCAAGGTGAGCGCCTTTACGCCACGCTGTTTCCAACACTTTTCCCAGACGGCGGTCGCCCCGGGCGAGGACGGCCTCCAGGAAGCTGGTGTCGGAGTCGTGCCAGTTGTAGGTGACGGTCTTGGTCTTGATGGCGTCGCGGAGCAGGGCCACACGGCGCTCGTACTCGGCCTTGGAGATCTGGGGTTCCCACTGGAAGGCGGTATGGGGCTTGGGCACGAACCAGCTGGTGGAGACGGTGATGCGGATGCCCCGCTGCTTGTTCTGGGCGCTCTCGCGCCAGGCGTGCATGACACGGGCGGCCACGTCGGCAATGCCCAGGACGTCCTCATCCGTCTCGGTGGGCAGGCCCAGCATGAAGTAGAGCTTCACGGCGCTGTAGCCGCCGGCAAAGGCCGTGCGGCAGCTTTGCAGCAGGTCCTCCAGCGTGACATTCTTGTTGATGACGTCCCGCAGGCGCTGGGTGCCGGCCTCCGGCGCGAAGGTCAGGCCGGTCTTGCGGCCTTTGGCCAGCCGCTGCATCAGGTCCATGGAGAAGTTGTCGGCGCGGAGACTGGGCAGGGACAGGCTGACATGACGGGCATCGCAGAAGGGCTCCAGCTCGTCGCACAGGTCCGTCAGCGGCGGGTAGTCGCTGGTGGACAGGCTGGAGAGTGTGACCTCCTGATAGCCGGTGTCGTCGCAGGAGCGGACGCAGTAGTCGGCGCAGAGGTCGCGGCTGCGATTGCGGACCGGGCGGTAGACATAGCCCGCCTGACAGAAGCGGCAGCCGCGGATGCAGCCCCGGAACAGCTCCAGGGTGACGCGGTCCTGGACGATCTCGGTGGAGGGGACGATGGTATTTACCGGGAAATAGGACTTGTCCATGTCGTGGACGATGCGCTTTGTCACCACGGCAGGTGCGCCGTCACGGGGCGTGATGGACGCCACGGTGCCGTCGTCGTGATAGGTCACATCGTAAAGGGACGGGACATAGATACCGTCCAGTCGGGCAGCGGCGCGGAGAAAATCGGCCTTGCTCCAGCCCTCGCGGCGGGCGCGGCGGTGGAGCTCCACCAGCTCCACGGTGACGTCCTCGCCCTCGCCCAGGCTGACCAGATCGATGAAGTCGGCCAGGGGCTCGGCGTTGTACATGGCGGTGCCGCCGGCGATGACCAGCGGGGTCAGACCGGTGCGGTCCGCGGCGTGGAGGGGGATGTGGGCCAGGTCCAGCATATTGAGGATGGCGGGAAAGGCCATCTCATAGCCAACGGAGAAGGCCACAATGTCATAGTCGGTGATGGGGTCGCCGGATTCCAGGGCAAAAAGGGGCATTTCCGCCTGACGCAGCTCGGCCTCCATGTCGCCCCAGGGAGCGAACACGCGCTCGCACCAGACGCCGGGGATATTGTTCATTACGCCGTAGAGGATACGCATACCCAGGTTGGACATACCGATCTCGTAGGTATCCGGGAAGCAGAAGGCAATGCGGGTGTCTACCGCCGCCTTGTCCTTGAGGATGGCGTTGTATTCGCCGCCCACGTAGCGGGCGGGCTTTTGCACCCGGGGCAGGATGCGTTCCAGTCGTTTATCCATGGTGTAGTCCTCTCCCCTCCCCTGCCCGACGGAGCGTGGGCGGGGAGCTATTTCTTGTAACAGTTCATTTTATCCGGTTTTGCGCCGTTTGGCAAGACCCCTTTTACGGCCAGCCAAAGGACGCCGGGCAGCAGGAACAGCCCCGCGCCGGTGGTCAGCGTCAGGTACAGGCACAGGACCAGCAGGGCGGCGGAGGCAACGGCGCCCACCGCATAGGCCACGCGGTCGGCGGTGTAGGGCTCGGTGCAGAGCGCCGTCAGCAGCCAGAGGAGGCGGCCGCCGTCCATAGGGCGGACCGGCAGCAAATTCAGCGCGCCCAAGATCAGGTGGGCACCGGCAAAGGGGGCCAGGGGCGGCCAGCCGGTCAGGGACAGCAGCGCCCAGAGCAGGAGGTTGCAGCCGGGGCCGGCGGCCACGGCCAGCAGCTCGCCGCCGTAGG
>FR881568.1:41239-41393 GCA_000435555.1 Firmicutes bacterium CAG:176
GAGACCCCGCCAGCAGCACCAGCGCAGAGGGCGAGACGGTGAGGGCGGCGGATGGCTTACGCAAATGTAACATAATAAATGGGGTTCAGATAGGTGTCGTCGTGGTGAAGTTCAAAATGCAGGTGAAAGCCGGGGGCACGGCCGGTTTCCCCCA
>FR881568.1:41566-42233 GCA_000435555.1 Firmicutes bacterium CAG:176
ACCGTTCCATCGGCAAAGGCGCGGATGACTGCGCCCTCCTCCCCCGCGATGTCCAGGCCGTAGTGAAATCGACCGTCGCCCTCCAGGGGGTCGCTGCGGCAGCCGAACAGTGAGGTGATCTGACCCGCCGCGACCGGGTCAACGTAGTCGAAGTCCAGGACCCGCTGGAGCATCTCCACATTGTCCGGCAGTGTCTCCGACCGGGAGACAGCGGGGGCGGCGGGTATCTCCGACGTGCCGAAAACGGCGGTGTAAGCATCGTTGAGGGCGTCAGAGACGGTGGATCCGTCCGCAAAGGCCCGGCCGGCAGCGGAGAACACCTCTACGAAGTCGGTATCGGCACCCAGCAGATCCAGCAGCGTGGCGCGGCAGCGATCCAGCGCCGCCGGAAAGAGAAATTTCATGGCAATGACCGCCAACAGCAGCGCGGCGGAGATCACCAACTGGGCCATACGGCGACGGACGCCGGGAACGGGCGCCGCAGCGGACTTCGTCCGGTCCGGGCGGGGCGTGGGGCGAGACGGGGCTTTGCGGGGCGGGACACTGCGGCGGGACGGAGCTATGCGTTTACCGGCGTAGGACACGGGGCGCTGGGACATGGCGGAACACCTCCTTCTTTTCCAGAGCACTATATGCAATAGACGAAGGCGTTAGACATACAAGTGAA
>FR881569.1 GCA_000435555.1 Firmicutes bacterium CAG:176
AGCTGGTATACAGCGTCAGCTCGCACGCGCCGTCCTCCAGCACGCAGCAGCCCCGCTGCTGTGCCGCCGCGCCCAGAATGTGCAGGAGTTGGCTGACGCTCTCGGCCTCGCCGTCGCCGGAACGGCTGTTCAGCCGGGTAAAGGCCGTCCGCACGAACCGGGAGGGGGAGGACAGGTCGCCGGGCAGCCCCATAGCGCCCATGCCCCGACTGTATGTCTCCAGCGGCAGGGCGGGGGAGAAGCGGTTTTCCGGCGGCTGCGGGGACAGCTGGGCGTAGTCGTTCAGCCGGAACAGCTGCATGGGGAAGGGCGGCTCGTTGGTCAGCACGCCCGCCGGGTCCTCATAGACCCGCAGGCCCTCCGCCGTCTGCTCCACC
Source organism: Firmicutes bacterium CAG:176 (assembly GCA_000435555.1). Lineage (GTDB taxonomy): Bacteria > Bacillota > Clostridia > Oscillospirales > Oscillospiraceae > Vescimonas > Vescimonas sanitatis. The sequence goes on from FR881569.1 coordinate 378, forward strand.
GCGAAGCACTGCTCCCGGTCCGCCAGCAGCCAGTGCAGCCGGGCCGGGGGCAGCCCCGGCAGAAAGGCGTCGTCGGTGATGCGGCTCTCCGCCAGCAGGTCCCGGGCCTCCGCCGCCGTGGCGCAGCGGCCCAGCAGCCAGGGGATCAGCTCGAACTGGGCCACGTTGGCCTTTCCCGGCGCGCAGGGACCGTATACGGCGCTGCGGACGAAGTTCAGCCCCGCCATGCACAGGCCCTTTTCGTTCACCGCGTCATAGTACAGGGGGTAGCCGTCCTGTACGGAGGCCATGCCGATCATGGCGTAGTGCCGCGTCAGGTCCGGCAGATGCCGCATGGGCAGGGGAAAGAGCCGGGGTGTGATGACCACCTGCTCGCCGAAGCCGCGCTCATAGTCCAGATTGCGCCCGAAATAGAAGCATTTTGTCTTGTATGTGGCCGCAGTGCACATGGGCCGGGACCTCCTTTTATTCGTTATCCGCCGGCTCGGCGGGGTACTGCCGCTTCAGGAAGGAGAGAAAATACCGGACGGCGCTGTTGGCCGGGGGCGGTGTTTTCACCGCCGCGCCCAGCCGGCGTGACAGCGGCTCCGCCAGCGGGAGCACCCGCACCTGGCCCTCATAGCCCGCCAGAGAGAAGGCGGACAGCACCGACACGCCCAGCCCCGCCGCCACCATAGACAGTATGGCCGCGTCGTCCGACGCCGTGACCTCCAGCCGTGGTGCCTCCGGCGGCAGCAGCCGCGCCACATACTGCTCCGGGCAGGAGAGAAACGTCTCCTGCAGCAGGCGCTCCAGGGGAATGACGTCCTCCATCCAGGGGAAGTCCGGCGGCACCACCGCCACCAGCGGCGCGCCCGTCAGCGGCGTCCAATAGAAGCCCTTGCCGCAGGTCTCCTCCACCAGGGCCAGCTGCACCCGTTCCTCCTCCAGCGCCGCGGCCAGCTCATAGCCGCCCACCAGCACGTCGATCTTGATCTCCGGGTGCAGTTTGCGGAACTTCTGCAGCAGCGCCGGCAGCCGTGCCCGGGCGATGCTGGCGAAGCAGCCGATCCGCAGCACGCGGTTGTGGGCCTCGCCCTGGGCCGCCGCCTCCCGCCGCAGGGTCTCACTGGCGCGCAGATAGTCCTGTATATAGGGCAGCAGGTGCTCACCCTCCTCCGAGAGCCGGACGCCGTGGCTGCTGCGGGTGAGCAGGGTACAGCCCAGCTCGGCCTCCAGTTTGTTCACCATGTGCGTCATGGCGGACTGGGTGTAGCCCAGCTGCGCCGTCGCCTTTCCAAAGCTGCCGCACTGCACTGCCGTCAGCAGCGCCCGCAGCCGTTTGTCATCCATAGGGGCCTCGCTTTCTGTACAAATTGGACAAAATTGCAACGATTATTTTTAACTATATCACAAGAGCTGTCGCCGTTCAATGCCATAAACGTAAACTTTCCACCAACGATTTGGAAAATGCGGTAAACGTTTTTATACGCCATCAAAATTTTTCATGCGCCGTTCGATAAGCGTCATTTCCGTAATGATGAAAAGCATGATACGCTATATGCACAGGATGCAACGCGCTTTAAAGCGCGAGACCGCACCGGCGCGCCGCAGTCGGCGGCGTGGGAACAAGAGAAGAGAAATGGAGAAATCAGAATGATCGGACAGAGGAAAAACACCGCGGCAGATATCGTTGTCGTGGGCTTTGCGCTGTTTTCCATGTTTTTCGGCGCGGGCAACGTGATCTTCCCGCCCTTTTTGGGCATGGAGGCCGGCAGCCAGTGGCTGACGGGCTTTTCCGCCTATTTCATTGCGGATATCGGTCTGGCGATGATGGGTATGTTCGCCCTGCTCCGCGTGGGCAGCAGCGAGAAGGTACTGGAACGGGCGGGCAAAGTCCCCGCCGAGATCCTCATGTGCGCTATCATTCTGTGTATCGGCCCCATGGTGGCCATCCCCCGCACCAGCGCCAGCACCTATGAGATGGCCATCGCGCCCAACCTGTCCGGCGTATCGCCGGTGGTGTTCTCCGTGGTGTTCTTCGCGGTGATCCTGGCTCTGTGCATCAAGGAGTCCGCCGTGGTGGACATTGTAGGCAAGGTGCTCACGCCGCTGCTGCTGGTGGGCCTGTTCGCCATTATTATCAAGGGCGTGATCACGCCGCTGGGCGACATCGCGCCCCTGGCGCAGATCGACAACGTGGCCGTCACCGGCATCAAGGCCGGCTACCAGACCATGGACGCGCTGGCGGCCCTGCCCTTCGGCATCATCGTGCTGCAAAGCGTCACCGCCAAGGGCTATCAGCGGGGCCGGAGCCAGCTTCGCGTGGTGGGCGGCGCCGCGCTGCTGGCGGGCGTGCTGCTGCTGGCGGTGTATATGGGTCTGGCCTATCTGGGCGCCACCGTGTCCGCACAGTACACGTCCTCCATCGGCCGCGCGGCCCTCATCATGGCCATCGTAGAGGCGTTGATGGGCAAGACCGGCATGGTGATCTTCGGCGTGGTGGTGGGCCTGGCCTGCGTCACCACGGCCATCGCCCTGACCAGCTCCGCCGCGGCGTATTTCACGGAGCTGTGTCGCGGGAAGATCAGCTACAAGGTGTTCGTGACGGTCATCTGCGTGTTCAGCGCCGTGGTGTCCAACCTGGGCCTGGACCGTATCGTGGCCGTGGCCGCGCCGGTGCTGGATATAGTATATCCCCCCACGCTGGTGCTTATTTGCGTCTCCCTCATCATACCCAAGGTCCACGACTTTGTCAGCCGGGGCGCCGCGCTGGGCGCACTGCTGACCAGCGTGCTGTGCACCCTGCACACCTGCGGTGTGAAGCTGCCGCTGGTGGAGGCCCTGCCGCTGTATGATCTTGGCCTGAGCTGGCTGCTGCCCGCCGCCGTGTTTGGCCTTGCCGCCCAGCTGCTGACGCTGCTGCCCGGCGTCCGCTGTGCGGAGAAGCCCGCCCGCCGCGCCAGCGAAAAGCATTAAATCGCTTCCCCCGGGCGGGGCCGTTCTTACCCAACGGTCCCGCCCTTCTCTCCCATATTTATTATATACCGGCGGCTGTCTGAAACAGTCCGCCGGCGGGATCGGCTTGACAAGAGCAGGCGTTTGCCGTACAATAAACACGCTGCTGACGTCGAAAGTACGCTTGAGACGGAAGATGCGCCATAGGTTCTGCGCCCGCGAAGCGGGCGCTGTGGTCGTGTCGCGGTGGCGGCGCGGCTTTTTTATTTGGCCGCGGATCTTACGACGGGAGGTTTTGCTATGGAAACACGGGTGGCGGTCATTGCGGTCATTGTGGAAAATGAGGACGCGGTGACGGAGCTGAACGCGCTGCTGCATCAGTACGGTATGTATATCATCGGGCGGATGGGCGTGCCCTACCGCGCCCGGGGCGTGAACATCATCTCCGTGGTGCTGGATGCGCCGCAGGACGCGATCTCCGCCCTCAGCGGGAAGATCGGGCGGCTGGAGGGTGTCAGTGCCAAGACGCTGTACTCCAACGTGATCACACCGATAGAAGACAGATAGGCATGCTGCACGACAGCTTTGTATAAGAGACCGTATCACGGAAAGGAGAAAACAACATGAAAAAAATGATATCCCTGCTGCTGGCGCTGGCGCTGGCACTGACGCTGTGCGCCTGCGTAACGCCGAAAACGCCTATGCCCATTGAGGATGGCGACAAATCCGCCGCCCAGCCGGTCACTGTGCGGTTGGGCGGGCTGAAGGGCCCTACCTCCATGGGCATGGTAAAGCTGTTTGACGATGCGGACAACGGCCTGGGCCAGAACGCGTATACGTACACCATCGCGGCCAGCGCCAATGAGCTGACGCCCCAGCTGGTGCAGGGCGAGCTGGACGTGCTGGCGGTGCCGGCCAACGTGGCGGCCATCCTGTACAACCAGACGGAGGGCGGCGTGGTGCTGCTGGCCGCCGGCACACTGGGTGTGCTGTATATCGTGGAAAAGGGCGGCGAGACGGTGACGGACATTGCCTCGCTGAACGGAAAGACCATCTACGCCACCGGCAAGGGCGCTACCCCGGAGTACGCGTTGACCTACCTGCTCTCACAGCACGGGCTGACTCTGGGTGAGGACGTACAGGTGGAGTGGAAGAGCGAGCCCACGGAGATCGTGGCCCTGATGGCGGAACAGGACAACGCCGTGGCCATGCTGCCCCAGCCCTTTGTCACCGTGGCGCAGAGCCAGGTGGAGGGTCTGCGTGTGGCGCTGGATATGAGCGCCGAATGGGATGCGCTGGACAACGGCAGCCGCCTGATTACTTCGGTACTGGTGGCCCGCAAGGCATTTGCCGATGAACACCCGGCGGCACTGGCGGCCTTTTTGGAGGACTACGCCGCCAGCACGGACTACGCCAATGAGCACCCGGCCGAGGCCGCTGTGCTGGTGGAGAAATATGGAATCGTCAAGGCCGCCGTGGCGGAGAAGGCGCTGCCCCAGTGTAACCTGGTATGTATTACCGGCGTGGATATGAAGGTCGCCGTGGGCGGCTATCTGCAAACACTGTATGACCTGAAGACGGAGGCCGTGGGCGGCGCCATGCCCGGTGACGGCTTCTACTGGATGGGCGCATGAGCGCACCTGCGGACAAAAAAATAAAGACCTGGCAGCGTGCCGGCGCGGTGGTGCTGGCCCTGTCGGTCTGGCAGGCGGTCTCCTGGGCCGTGGGCTCGGCACTGCTGCTGCCGGGACCGGTAACGGTGCTGGGGCGGCTTTGCGCCCTGGCGGTGACAGCGGCCTTCCGGCGGGCGGTGGCGTTCAGCTTTTGCCGTATCGCCGGCGGCTTTGCTCTGGCACTGGTGATAGCCTTTGTGCTGGCGCTGGCGGCGGGACGCTGGCCGGTGGTGGAGGTGCTGCTGCGGCCCTATGTGCTGGCCATCAAGGCGGTGCCGGTGGCGTCGTTCATCATCCTGGCACTGATCTGGATGCGGACATCGGCGCTGCCGCTGTTCATCTCATTCCTGATGGTCTTCCCCATTCTGTACACCAACGTGCTGGCGGGCCTCCGCAGTGCGGATGGCCAGCTTCTGGAAATGGCCCGGGCCTTCCGGGTGCCCTGGCGGCGGCAGCTGCACAGCATCCTGCTGCCGGCGGTGGAGCCGTTCCTGCTGGCGGGCTGCGCCGCGGCCCTGGGCATGAGCTGGAAGGCCGGTGTAGCGGCCGAGGTCATCGGTGTGGTGACCGGCTCCCTGGGCGAGAGACTGTACGACGCGAAGATCTACCTCCAGACCGCCGACCTGCTGGCCTGGACCGCAGTGATCGTGGCGCTGAGCGCCCTGTTTGAGAGACTGGTGCTGGCCCTGCTGCGGCGGGGCTTCCGTCGGCTGGAAAGGGGGTGCGGCACATGAACGCGGCACATCTGTACAAGCGCTTCGGCGATAAGGTCGTGCTGGAGGACGTGAGCCTGACCGTCCCGGACGGGGCGGTGGTGTGTCTGATGGCCCCCTCCGGCCGCGGCAAGACCACACTCCTGCGCTGTATCGCCGGGTTGGAGATGCCGGACAGCGGCACCGTCACCGGCGTGCCGGAGCGATTGGGATTCGTGTTTCAGGAGGACCGTCTGTGCCCGCAGCTGGACGCCGTGGAGAACGTGCGTCTGGTCACGGGCCGGGCCATGTCCCGGCCGGATATCGAGGAGCACCTGCGGGAGCTGGAACTGGCGGACTGCCTGGACCAGCGGGCGGCGGAACTGTCCGGCGGACAGCGGCGGCGGGTGTCCATTGCCCGGGCGGTGTGTTATGTGCCGGAGCTGCTGCTGCTGGATGAGCCCTTCAAGGGCCTGGACGGCGCGGCCCGGGACCGGACGGCGCAGTATCTTCTGCGGCACCGGAACGGCGCGGCGGTGCTGTGCGTCACCCACGACCGGGCGGACACCGCGGCGTTGGGCGCAGAGATCGTGGAAATATGAAAAGAGACGGCGGATGCCGTCTCTTTTTGCTTTATCTGATCTGTCCGTTGCCGCGGATGACATATTTGTACGTAGTCAGTTCGTCCAGACCCATGGGGCCCCGGGCGTGGAGCTTCTGGGTGGAGATGCCCATCTCGCAGCCCAGACCGAACTCGCCGCCGTCGGTAAAGCGGGTGGAGGCATTGACATACACGGCGGCACTGTCCACGCTGTTAACAAAGGCATCGGCGTGGGCGGGGTCTTCGGTGACGATGGCCTCGCTGTGGCCGGTGGAGTGGGCGGCAATGTGAGCGATGGCCTCGTCCACGCTGTCCACGATCTTTACGGCCAGGATATAGTTCAAAAACTCGGTGTCGAAGTCCCGTTCGCCGGCGGGCGTTCCGGGGATGATCGCCGCGGCGCGCTCGTCCAGCCGCAGCTCCACGGGGACCTTGCCTGCGGCGGCTCGGTCATCCACCAAACGCTTTTTCAGCTGGGGCAGGAATTCCGCCGCCACCGCGCTATGTACCAGCAGCACCTCTTCGGCGTTGCACACGGAGGGACGGCTGGCCTTGGCGTTTTCCACAATGTTCAGGGCCTTGCTCAGATCGGCGCTCTCGTCCACATACACATGGCAGATGCCGGTACCCGTCTCAATGCAGGGCACGGTGGCGCCGGCTACGCAGGCCCGGATCAGTCCCGCGCCGCCCCGGGGGATCAGCAGGTCCACCAGACCCTTGGCGGTCATGATGTCCGCGGCAGACTGGTGGGTTGTGTCGTCCACGATGTTCAGAATGTCCGGGTCGCCGCCCTCGGCGGCGATGCCGGCCTTCAGCGCCTGCACGATGGCGCGGGCGGTACGGTAGGCCTCCCTGCCGCTGCGGAGCACGCAGACATTGCCGGATTTCAGCGCCAGGGCCGCCGCATCTGAGGTAACGTTGGGGCGGCTCTCATAGATAATGGACACCAGCCCCAGAGGGACCTGTACCTTCTGGATGACCAGACCGTTGGGGCGGCGTACCTCGGACAGCACACGGCCGGTGTGGTCCGGCAGGGCGGCAATGGCCCGCACGCCGTCGGCCATGCCCGCCAGTCGGTCATGGTCCAGCCGCAGCCGGTCCAGCATCACATCGGAGATATGCCCCCGGGCATCGCTCATGTCGGCTTCATTTTCCGCCAGAATAGCGCCCTCATGGGACAGAAGACTGTCGGCCATGGACAGCAGCAGGGCGTTTTTGCCGTCCTCGTCCAGGACGGCCAGTCCGCCCCGGGCGGCGCGGGTCTTTTTCAGAATATCGATAGTGGTCATGGTTCACTTCTCCTTTGCCAGAAATCGGGTGCCCACAGGCTTTCCGCCCACGATGTCGTACAGCAGGGCGGGCTTGCTGCCATTGGCGATGACCATCTGGCAGCCGACCTCGGTGACGATTTGCGCAGCCTTCAGCTTGGTGGCCATGCCGCCTGTGCCCAGGCCGCTGCCGCTGCCGCCGCCCAGAGCGAGAATGTGCGCGTCGATGGACGGCACCACGGGGATAAGCTTCGCGGTGGGATCCCTGTGGGGATCGCCGTCATACAGGCCGTCGATATCACTGAGCAGGATCAGCAGGTCGGCCTGCACCGCCGCCGCCACGATGGCGGAAAGCGTGTCGTTCTCGCCGATGGTGTTCTCCACGCCCACCTCGTCGGTGGCTACGGTGTCATTTTCGTTGATGACAGGCAGCGCGCCCAGCTCCAACAGGCGAAAAATGGTGTTCCGCATATTACGGCTGCGCTGCTCGTTCTTTACATCCTCGCCGGTGAGCAGCACCTGTGCCACTGTGTGGTTGTACTCGTTGAACAGCTTGTCATAGGTGTACATCAGCTCGCACTGGCCCACGGCGGCGGCCGCCTGCTTCGTGGGCATATCCTTAGGCCGTCCCGGCAGGTTCAGCTTGCCCACGCCCATGCCGATGGCGCCGGAGGAGACGAGAATGATCTCGTGCCCGGCGTTTTTCAGGTCGCTCAGGACCTTGCACAGGCCCTCCATCCGCTGGATATTCAGCCGTCCTGTGGCGTGGGCCAGGGTGGAGGTGCCGACTTTTACCGTGATACGCATAGAAATGCCCCCTTCGGGAAAAGAATTTGGAGCCATTATACTACGAAACCCCGGGGATGAAAAGAAAAATTTTCCCTTGACAGGAGTGAGAACATCGTGATATGCTAACTGTACTAACACGTATAGTACACTTGATACGGAAAGGAGCGTGTGCGATATGATCGTGCTGGATTACCGGGACAGCCGTCCCCTGTACCAGCAGGTGAAGGACAGCCTGCGGCGCATGATGCTGACAGGGCTGCTGGAGCCGGGCGAAAAGCTGCCCTCCGTGCGCTCTCTGGCTACGCAGCTGGCCATCAACCCCAACACCATCCAGCGGGCTTACGCGGAGCTGGAGGCGGAGGGGTACATCTACTCTGTGGCGGGCAGAGGGAGCTTTGTCTCCGCCGGGGACGGCGAGCATCTGCGGCGCATCGCTGAACTGACGGGGCGGCTGGTCCCGCTACTGGAGGAGCTGAAGAGCCTGGGCTATACCCGGGAACATCTGCTGGTACTTTGGGAAGGAGGAGATGAGGTATGATCGAGGTAAAAAACGTCGTCAAGAGCTTTGACGGCTTCCGGGCGCTGGACGACCTGACCATGACGGTGCCCCACGGCGCGGTGTACGGTCTGGTAGGGCCCAACGGCGCGGGGAAATCCACCATCATCCGCCATTTGGCGGGCATCTACCGGCAGGACAGCGGCGACGTGCTGGTGGACGGTCAGCCGGTATATGAGAACATCGCCGTGAAGAGTCGTATGGCCGTTATCGGCGACGACTGGTACTACTTCCCGCAGTCGGGCATCCGGGAGATGGCGAAATTCCTCGCCGGTATCTACCCCGATTTCAGCTGGGAGCGGTACGAGAAGCTGAAGCAGGTCTTCCCGCTGGATGAGAAAATGATGCTGCGGCGGATGAGCAAGGGTATGCAGAAGCAGGCGGCCTTTTGGCTGATGGTGTGCTGTATGCCGGAGTACCTCATTCTGGACGAGCCGGTGGATGGCCTTGACCCGGTGATGCGGCGGCAGGTGTGGTCGCTGCTTCTGGGCGACGTGGCGGAGCGCGGCACGACGGTGCTGGTGTCCAGCCACAACCTGCGGGAGCTGGAGGACGTGTGCGACCATGTGGGCATCCTGAACCATGGTAAGGTGCTGCTGGAGCGCAGTCTCAGCGACCTGCAGGACAACACGGTAAAGCTGCAGGTGGCCTATCAGGGCGTTACCGAGCCGCCGCTGCCGGCGGAGCTGAACATCCTGCACCGCAGCCATGTGGGGCGGGTGTACACCTATATCGTCCGGGGCAGCAGTCAGGAGATCATGCGCCGGATGCAGATCACCGAGCCGGTGCTGCTGGAATCCATCCCGCTGACGCTGGAGGAGATATTCATTTACGAGCTGGGAGGTGTGGATTATGCCGCGAAAGACATCCTTCTGTAACGCCGCGCTGCTGCGCAGCGATATAAAGCGCTACTGGCCGCTGCTGTTTTTGTATGTGGCCGTGTGGGTGGTGATCCTGCCCATGCAGATACTGTCGGCGAGCCGGGAGTGCGACGGCGTGGCGGAGGGCATCATGACCGTGCTGCAGCTGCGGCAGCACAACGTCATCATCCAGTCCATACCCGCCTCCGTGGTCATGTCGCTGCTGTTCGGCTGCTTTGCGGCCATGGCGGTGTGGTCGTACCTGATGTCCGGCCGCACCGTGGGACTGATGCACGCCCTGCCGGTGACACGGACACAGGCATTTTTCTCCCACGTCCTCTCCGCGCTGGGAGCGCTGACGGCGGGGAACGTACTGATCTTCCTGCTGACCGCTCTGTGCAGCGCCGGCTTCTCCTACGTGGACTGGGCGGCGCTGGGCACGTGGCTGCTGCTGACGGAGCTGATGGCGCTGTTCTTCTTCGCGCTCGGCTCCCTGTGCGCCATGGTCACGGGATGGCTGCTGGCGGTGCCGGTGCTCTACGGCGCGATGAACGTCATCGCCCTCCTGCTGTACGCGGTGATAAGCACAATGACGCAGATGTTTTACTTCGGCTACAGCAACAGCGACATTCCGGAGTTCATCACCTGGCTGACACCGGTGGGTCGGATCTGGGATGCCGTGGCCAACGGCGGCGCCCAGCCCATCGAAGTGCAGTTCCGCGAGCCCATCGGCACCCAAAGCTATCAACGCGTCCAGCTGCCGGCCTCCGCCTTCTCCACCTGTATCATCTACGCCGCGGTGGGCATCGCACTGCTGGCACTGGTGTGGTGGCTGTATAAAAAGCGTCCCAGCGAGACGGCCGGCGACGCTATGTCCTTCCGGTGGCTGCAGCCCATCGCCCGGTGGAGTATCGGACTGTGCGGCGGTCTGGGGCTGGGTCTGTTCCTGCGCTATACCGCCTTTATCGATGGCGGCTTCGCCTGCCTGCTGATCTGCCAGCTGGTCATGGGCGTGATCTGCTTCTTCGCCGCCCAGATGCTGCTGCAAAAGAAGTTCCGCATCTTCAACAAGCGCTGGTGGCTGGAGACGGCGGCCATGGTGCTGGTGCTGGCGGCGGTGACGGTGTGCGTGAAGCTGGACTTTACCGGCTATCAGCACCGCGTCCCGGACGCGGAGGACGTGACCTCCGTCCGCTTCAGCGCCAGCTATGCGGATTTCACCGCCGATGATCCCGCAGCGGTGGAGAGCGTGATCTCCCTCCACCGCGCCATTCTGGAGCAGTACGATGAGACAGGCGAAAGGCTGGAGAACCAAACCTATCTGGACACGGAGGGCGGCCCGATCACCCGCTATGTGCGTGTGGACTACCAGCTGCGGAACGGCACGAGTCTGTGTCGTGAGTGGAGGGTATCGATCGTCAACGGCTCCGATATCCACCGGCTGCTGACCCAGCTGGTGAGCCGCACCGACTGCCGGGAATCCCTTATGGGGCTGGATGTCCTGCGGAAATATGGCGGCGTGAGCAACGTGGCGGGCGGCTACGTCAGCCAGTACGAGACCGGCGCGTTTGCGGATCTGACCCGCCAGCAGGCGCAGGATCTGGTGTCCCATGCGCTGGCGGACGCCGCCAACAGCCGCGCACCCATCGACCCCCTGCGCGACGATATGTACAGCAGCACCAACCTTGACATTGAGATACGCATGAACACCAACGGAAAAACCGTCTCCCTTTCCCTCAGTGTCCCCGACTTCGCCGTGGAGACGCAGGCCTTCCTCGATGCACTGGAATTCGAGGAGCCGGTGGACGGCACCTATGATAGCTCCACCGTGGCCGTGGACGAGATATTGTACAACTGAGCTGATACGCCAGCCCCCGGCTCTGCCGGGGGCTGGCGGTATACATGAAAGCAGTCCCCCGGCCTTGCCGGGGGACTGCTGCTGTTTACTCGTTGGTGTAATTATCGAAGTAGCCCTGGATATAGATGATGGGGGTGCCCTTGTCGCCGCTGCCGCTGGTCAGGTCGCACAGGGATCCGATCAGGTCGGTGAGGTTGCGGGGCGTGGTGCCCTCGGACACCATGTTGCCCACCAGGGACTTCTTGGCGTCCTTGGCCTTGATCTTCTCGGAGATGGCGTTCTTCAGCTCCTCGCCGCTGAGGTCGGCGAACTCCTTGTCCGCCAGATACTTCAGCTTCAGCTCGTTGGGCGTACCAACCAGACCGCTGGTATAGCCGGGAGCCACCACGGGGTCAGCCAGCTCCCAGATCTTCCCGGCGGGATCCTTAAACGCGCCATCGCCGTAGACCATGGCCTCCACCCGCTTGCCGGTGGCGTCGCTCATCGCCTTGCCGATGTCCTCCGCCACCGCCTTGGCGTCGCGGGGAAACAGCTTCACGCGGTCGTCGTCCGCCTTGTTGCTGCCCAGCAGGCCGTACTGGGCGTTGTAGCCGCTGCCGTCCACGGGCGCGGTCAGCAGGTCGTCCAGACCCAGCACCACCTTGGCGCCGGCGGCGGTCAGCAGACGCTTGCTGCGCTGGCGGCTGTGGATGTCGCAGGTGATCACCGCGTCGGTGTAGGGCAGGATGGCGGTGACGCGGTTGGCGAACACGATCTCCGCCTGGGCACCGGCCTCTTCGATGATGGACTTGTAATAGGCCACATAGTCCACGCCGGTGAAGGGATGCACCACCTCACCGAAAGCCGCGCGGAACTGCGCCAGCGACAGCACATCGTGCCACGGGTCGATGCCGGCCTCGTCCAGCTGGTCCAGGCTCACCAGATGGTTGCCCACCTCGTCGGAGGGATAGCTCAGCAGCAGCACGACCTTCTCCGCGCCCATGGCGATGCCACGCAGCAGCAGGGAGAAGCGGTTGCGGCTGAGGATGGGGAAGGCCACGCCTACGGTCTTGCCGCCGGTCTTGGCCTTCACGTCCGCGGCGATCTGCTCGCAGGTGGCGTAGTTGCCCTGGCAGCGGGCCACCACGGACTCGGTCACGGCCACCACGTCGCCGTCACGGGCGGTGATGTTGTTTTCAGCCAGCGCATTCAGCACGGTGCTGACGGTGATGTCCACCACGCTGTCGCCCTCGCGGAAGATGGGGGCGCGCACGCCCCGGACCACGGTACCCAAAGTTCTGCTCATAGCGGAAGCCCTCCTGATATAATTCCTGATATAATTAAGGTGTTGTGTTGAAATCGTCAAAGGCAGCGCAAACGCGCAACAGAAAATAGTATATCACAAAATAAACATAAGTAAAATACATAAAATTGATATCTGCATTTTGACCAGCTAATGATGCGGCTGGCGCAGAAATTCCTCTTGCTTTTTCGCGGGGAATGTGTATAATAGTGAGGTACGCAAGTGAATACGGGCTTGTAGCTCAGCTGGGAGAGCGTTCGGTTCGCATCCGAGAGGTCGAGGGTTCGAATCCCTTCAGGTCCACCAAAAATAAACCACCCGCAAGGGTGGATTTATTTTTGCCGTGGGCCTGCGGGAGTCGAAGTTTATCCCCCCTTGCGGGGGAAATCCCTTCAGGTCCACCAAAATAAGCCACCCGCAGGGGTGGCTTTATTTTTGCTGCGCCCTGCCAACGCGCTGCCTCACTGTGCGTCCTGTTGCGCTTTGCCCCGCGCTGTGGTATACTGCACATAGCTATACCCACATCGCCTTCATAAAGGAGGACTGCCTGTGTCTACAATGTTGGAGCGCCGCTACCGGCGGCAGCACCTGAACTGTGTGCGGCACATCACCCTGGACCCCAAGGGCCGGGGCGTGGTGCGTATCCACATGATCCCACCCCGTGAGGACGCGGAGAACGCGCCCTTTCTGCTGCTGCTCAACGGCAGCAAGCTGGTGCCCCTGAACCTGAGCTGGGCCATCCTGCTCTCCTGCTTCATGGACCGGCTGGAGCCCTTCGCCGGGCTGGAGATCACCGAGAGCGACTGGAGCGCCATGGCCGCCGGTGCGGTGGCCCGGACCCATAAGGTCTACCCCTTCACGCCCAAGGAGCGTCTGGCGGAGGACCTGCAAATCATGATAGAGTCCCTGGTGGCCATCGCCCGGGGGCAGGAGCCGGAGGCGGAGGTCGCGCCGCTGACGCTGGGCGAGTACGCCCCCGAGATGACCGCGCCCCACCGTATGGACCTGATGGTCAGCGCCATGACCCGTGACGGCGCGTGGCACTGCAACCAGAAATGTCTGCACTGCTATGCGGCGGGACAGCCCCTGTCCGACACACCGGAGCTGACCACCGCCCAGTGGAAGGAGGTCTTGGATCGGCTGCGCGCGGCAAATATCCCCCAGGTGACGTTCACCGGCGGCGAGCCCACCCTGCGCGCCGACCTAGTGGAGCTGGTGGATGCCGCCCAGTGGTTCGTCACCCGGCTGAACACCAACGGCCGCCTGCTGACGCCGGCGCTGTGCCAAAAGCTGTATGACGCCAGCCTGGACAGTGTGCAGGTGACGCTCTACAGCCATGATAAGGACATTCACAACGCCCTGGTGGGTGCCGACGGCTTTGATGACACCGTGGCGGGCATCCGTGCCGCTGTGGCGGCGGGGCTGTCCGTGTCCGTGAACACGCCCCTGTGCAGCCTGAATACCGCCTATGACGAGATGCTGCGCTTCGTCCACGGTCTGGGCGTCCGCTACGTGACCTGCTCCGGGCTGATCCCCTCCGGCGGCGCGGTGGGCGACGAGAGCCGGGCCACGGCGCTGACCGAGCAGCAGCTCACCGACGTGCTGACAAAGGCCGTGGCGGTGACGGAGGAGCTGGAAATGGAACTGGACTTCACCAGCCCCGGCTGGCTGAAGGAGGAGACGCTGCGCGCCCTGGGCCTGACCCTGGTGCCCAGCTGCGGCGCCTGCCTCAGCAATATGGCCGTCGCCCCGGACGGCGGCGTGATCCCCTGCCAGAGCTGGCTCAGCAGCCAACCCCTGGGGAACATCCTCGCCGACGACTGGGACAAGATCTGGCAGAGCGAGCGCTGCGCGGCCATCCGGGCCAAGAGCGCCAAAATGGAGCAGCTGTGCCAGCTGCGCCAAGGCAACGGAGAGGAGGCGTCCGTATGCTGAAAAAGCTCCATATCCTGTTGTTGACCCTGCTGGCGGCGGTTTGCTTTACCGCCACCGCATGGGCAGATTACGACTACATCGAGCAGTACGGCGTTATGGTGACGCCCAACACGGAGGATGGCAGCCTGCTTATCACCGTGAAGCTGGAGTGGACGCCGCTGGAGGAGCTGCCCTACGGGCAGGAGCTGAAAATAGGCGTGCCCAACGGCTCCATCCGGGACGTGGCGGCACTGACGGACAACATCGAGCGGTTGGACTTCGACAACAGCTATATGTATGTCTATCTTGACCGCGCCTACGAGGCGAACGAGACCTTTTCCTTCGCCTACTCCTGGGCGCAGGAGTATATGTACCAACTGGACGGCAGCGCTGTGACCTACGACTACACCCCCGGCTGGTTCGACGAGGCCAGGATCGGCCAGATGACCCTCATCTGGAACGACCCCGCCGGGCTGACCGGCGATTTCACCGAGGGCACGGTCAGCGGCGCTGACAGCGTGACGGTGCAAAACGGCATGGCCATCACCGCCTCCGATCTGGACTACGGCTACAAAATGAACGTACAGGTGCGCTACACCGACTGGCCCACCCAGCTGTCGGAGGAATACAGCGCCGACAACGTCCCCGACGGCGGCTGGAACGGCAGCGATGACTATTACTACGACGATGACGACACCGGTGACGCCATCATCGGCATGATGGTGATGATATTCGTGGTGATGTTCATCCTCGTGCTGATCTCCGCCGCCCGCCGGGGCGACG
>FR881570.1 GCA_000435555.1 Firmicutes bacterium CAG:176
GCGGCAAGCAAAAACGCCGCCCTTTCGGGCGGCGTTTTTGTCGATCGCGCACACGCGGAAAAACAAGCGTCATATCGGTGGAAATGCCTTAAGACCCGCGAACCGAGTCATACTTGGAATTGCCCAAAGCGCTGAGGTAGGCGTCGTAGGCCTCCTCTAACGAAGAAAACGCTTCTCCGTTTTTCAGAATCTGCTTATACTGGTTTTGCGAAGTAAGTGATTGGGAAACGGCGACATATTCGCTGCCGTTTTTCGTCCTCTTGCCGGTCGTGGTTTCGGAAACATAGTACTTCCCGTCCCCGGTCTGGACGATCACGGGAATTTCCTTTCCGGCCCCGACCTTATCCGTGTTCAGGGATGTCCAAAAGAGATATCGGTCTGCCTCTTTCCCGTCTATTCCGCTGCCGAGAAAAGCCCAGGTGCAGTCCGGCTGCTGCAAAAGACTGTTATCCAGCTTTTTGATCGCCGCGGTAATGGTCGGAACATATTCCGAATTCGGACATCTGGAGTCAAACTCAAAGTTTGAATGCGTTTGCATTTTGCTCCAAAAATCCGTATTGTATAAAAGCTGGAAGAAATCCGTCTCCTTTGTATTAAACGGGTATTTCTTCCCGGACGGATCGGCCTTCCCATTCCAGGTTAAAATAATTCCGCGATCCGCACTATAGGAGACGACACAGGTCCCGTTGGGAGAAGCAACACCCGTCCAATTATCCGTATCTCCTTGGTCTTTGTAATGGACGATGCCGCCGATATTTACCGGATCGACCGACTGCCAGTCCGCCTGCTTCTGCTTCAGATCGACCGTGACCGTGGCCTCAAAATTTCCGAGCTGCGCCTCTGTGGAGACCTGTGCATACGCGGCGCGTACATTCGCAAGGTCTGTGGCCTCCCTGCTCTTTTCAAGCTGTGACGCAAATACCGGAATCGCGATCGCGATCAGTACGGCAATGAGCGCAATGACGATCAGCATTTCCATCAATGTAAATCCGCTGCGATTTCGTTTTCGTTTCATATGATCCCTGCTTTATCTTTGATAGGAGAAACACATGGTGCACCCATCATGAATTGTTATCTTTAGAGTATAACACACCGCTGCCAAAAAATAAAGTAATCAAATGAAGCCAAAAAAGGATTTCTGCGAAAACTCTGCTTTTTCGATCCCACTTTTCAGCCGCACCGGTATTTCGCCATCGGAGAGCCACGTCTGTGCGATCATAGTCCCGATCCCAGGTAACAAACTGGATGCCGTGTTTACTATGCGTTCCCGCCAGTATCGTGCCATTGAAGTCGGCAAGGATGCGGTAGTCACCCTCCAGCCCGCTGGCTTCGGGCTGCGGAGCAGTTTCCATCGCAGTCATGTACTCCAGCGTTCGGGCGGCGATGTCCTCATCACGTGGCGCGACTCGCTGCCGGCATCCCACGAATGGCAGAGCCATTCGCA
>FR881571.1:0-1222 GCA_000435555.1 Firmicutes bacterium CAG:176
CAAGGGAAATGGTACCATCGCAGCACTCGAATATTCACAGACGATATAGATTAGCAAAGGAGGACTGCTATGACATCAAGAAAAACTCTTTCTACCATCGACGCGGACACGCTGCTGTCCACTACATTGCCGCCCACACGGTTCATCATAGACCGGCTGCTGCCGCAGGGGTTACACATCCTTGCCGGAGCACCGAAGGTGGGCAAATCGTGGCTGGCTCTATGGCTGTGTCTGCAAGTGGCGCAGGGAACAAGCGTGTGGGACTTCCCGACCCATAGAGGCACTGTGCTCTACCTCTGCCTGGAGGACAGCCTCACCCGTATCCAAAGCCGCCTGTTTCAGATCACCGACGACGCGCCGGAGGCACTGCACTTCGCCACCCTCGCCGCAGGCATCGGCGAGGGGCTGGAGGAGCAGCTCACCAACTTTCTTACACAGCACCCCGACACCTCGCTGGTGGTCATCGACACATTACAGCGCATCCGCACCGGCAGCGACAGCGGCAATCCCTACGCCAACGACTACCGTGACATCTCTGTACTGAAAGCGTTGGCGGACAAGCACCACATCGCCATCCTGCTCATTCACCACCTCCGTAAGATGAACGATGATGATCCCATGAATATGATCTCCGGCACGACGGGCATCAGCGGAGCGACAGACAGCAACTTCGTGCTGAAGGAACGTAGGCGCGGCAGCGGTGAAGCGACCCTGTACTGCACCGGACGGGACATAGAATACCGCGAGCTGCCGTTGGTATTCGATAAGAGCGGCTACACATGGCGGCTGACAGAGCCGGTGGAGGGGGAACGCACTTCCATCGACCCGGAGGCAATTTCCCTCTCTGTCTTTCTGCGGGGGCTGGGCAGCTTCGAGGGAACAGCTACGGAGTTGAGTGCGCTGCTGGAAGCAAAGACAGGGGAGAGGCTAACGCCCAGTGTGCTGTCCAAGCGGCTGGTGAAGTACGCGGAGGTACTGGAGCAGAATGGTATCCGCGTGGTCAGCGAACGCACACGGACAACGCGGATGCTGAGTATCCTTTGCCTTCCGTGTGACGGGAGTGACGGCAGTGACGGGAAAAACTGATATGGTGCCTGTGTTGAATTTGCCGTCACACCTGTCACAGCCGTCACAGAGCGAAAATGTACCGATTTTTGGCAGAGGTACACGATGCTATTTTGCTCCGGAAAAATCACGATTTTGGAGCAAACCCAGGGAAGGA
>FR881571.1:1269-1540 GCA_000435555.1 Firmicutes bacterium CAG:176
ACCCACACCGCGCCTCGCGCCGGTTGCCCGCGGTGTTGCCGCCTGTGGGCCGTTGTGTGGCCTCGCAGGGCGAAGGTGGGGTACGGATACCCTCCAGCCTATTTGGGCGCGTGTTGGGGAGCTTTTCGGTGCGCCGAAAGCGAAGCAGGAGAAAGGGGCGGCGTCGTGGACACCCCCGCCCCGGTCACTTCTGCCCACAGTGCGGGCAGTTTCACAGGGTCAGCCACAGGGGTCGTAAAGTGGCTTTTTCGGTGGGCGGTGGGGACGGAAA
>FR881572.1:0-3026 GCA_000435555.1 Firmicutes bacterium CAG:176
AGGAGAAGGCCGGCGTGTCCAGCCGCTGCATGCCGCTGAAGCAGTCCGGCACCACCGGCAAGTGCGTGGTGTGCGGCAAGGCGTGCACCACCGACATCTACTGGGGCGTGGCGTACTAAGAAGAATCAAAAAAGAACAGTCCGTGAAGGACTGTTCTTTTTTTGCTATGCTTTCTCCCAGTCCGCGGTGAGGGTGACAGGGACGGTGGTACGCCAGTCGGTTTCGCCGTCGGCGGTTTTGGCAAAGAAGGCGGAGGCGGGCAGAAGGTCCACCCTCTCCCCTGCCGCGTTCAGCCAGCCGGCGAAGCGATAGCCATCGCGGGTGGGCTGCGGGTAGGCGCACAGGTACACGTTGCCGCCGGAGGCCATAGGCACCGCCGCCTCATAGGTGACGGCAGTAACGCCGTCGTCCAGGGTCAGGGACCAGGGATAGCGGCTCTGCTCCGTCAGCCGCCAGGCGGCGCGGAGCACGATCGACCTCTCCCCCGTATCTCCGGGTCTGATGGACGCCGCGAAGTCCGTTGTCAGGGGGTCCGGCACCGTCGTCCAGACCTTTCCGCCGGCGGTGTCATACCGGCCCGCCCAGCCCAGGAACGCATAGCTGCCATCGGACGGCGTCTCCGGCTGGGGCAGCGCCAGGGGCGTATCGGACAGCGCGGCCATGTCCACGGTACCCTCGGCCAGGATCAGGGGCACGCCGCTGTCGTCGAAGGTATCGTTGTATATGGTATAGTGCAGAACACCGGCAAGGGGCTCCGGTTCCGGCGGAACATACGGCTCCTGCTGGACCGGTGGGGTGTCCGGCGTTGCGGGGACGGGATCCTCCGCTGTGCCGCCGCCGGTGACGGCCACCGCCGTCATGGCCGACAGGCCCACCAGCATAATGGCGATCTTTTTCCACTTGGCGGTCTTCTTTTTCAGCGCGGCGGCACTTTCCGCGGCGGAGGCCTCGCCGGGAAGGACGGTGTCCGGCGGCAGGACCTCCGGCGGGAGGGCAGCGCACTCCGGTGGAGGGGCGGCGTGCTCCTGCGCCAGGGTGAACTCCTTGTTCTTCTCTTCCATGGCTTATTTCATGTGTACGTCCATCTGAGGGAAGGGGCACTCCACACCCAGACGGCGGAAGCCCAGCAACAGCTCACGGTTCAGGGCGCGGGCGCCGGCGTAGATGTTCTTCTCCGCCACCTTCACCCAGAAGCGCAGGACGATGCCGGAGGCGTCCAGCGTCTGAACGCCCAGGTACTGGGGCGTATCCAGCATCACGTCGCCCCGGGCGCGGAAAATCTCCTCCAACAGGGCGGGCAGCTGCGCCTCCAGCTTCTCCAGGTCTGTCTCATAGGGGATGGAGATATCGCTGACAGACCAGGAGTTGTTATCGGAACGGTTGAGGATATTCTTCATCTCCGAGTTGTTGATGATCTTCACATTGCCGCCGCCGTCGGTGATGGAGGTGGTGCGGATTCCGATCTTGGTGACCACGCCCCGGAAACCGTTGACCTCCACGATGTCGCCCACGTTGTACTGGTTCTCCAGCAGCATGAAGGCGCCGATGACCACGTCAGCGATGAGACTCTCGGCGCTGAAGCCGACCACCAGGGCCAGCACGCCGACGCTGGCGATGATGGTGCCCACGTTAACGCCCAGCAGGGACAGACTCTGGCAGACGATGATGATGCCGGCCACATATTTGACCAGGCTGCTCAGCAGCGACAGCACAGACCCGCCGCGGTGGGTGCGGGGCTTGATACCGTGCAGAATGAAGATGACCAGGTTGGACACCAGCAGCACCAGCAGGACCATGACAGCCAGCTTCAGCAGGGCGGTGAGCTTCAGAGAAAAAACAGCCTTCAGCTCCGTGAAGTCAACGATGTCGGTGAAATAGCCCAGGGCCACCACCGCCGCGAGAAGCAGCAGGTAGACAAGCATACGCACAGGTGACTTTTTTGTGCCATCGGATCTCATATCAAGTGACCTCCCCGTTTCATTTGTGTCAATGGTATCTTACCACAAAGTGACAGAAAGTGCAACGAAATACCGGCTGTGTCCACTGGCGGAAAGCGGAAATGCGCCGCAAAATGCGTGAAGAACGGCAGCGCGGTACCGGGAATGACCGGTGGACGGATTTTTTATAAAAGAGCTCTTGACAATGGCGCCGCAAGGTATTATAATCGGCGCTCTGAGAGAGATAATTGTCTATACTACACAAAAGAAGGGAGCGATTTCTGTGAAAACAGCACATAAAAGAAGGGAGCCCATCGACCTGACCCAGGGGCCGTGCTGGAAGGTGATCCTCCTGTTTTCTCTGCCGGTGATCCTGTCCTACCTTTTGCAGCAGGTGTACTCCATCAGCGACGCGGCCATCGTTGGTCAGACGCTGACCGCCGCCGAGGTGGCCGGCGTCAACGATACCAATTCTCTGGTGTTCATCTTTTTGCAGTTCGCCTTCGGCGTCAGCGCGGGCTTCTGCGTCATCACGTCCTACTATGTGGGCATGCACGACGAACGGGGCGTGCGCCGCTCGCTGGCCACGCAGCTGCTGCTGTCCGCCGCGCTGACGGTGGTGCTGACGGCGCTGGCGCTGGTGCTGCTGGATCCCATGCTGGCGTGGATCAACGTGACGCCCGCCCACCACGAGGTGTACACCGCGGCGCACGCCTACTGCGCCATCATCTTCGCCGGTATCGGCGCGCAGCTGTTTTACAACTTCATCTGCTCCTTCCTGCGCGCCATGGGCGATTCCGTGACACCGCTGCTGTTCCTGCTGTTCTCCACGGTGCTGAACGTGGGGCTGGATCTGGCGTTCATTCTGGTGTTCCGCTGGGGCGTGGCGGGCGCAGCCCTTGCCACGGTGCTGGCGCAGCTGGTCAGCACCATCGGCTGCTTTATCTACGCCTTTGTGCGCTATCCGGTGCTGCGCCTGCACCGGGAGGACTGGCGCATCACCCTCATGGACGTGAAGCGCCATCTGGCGCGGGGCATCCCGCTGGGACTGCAATTCTCCGTGCTGGCCATTGGCATCATCGTCATGCA
>FR881572.1:3099-15323 GCA_000435555.1 Firmicutes bacterium CAG:176
CAACGCGGCGCAGAACGGCTTCGGTGCGGCCAACCGGCTGTTCAATCTGGTGGCCACGCCCATGAACGCGCTGGGCGGCGCCATGACCAGCTTCACGGCGCAGAATCTGGGCGCAGGTCAGTACGACCGCATTCGCCGGGGTACGCTGCAGGCGCTGGGCATGGTGTCCATTCTGGCGATTCTGGCGGCGGGCACGGGTCTGCTGCTGACAAGGGGCGACTTCTGCTACCATGTGTTCCTCAGCGCCGACAAAGTGACGCCGGACGCGGTGCGCTACGGCAACTCGCTGCTGTATGTGGACTTCTCCATGTACCTGTTTCTGGGCTTCGTCTTTGTGGTGCGCAACTGCGTGCAGGGCATCGGGCGCAGCGGCTTCGTGCTGGGCGCAGGCGCGGCAGAGCTGGTGGCGCGTATCACCGTGTGTCTGGTGCTGCCGGGGCTGTTTGCCGGCGGCGCCGTCAGCGCCGATGCACCGGCCATGGCCTTCTACGCCCTCTGCGCCGCCGACCCCATGGCGTGGATCGCGGCGGATACGGTGCTGTGCGTGCCCTTCTTCCGCAACATACTCAAGAAGAACTATGGCTACCTGCGCAGCGGCCGCGCATAAGAGCATAAGAACCTAAAAGGGAGCACCGCTGCGGCGGTGCTCTTTTTTGATGGCCGCGGATCGGGACGCCGCGGGACGCCGTTCCCTGCGCAGGCAGTCTTCGGACGTTTCCCTTGAAGAAACTTTCACGTTTTAAATCTATCGGTTTGTGCTGTAAATAACGTTAAAAACCAGGCAATTTACGATAATTTCCTCTTATGAAAACAATCTTTTTTCTTATGTTGACTTTTGGTGGATTTTGTGTCATTCTTTTGTTTAACTTATAATTTCCAAGCGCCGCGCGGACACGCTTCCGCGCGGCGCAGACGGAAGGAGTGACCCCCTTGAGCAGACTCGACATCAAGAACCCAAGCCGCGCCCAGACGGTGGTGGATAATCTCTACCGGGACGTGGAGCGCCGCATCGCCGCCAGTCCTCCGGGCCTCTGTCCGGTGGATATGTCCCTGTCGTTTTTGCAGCTGTGCCACGCCCAGTCCTGCGGCAAGTGCGTGCCCTGCCGTATCGGTCTGGGGCAGCTGAGCAAGCTCATCGCCACCGTGCTGGACGGCACCGCCGACATGGGCACCCTGGCCATTATCGAGAAAACGGCGCGGACCGTGGTGAACACCGCCGACTGTGCCATCGGGCGCGATGCCGCCCGACTGGTGCTGGACGGGCTGGAGGGTTTCCGGGATGACTACGAGGAACACATCCTGCACCACCGCTGTCTGGCGGGCTTGCAGCTGCCGGTGCCCTGCGTGGCCCTGTGTCCCGCCGGTGTGGACGTACCCGGCTATATGGCCCTGATAGGCGAGGGACGCTGCGCCGATGCGGTGCGGCTGATTCGTAAGGACAATCCCTTCCCTGTGGCCTGTGCTTACATCTGCGAGCACCCCTGCGAGGCGCGGTGCCGCCGGAATATGATCGACGATGCCATCAACATCCGCGGGCTGAAGCGCTACGCCGTGGACACTGCCGGAGACGTGCCCCAGCCCCCCTGCGCGCCGCCCACCGGCAAGAAGGTGGCCATTATCGGCGGCGGGCCCAGCGGCCTGAGCTGCGCCTATTACCTGGCCCTGATGGGTCACAAGGTGACGGTATTCGAGGAACGGGAGAAACTGGGCGGTATGCTGCGCTACGGCATCCCCAACTACCGCTTCCCCCGGCACCTGCTGGATGCGGAGATCGCCTCCATCCTCTCTTTGGGCATTGAGGCACACACCGGCGTGACCGTGGGCACCCAGCTGTGGATAGAGGACCTGCTGAAGGAGTATGACTGCCTGTACATCGCCATCGGCGCCCATCAGGACAAGAAAGTGGGCATCCCCGGCGAGGACAGCAAGAACGTGATGTCCGCGGTGGAGATGCTGCGCTCCATAGGCGACGACGTGATGCCGGACTTCACCGGCAAGCGGGTGGTGGTCATCGGCGGCGGCAACGTGGCTATGGATGTGACCCGCAGTTCTATCCGTCTGGGGGCGGAAAAGGTGACGTGCGTGTACCGCCGCCGCATTGAGGATATGACCGCTCTGCCGGATGAGGTAACGGGCGCCATGGCCGAGGGCGCGGAGATCGCCGCCCTGATGGCCCCCTCCCACATCGAGGCCGACGAGAACGGCAATGCCGCCGCGCTGTGGGTACAGCCCCAGATCATCGGCGAGGCGGACAAGTCCGGGCGGCCCCGGCCCAACAAGGCTGACCTGCCGGAGGTACGCATCCCGGCGGACATCATCGTGGTGGCCATCGGCCAGGGCATCGAGATCCAGGGCTTCGAGCAGGCGGGCGTACCTATCAAGCGCGGCACGTTCGTGGCGGGACTGTCCGGTCAGGTGGGCGACATGGACAACGTATTTGCCGGCGGCGACTGCGTCACCGGACCCGCCAGTGCCATCCGCGCCATTGCCGCCGGCAAGGTGGCGGCGGCCAACATCGACGAGCACCTGGGCTTCCAGCATGAGATCAAGGTGGAGCTGGACATCCCGGCACCGCGGCTGAACAACCGCGCACCCCACGGACGCATCAACACCACGGAACGCGAGGCCTGCGAGCGCCGGTGCGACTTTGAGGATATCGAGTGCGGACTCACCGAGGAGGGCGCGCGGACCGAGGCGTCCCGCTGCCTGCGGTGCGACCACTACGGCTACGGCATTTTCCGGGGAGGGAGGAACGAAAAATGGTAACTCTGACCATCGACGGGCGGACCGTATCGGTGCCGGAAGGCACCACCATTCTGGAGGCGGCCCAGACCCTGCGGATCAGCATCCCCACCCTGTGCTATCTGAAGGACATCAACGAGATCGGCGCGTGCCGCATCTGCATGGTGGAGGTGGAGGGCTATGCACGGCTGGTGCCCTCCTGCGACAGCGCTGTCAGCGAGGGCATGGTGGTGTACACCAGCTCACCCCGTGTCCGCGAGGCCCGGCGAGTCAATCTGCGGCTGCTGCTGAGCCAGCATGAGACGAAATGCACCAAGTGCACCCGCAGCGGCAACTGCAAGCTCCAGCAGCTGACCAACGACTATAACCTGCTGGGCGACCACTATATCGACGACCTGAAGAACATCCCCACGGACTACTCCAATCCGGTGGTGCGTATCGAAAACCGCTGCGTGAAGTGTATGCGGTGCATCCAGGTATGCGAAAAGATCCAGGGCATGGGCATCTGGGACCTGATGGGCACCGGTACTCGCACCACCGTGGGCGTGGCCCACACCAGGACCCTGGGCGAGAGCGACTGCACCTTCTGTGGCCAGTGCATCACCCACTGTCCCGTGGGCGGTCTGCAGGAGCATGACGACACCGGCAAGGTGTTCGACGCGCTGGCGAACAAGGACCGGATCACCGTGGTGCAGGTCGCACCGGCGGTGCGGGCGGCCTGGGCAGAGTTTTATCATCTGGACCCCAAGTTTGCCACAGCGGAGCGCATGGTGACGGCGCTGAAGACCATGGGCTTCGACTATGTATTCGACACAGACTTCGCCGCCGACCTGACCATCATGGAGGAGGGCAGTGAGTTCATCGAGCGCTTTACCCACCGGAACAAATATCACTGGCCCATGTTCACCAGCTGCTGTCCCGGCTGGGTGCGGTTCCTGAAGGGACAATTCCCGTCGTATACGGAAAACCTGTCCACCGCCAAGAGCCCCCAGCAGATGTTCGGTGCCGTCGCCAAGAGCTACTTTGCCCAGAAGATCGGCGTGGACCCCAAGAAGCTGTTTGTGGTGTCCATCATGCCCTGCACCGCCAAGAAGGCAGAGTGTGCGCTGCCCACCATGAAGGACGAGCAGGGCGACCAGGACGTGGATGTGGTGCTGACCACCCGCGAGATCGTGCGGATGCTGCGGGGCGAACAGATCAATCCCGCGGTGCTGCCAGAAACACCCTTTGACAGTCCGCTGGGCACCGGCACCGGCGCGGCGGTGGTCTTCGGCGCCACCGGCGGCGTGATGGACGCGGCTCTGCGGAGCGCGTACTATCTCATTACCGGCAAGGAACCGAAGCCGGACGCCTTCTCCGCCGTACGCGGTATGGACAGCTGGAAGGAGGCCGTATTCACCATCCCCGGCGCGGGCAACGTCCGCGTGGCAGTGGTCAGCGGACTGGGCAACACCCGTAAGCTGATGCACGCCATCGACGAGGGCGATGTGGATTACGACTTCGTTGAGGTGATGGCTTGTCCCGGCGGGTGCGCCGGCGGCGGCGGGCAGCCCATACACGACGGGCAGGAGCTGGCAGCATATCGCGGCGATATCCTGTGGAGCATCGACAAGAGTGCCAAGGTGCGGTTCTCCCACCGGAACAAGGACGTGCAGGCGCTGTACCGGGAATTCCTGAAAGCTCCGCTGGGCGAAAAGTCCCACCATCTGCTGCACACCGACCACAACGGCTGGAAGATGCCCAACGAAAAGTAAAAGGAAGGCCCGCGAGGGCCTTCCTTTTTATGAAGCGCTTGCAAAAGAGGACCGCCGCCGGCGGTCCTCTTTTTTCTGTATTTTACTCGCCCATGGGCGCGCCGCAGTGGGGGCAGAACTTGCTGTCGCTGGCGGCGCCGCAGACGGGGCAGACCTTGAAGGTCACCTCAGACTCGTCCACCGCCGGCTCGTCCTTCCGGGGCTTGCTGGCCTCCAGCTGGGCGATACGCTCCTTGCTGGCGTTGACGGCAGCCACCACATCCTTGACGGCGTCGGGGACATCGCTCTGGTGCTCCGCCACGAACCACTCGCCGATGGCGCGGTAGTTCTTCTCCAGCTCGCGCTGCTCGTTCATAATAGCCATATTGGTTTTGGCGGTGTCACTGAGGGTCTGGGCCTTGTCCGCGGCCACTTCGGCCAAGTCCTTGGCCTTGTCCACGGCGATGCCGGCGTACTCCTGCGCCTTCTTGCTGATGTCGTTGAGAATACCCATAGATAATAGCTCCTTTCCATATCTCCCGGCTCTCCCACCGCGTACACACGCGGGACAGTGCACGGCATATATTCCTGTTGACGCCAGTATAGCGCGTTTTTTCAGCGGTTGCAAGCGCTATATGGCGAAATTTACACACTGTTTACTTAATGCTCTATCCAGTCAGCGGCCCGGGAAACAGCCCGTTTCCACAGACGGTAATAGGCGTCGCAGTCCGCCTGCGGGCGCTCCGGCAGGAACATCCTCTGGCTGCGGCGCAGGGCGGCGATCTCGTCCATATCCCGCCAGAAGCCGCAGCTCAGCCCCGCCAGCGCCGCCGCGCCGAAGGCGGTGGTCTCCACCATCTCCGGCCGATCCACAGGGATACGCAGCAGATCCGCCTGCATTTGCAGCAGCACATCAGAAACGCTGGCCCCGCCGTCCGCCCGCAGAAGGGCAATATCGCAGCCGGCATCCTGGCGCATGGCCAGCATCAGGTCTGTGACCTGGGCAGCGATACAGCTGAGCACCGCCCGGGCGATGTGCGCCCGTCCTGTGCCCCGGGTGACGCCCAAAATAGCGCCCCGGGCGTACATATCCCAGTAAGGCGCACCCAGGCCCGTGAAGGCCGGTACCACCACCACGCCGCCGCTGTCCGGCACTGTGGCGGCCAGCACGTCGATCTCCGGCGCCGAGGAAATGATGCCCAGCTCATCCCGCAGCCACTGGATGGTGCTGCCGGCGTTGAACACACTGCCCTCCAGGGCATAGGTGGTCTTTCCGTCCACCTGCCAGGCCACGGAGGTCAACAGTCCGGCGCGGGAGCGCACAGGCTTTTCGCCCACGTTCATCAGGGTGAAGCAGCCGGTGCCGTAGGTGTTCTTGGCTTCGCCGGGAGCGAAGCAGGTCTGGCCGAACAGGGCGGACTGCTGATCGCCCGCCGCGCCGCAGACCGGGACGCCCGCCAGGGACTCCAGCCCCGGGATACTGGGCTGCACCGTGCCGTAGACGGCGCTGTTGGGCACGGGCTGCGGCAGCATGGCCGTAGGGACCCCCAGAATGCCGCACAGCTCCTCATCCCAGGCCAGGCGGTGGATATCAAAAAGCATGGTGCGGCTGGCGTTGGCGTAGTCGGTGACATGCCGGCCGGTGAGCTTCCAGATCAACCAGCTCTCCACGGTACCGAACAGCACCTCGCCCCGTTCGGCCCGGCGGCGGACGCCGGGCACATTGTCCAGTATCCAGCGGATCTTGCTGCCGGAGAAGTAGGCGTCGATCAGCAGCCCCGTGGCCGAGCGGATGCGCTCCTCCAGCCCCCGGCGCTTCAGCTCCTCACACAGCTCCGCCGTCCGGCGGCACTGCCAGACGATGGCGTTGTACACCGGTTCACCGGTGGCCTTATCCCAGAGGATCGTCGTCTCCCGTTGGTTGGTGACGCCGATCCCCGCCACGCTGCCCTCCGGCAGCCGGGCGATGACCTCCGCCGCGGCGCGGCGCTGGGTGTCCCATATCTCCAGGGGGTCGTGCTCCACCCACCCCGCCTGGGGATAGTGCTGGGGCAGGGACTGCTGGCTTAGGGCGGCGATATTCCCCGACCGGTCAAAGGCGATGGCGCGGGAGCTGGTGGTGCCCTGATCCAGCGCCAATATGTACTGCGACATGGCGAACCCTCTTTTCATTTCCGGATTTTTGTGGTACACTGTATGATGATAAGAATTATACCATGAAAGGAGCGGATACACCATGACAAATTTGAGTGAATTCACGTTTTTGTCCAGCGACGGCAAGACCCAGCTCCACGGGATGCTGTGGGAGCCGGAGGGCGTGGCCGTCCGCGCTGTACTGCAGATCTGTCACGGCGTGGCCGAGCACATCGCCCGGTACGACGGATTCGCCCGGGCGCTGAACGAACAGGGCATCGTCGTGGCCGGACACGACCACCTGGGCCACGGCAAGTCGCTGCCGGAGGGCGGAACGCCGGTGTATTTCGGTCAGGGCAACACCTGGAACACGGTGGTGGACGACATCTACGTGCTGCACCAGCGGCTGAAGCAGCGCTATCCTGATGTGCCGCTGTGCATCATGGGCCACAGCATGGGCTCCTTCCTGACCAGGACGTACCTGATCCGCTATCCCGGCACGGTGAAGGCGGCGGTCATCATGGGCACCGGCTGGCAGCCCCAGGCAGCCATCACCGGCGGGCTGGCGCTGGCCAATGCCATCGCCGCCGTCAGCGGCGAGAACGCCACCAGCGAGCTGGTGACGGAGCTGGCCTTCGGCAGCTACAACAAGCTGTTCGCCCCCAACCGCACGAAGGTGGACTGGCTCTCCGCCGACGAGAGCAACGTGGACGACTACATCGCCGACCCCCTCTGCGGCGCGGACGCCACGGTGGGCCTGTTCCGCCAGATGCTGCACGGCATACGCTTCAACCAGCGGCAGAGCCATCTGCGGCAGATGGACAGGGAAATGCCGGTGCTGTTCGTAGCTGGCGACAAGGACCCGGTGGGCAATTGCGGCAAGGGCGTGCGCCAGACCTATGACGCCTTCCGGGCTGCCGGTATGCGGGACTGCACACTGAAGCTGTATCCGGGCCTGCGGCATGAGATACTCAACGAAAAGGCATACACTGCGGATATTACGAAGAACATTGAAGCGTGGCTGCTGTCCAGATTGGAAAAGTAAGCCCGTTCGCGGAGAGATAAAGGAGAAACGACTATGACCGAGTGGGAAGCCCTGCGGCAGGAATGTCTGCACTGTCACGCCTGTACACTGGCGGAAACGCGCACCAACGTGGTCTTCGGCGTGGGCCGGGAGGATGCGGAGATCATGATCATCGGCGAAGCCCCCGGCGCTAACGAGGACAAGCAGGGCGAGCCCTTCGTGGGCCGGGGCGGCAAGCTGCTGGACGATATGCTGAAGATGATCGGGCTGGACCGCAGCCGCCTGTATATCACCAACTCCGTTAAGTGCCGCCCGCCGGAGAACCGGGATCCCATGAACACGGAGAAGGACGCCTGCAAGGGCTATCTCCAGCGGCAGCGGGCATTGATGCAGCCTAAGATCATCGTGTGTCTGGGCCGCGTCAGCGCCATGGAGATCATCCGCCCGGACTTTAAGATCAGCCAGGAGCACGGTCAGTTTTTCGAGAAGGACGGCTGCCTGATGATGGCGCTGTATCACCCCGCCGCCCTGCTGCGGGACCCCCGGAAAAAACCGGAGACCTTCGAGGATCTAAAACGCCTGCAGGCCAAGATCAAGGAGATCTGCACCCGCACGGAGCTGGATTTTTGAGACATGAGGCAAAGGAAAAGAGCGCCCTGCGGGCGCTCTTTTTTATTTGCTCTCCTCCGCCCGCTTCGTCCAGGTCAGGGGCACGCGGAGCAGCTCCTGCTCCTGTTCCGTCAGCTGGCTGCTGAGCTCACCCTGCGCGTCGGTCCAGGTCATGGTCCCATCGGAGAGGGTATAGTTCAGGCAGTCCGCCGTCTCGGTCAGGTCGGCGGCGGTATCCGCCAGATACAGCTGGCCGCCCTCCGCCCTGCAATAGCCGGTGATCGCGGCGCTGCGGCCGGTGAGCAGGGAGAGCAGCTCCTCCTCGTCCACCCCGGCGAAAATGGCCGCCACCATATCGTCCATGGTGATGCCGGCCTTCTCCATGGCCGCGTCGTATTCCTCACGGGAGAAGCCCTGCTCCTCCGCGGCGGCATAGACGCTCTCCACCGCCGCCGGGCGCAGCGCCGCGGCATAGGCATCCAGCGCCGTGCGGGCGGCGTCGCTGTCGTAGCGGAGGGTATAGGCGCCGTCCTCGGTCACGGTGAGGACCAGCTGCAGCGGCATCTTCGCCGCGCCGTCCGCCGCGGACAGACCCAGCGCCTGCTCCGCCGCCGCGTTCATGCGGTCAGTCACATCGACCGTACACGTCCAGGTGCCCGCCAGCTTCTTTGTCTCGACCCCGCTGCCGCAGGCCACCAGTGACAGGACCAGCAGGGCCGCCAACAGGACGGTGATAACTCGTTTCATAGCACGCCTCCTATATAGAGCAATATATACGGTATATCACCGGCGATTATACATGATGGGCCGTATATCTGTCAATTCTATTTACAGAGGGCGCGGTTTTTGGTATAGTAAAGGCAAGAAACGGCGGGAAAGGGGCGCGGCGCGATGACATTGCTGCAAATGAGCTACATATTGGAGGTGGACCGCTGCGGGTCCATGAACCGGGCGGCGCGGAACCTGTTTCTGTCTCAGTCGGCCCTGTCGGCGGCCATCGCCGAGGTGGAACGGGAGCTGGGCGTGACCATCTTTCTGCGGACCAACCGGGGCGTGACGCTGACGGAGGAGGGCCGGGAGCTGACGGCGCAGATCGCGCCGCTGGTGGAGCGCAGCCGGAAGCTGGAGCGCTATTACAGTGAGCGCCGGGCTGCCGACCGGGTATCCCTGTCGGTGGCATCACAGCGCTATCCCTTCTGCGCCAAGGCATTCGTGGAGTTCCTGCACCTGCTGGACGAGCCGCATATCCAGGTGAGCTTCAAGGAGATGGAGATGGCGGCGGTCATCGACGAGGTGACGGCGCGGCGCAGCGCCTTCGGCATCATCTTCGTGTCGGACATGACAGAGCATTTCATCGGCCGTATCCTGCGGGAGAAGAACCTGACGTTCCAGCCTTTGGTGGACATCCGCCCCCGGGTGTTTCTGCGGAAGGGCCACCCCCTGTCCGGCGAACGCGCCGTGCGCCTGGAGCAGCTGTATGCCTACCCCTACGCGGTATTTACCCAGTCAGACAGCAACTACCACTTCGCCGAGGAGGCGGTGGTGGGCACCGGCGCGGAGTTTGACCGGGTAGTGTCCGTCAGCGACCGCGCCACGGCCTACAATGTCATGGCCCACACGGACTGCGTTTCCACCGGCAGCGGCGTACTGCCGGACGGCTACGGCGACGACCGGCTGATGACGCTGCCGCTGATCGGCGACGTGCCGGATATGCGCCTTGGGGTCATACGGCCCCGGGACGTACCGCTGACGGACTACGGCGAGAAGTTCATCGCCATTCTGAAGGATATCGTCTCGGAATTGAACCAGGAGGCATAAAGAGAGCCGCCCCTAAGGGGCGGCTCTCTTTATTTGCCGGATTCTTTACTTCACGCAGATGGTTTCGATCTCCACCAGTGCGCCCCGGGGCAGCGCACCGACCTCCACGGCGCTGCGGGCAGGGTACTGCCCCTCAGTGAAGAACTCAGCGTAGACCGCGTTCATGGCGGCGAAGTCGCCCATGCTCTGCAGGAATACGGTGGTCTTGACCACATTGTCCATGGTCAGACCGGCGGCTTCAAGGATGGCCTTGATGTTGGTGAGTACCTGACGGGTCTGCTCGGTAATGCCGCCGGGGACGAACTCGCCGGTAGCCGGGTCAAAGGGCACCTGGCCGGACGTGACCAGGAAGCTGCCGCAGTCGATGGCCTGGGAATAGGGACCGATGGCGGCGGGGGCATTGGTGGTGGCAATGATCTTCTTCATGGTGATGACCTCCTGTAAGCTGCATGTACCCGGCGGACACCGGGCGCACTCTCTGTCTCTCTTATACCACATTCCGGCGGAAATGGCAACCGTTTCCCGCAAATCGCGCCCATCGTTATCTGTTTCATTTATCATGTTCCCCGACAAAAATCCGCCGCCATTTTGCCGTATTTTTCGGCGCGATGTCTAATTTCCGCCAAAACTTTTTGCGATTTCCCCGTAATGCAGCATTCTGCACAAAAATATATTCCGAAATTATCTGTTTTAGCTACAATTCCAATTGATAGCGAGCTGGCGCATTTTGCCGTTACCACCGTCGGGTTCAGATATGTTACCCTTATGACAAAGGGCCGTATGGTCCTGTACACTTTATTGTTACATTATAGTGCAAGGAGGACGACCCATGCTGAACAAGGATTGCGGCTTCGGTACAAAAGCCATTCACGCCGGAAACGTGAAGGACACCCAGTACGGCGCACTGACCACCCCTATTTTCCAGACCTCCACCTTCGTATTTGACAGCTGTGAGCAGGGCGGGCGCCGCTTCGCCGGTGAAGAAGCGGGCTATATCTACACCCGCCTTTCCAACCCCACCACCTCGGTGCTGGAGGCCAAGGTCGCTGCCCTGGAAAGCGGTGAGGCCTGCGTGGCCGCCGCCTCCGGCATGGGTGCCATCTCCTCCGCGCTGTGGACCGTAGCCGGCGCCGGCAAGCATATCGTGGCCGACGGCACCCTGTACGGCTGCACCTTCGCCCTTCTGAACCACGGCATGACCCGCTACGGCGTGGAGGTCAGCTTTGTGGACACCTCCGACCTGGATGCCGTGCGCAAGGCGCTGAAGCCCAACACCTGCGCGGTGTATCTGGAAACGCCCGCCAACCCCAACCTGAAGATCGCGGACATCTCCGCCGTGGCGGCACTGGCTCACGGCTACAACAAGGACATCAAGGTCATCTGCGACAACACCTTCGCTTCCCCGTACCTCCAGCGGCCGCTGGAGCTGGGCGTAGACGTGGTGGTGCACTCCGCCACCAAGTACCTGAACGGCCACGGCGACGTGATCGCGGGCTTTGTGGTGGGCTCCGCCGAATTCTGCAATGAGGTACGTATGTTCGGCCTGAAGGATATGACCGGCGCAGTGATGGATCCCTTCTGCGCCTTCCTGATCCTCCGCGGCCTGAAGACCCTGGAGATCCGTATGCAGAAGCACTGCGCCAACGCCAAGGCCGTGGCGGAATTCCTGTATGACCACCCCGCCGTGGAGAAAGTCTACTATCCCGGCCTGATCGACCATCCCGGCCATGACATCGCCCGCCGCCAGATGCGTGACTTCGGCGGTATGCTGTCCTTCGAGGTCAAGGGCGGCCGTGCCGCCGGCGTGAAGCTGGTGAACGCCCTGCACCTGGTGACGGTGGCTGTGTCTCTGGGCGACGCCGAGACGCTGATCGAGCACCCCGCCTCCATGACGCACTCCACCTACACCGAGGAGGAACTGGCCGCCTCCGGCATCGCCGCCGGCCTGATCCGTCTGTCCGTGGGTCTGGAAAACGCCGAGGACCTCATCGCCGACCTGAAGCAGGCGCTTGACACCCTGTAAACCTTCTCTCCGCGTGAAGAAGCAATAGGACAAAAAAGGAACGCCCTTGGGCAATGGCCCAAGGGCGTTCCTTTTTGTTTATTTCTCCGCAGGGATAGCGGCCGTCTCGGCGGGCGCTTCCGCCGCAGACACAGCTTCAGCA
>FR881572.1:15347-25181 GCA_000435555.1 Firmicutes bacterium CAG:176
AACCAGAACCCGCCTCGCTGTCGATGACCACCTTGCCATCCCGCAGACGGACATGGGCGGTATCGCCGGACTTCAGCTTACCCTCCAGCATCAACTCCGCTACAGCATCCTCCACCTGGTTCTGGATGGCCCGGCGCAGAGGACGGGCACCGTACTGGGGATCAAAGCCGTCACGGGCCAACTCGGCCACGGCGTCATCGTCGGAGATCAGGGTGATCCCCTGCTGCGCCATGCGCTTGCCGGTAACGGTGAGCATACGGCGGGCGATCTCCACGATGTTCTCCTGGGTCAGCTGACGGAACACGATGATCTCATCGATACGGTTCAGGAACTCGGGGCGGAAGGTGTGCTTCAGGTCGGTCATGACCGCCTCGCGGATACGGGCGAAGCGAGCCTCCTCAGTTTCCTTCCCGCCCTTTTCGTCGCCGTCAAAGCCCAGCTTGGCGGCGGCATCGGTGATGTTCCGGGCGCCCACGTTGGATGTCATGACGATGACGGTGTTCTTGAAGTCCACCCGGCGGCCCTGGGAATCGGTGACGACGCCGTCCTCCAGGATCTGCAGCAGGATGTTCCACACATCCTCATGGGCCTTCTCGATCTCGTCGAACAGCACCACGGAATAGGGCTTACGGCGCACCTTCTCGGTGAGCTGGCCGCCCTCCTCGTGGCCCACATAGCCGGGAGGCGAGCCGATCAGACGAGACACCGTGTGCTTCTCCATGTACTCGGACATATCGATACGCACCATGGCGTTCTCGTCGCCGAACATAGACTCCGCCAGGGTCTTGCACAGTTCAGTCTTGCCCACGCCCGTGGGGCCCAGGAACAGGAAGGAGCCGATGGGCCGCTTGGGGTCCTTCAGACCCACGCGGCTGCGGCGAATGGCCTTGGCCACGGCGGTCACGGCATCGTCCTGCCCCACCACACGCTGGTGGAGCTTCTCCTCCAGCTTCAGCAGGCGCATGGACTCATCCTCGGTCAGGCGGGTGACGGGAATACCGGTCCAGCCGGCCACCACCTTGGCGATGTCGTCCGCGGTGACGGTGCCCCGATTCTGGGACAGGCTCTTGCGCCACTTGTCGCGCTCGATGTCCACCTGCTCCTGGTAGTCCTTCTCGATATCGCGCAGCTGCGCGGCCTTCTCGAAGTCCTGGGCGGCGATGGCATCGTTCTTCTCCCGGTGCAGGGCGGTGATCTTCTCCTCCAGGGCCTTCAGGTCCGGAGAGGAACTCTCGGCGGTCATGCGGACCTGCGAAGCGGCCTCGTCCATCAGGTCGATGGCCTTATCCGGCAGGAACCGATCGCCGATGTACCGCTTGGACAGCTGCACTGCGGCATCCAGCGCCTCATCGGTGATGGTCAGCTTGTGGTGCGCCTCATAGCGGTCGCGCAGGCCCTTCAGGATCTCCAGCGTGGCCTCGGGGGTGGGCTCGCCCACGGTGACGGGCTGGAAGCGTCGCTCCAGTGCGGCATCCTTCTCGATGTACTTGCGGTACTCGTTCAGAGTGGTGGCGCCGATAACGCGGATCTCGCCGCGGCTCAGGGCGGGCTTCAGGATGTTGGCAGCGTCCACGGCGCCCTCAGCAGAGCCTGCGCCTACGATGGTGTGCAGCTCGTCGATGAACAGGATGACGTTGCCGTCTTTCTTCACCTCATTCAGGGTGTTCTTGATGCGCTCCTCGAACTCGCCGCGGTACTTGGTTCCGGCCACCATGCCGCTGAGGTCCAGCGACAGGATGCGCTTGTCCAGCAGCTCCTCGGGCACATCGCCGGCGGCAATGCGCTCGGCCAGGCCCTCGGCGATGGCAGTCTTGCCTACGCCGGGCTCACCGATGAGTACGGGGTTGTTCTTACTGCGGCGGGACAAAATCTGGATGACCCGATGTATCTCGGTATCGCGGCCGATAACGGGGTCCAGCTTGCCGCTGCGGGCGGCCTCGGTCAGATCGCGGGTGTACTCGGCCAGCGTCTTGTTCTTCTTGTCCGCCTCGCGGTTAGGGGCGGAGGCGCCGCCAGCGGCAGCCCGGGGCATATCGTTGAGCTTCTTCAGCACAGCGCTGTACATCTTATTGGGGTCCACGCCCACGGTACGCAGGATACGCAGGCCCATGTTGCCGCCCTCACGGAGCAGGCCCATCAGCAGATGGGCGGTGCCGATGGCGCTGCTTCCCATGCGGGACGCCTCGGACACAGCCAGCTCCACCACGCTCTTGGCGCGGGGCGTCAGGCCCTGGCTGGGCGCGGCGCCGGAAACGCCCTTGCCCACGCTGCGCTGCAGCACGGAGCAGACCATTTCATCGGTGACGCCGAACTCACTGAGCACGCGGTGGGCGATGCCCTCCTCCTCACGGATCAGGCCCAACAGCAGATGCTCGGAGCCAACATAGCCGTGGCCCAGGTCCTCGGCAGCCTCCTGGCTCAAACGCAGAACTTCCTCTGCACGGGGGGTAAATTTATTCTCAGACATAAAGGAACACTTCCTTTCGATTTGTTATTTTAACATAGCGGAACGGCGTCAGGACGCCTTGCCGCCCAGAGCCTTCAGCTCATCACGCAGGCGGGCGGCGTCCTCATAACGCTCCTCCGCCACCGCGTTGTGCAGCTGCGTCTCCAGCGCGTTGCGCCTACGCTCCAGCGCCAGAGACATGGCCTCGTCCTTCGGCAGCAGCTCCTCGGCGGCGCTGCTCTCCGGGTCGGCGCTCTGCGCCTGCTCCAGCACATCCACCGGCTGAGGGAACTCCGTCAGCATCCGGCTGCCAAAGCCGCCGAAAAACGGCTCCAGCATGCGGAACGGACGGTCGAACCAGTCATCGTTGAACCAGCTGCTCATGCGGCCAGACATGGAACCGGCATAGCCCATGGCGCGGGCACAGTCGGGGCAGAGGTGCGCCTCGGTCACTCTGCCGTTGATATTGGTCTTATAATGGAACGTCGCTTCGTTCTTTCCACAGCGATCACACTTCATAATCATAACCTCCTTACGCCGTCGTCAGACGGAATGGATCAAAACTTGCTTGTATATGTCAGCCCGCAGGGCATCCCGGCTCTCCGGAGAGGCACTCTGCAGAGCCCGGCTGCCGGTGGCGGACAGCAACGCCTGTCCCAGCTCCCGGCTGATGGCCTCGGACTGGACCAGGTTCTGCACCATGGCGCGGGCGCTGGCCGCGTCCAGCCTGTCGCCGATGCTGTTGATAACGTGCATCAGCAGCGTCTGGCGGTCCACCTGCACCCGCGTGATGCGAATGTAGCCGCCGCCGCCCCGCCGGGACTCCACGATGTAGCCATGCTCCGGCGAGAACCGGGTGGACATCACGTAGTTGATCTGGCTGGGCACGCAGTTGAACCGCTGCGCCAGGTCGGCTCGCTGCAGCTCCAGCGCACCGCCCGCCTGGTCTAACTCCTGCTGGATAAATCCAGCGATAATATCGGAAATACCCAAATCCTCGCCGCCTTTCGTTTGCATCTCTCGGTCAAGCTCGGCTCATTTGACTTTGCCTTTCTTTGACCTTAAACATATATTACACCGCCTTTCCTACTTTGTCAATAGGGTAATTTGACTTTCTTTGACTTTTATTGTAAACAATTTGTGAACAGCCAAATGCATCTCTCTGCGGCAATTTTGCCGTTTGCAACCTGAAGTTGCTATACAAACGAAGCTGCATCGGTTATAATAGCACCAACAGGCATATCAACAGAGAAAGGAACCGTCTATGAAGAATACAAATTGGAACGACCCCAACTTTCAGGGCTTCGGCCGCCAGCCCCGCCCGAAAAAGGAACGCAAAGCCGTGGGCACGCCCCTGGGCCGCACGCTGCTGAACATCGCCGTCACATTGGTGTTCGCCGCGGTGTATTTCTATATCGTTCTGCCGCCTATCAGTCTCAAGAGCGAGGATTTCTACGTCTTTGTGCTGCTGGTGTGCGCCGTGTACGGTGGTTGCGCCATACTGACCTCCGGCTTTCAGGGCACCGGTGCCAAGGGCTACTTCACCTTTTTGAAAAAGCAGTGCACCGTGCCCCTCATCGCGGCCGCCGCGCTGATCGCCACGGCGCTGGTGGGCGCGGTGATCGGCTGGCAGCTGTTCCGTGCCGGGGACTACCGCGACCTGCTGACCGTTACCGACGGCGACTTTGCCGCCGAAGTGGAGGAGATCAGCTATGACCAGATCCCCATGCTGGATGCCAACTCCGCCACAAAGCTGGGCAACCGCAAGCTGGGCGAGCTGGCGGACATGGTCTCCCAGTTCGAGGTGGCCGACGACTATACCCAGATCAACTACCAGGGCCGCCCTGTCCGCGTCACGCCCCTGCGCTACGGCGATATCATCAAGTGGCTGAACAACCGCGCCGACGGCCTGCCCGCCTATCTGCTTATCGACATGGTGACCCAGAACGTGGAGGTCATCCGTCTGGACGAGGGCATCCACTACACCACCGCCGAGCACTTCAGCCGCAACCTGTACCGCCATCTGCGCTTCCACTACCCCACCTATATGTTCGACGAGCCGGCCTTTGAGATCGACGAGAACGGCGACCCCTGGTGGGTCTGCCCCCGTGTTAGCCACACCATCGGTCTGTTCGGCGGCCGTGATATCATCGGTGCCGTACTGGTGAACGCCGTCACCGGCGAGAGCGCCTACTACAAGACCGGCGACGTGCCCAACTGGGTGGATCACGTCTACACCGCCGAGCTGATCATGCAGCAGTACGACTACCACGGCGCGTATGTCAACGGCTTCATCAATTCCCTGTTCGGCCAGCGGGACGTGACCGTCACCACCGAGGGCTATAACTACATCGCCATCGGTGACGACGTGTATATGTACACCGGAGTCACCTCCGTGGTGTCCGACGAGTCCAACATTGGCTTTATCCTGTCCAACCAGCGCACCAAGGAGACGCGGTTCTATCTGGTGGCGGGCGCCAAGGAGTACTCCGCCATGGACAGCGCCCAGGGTCAGGTGCAGCAGATGAAGTATACGGCCACCTTCCCCCTGCTGCTGAATATCTCCGACCAGCCCACGTATTTCATGGCGCTGAAGGACGCCGCCGAGCTGGTGAAGATGTACGCCATGGTCAACGTCAGCCAGTACCAGATCGTGGCCACCGGCGACACGGTGGCCCAGTGTGAGGCCAACTACCGCCGCATCCTGGCGGAGAAGGGTCTGGTATCCGCCGATGACGCCGACCTGCCCCTGACGGGCCAGAACGAAGTCATCGGTGTGCTGGAGGATATCCGCTCCGCCGTGGTGGACGGCAATACCCTCTACTACCTGCACCTTACCGGTGACGAGCACTACTACGTCATCTCCGCCGCGCAGCAGCCGGAGGCGGTCATCTTCAATGTAGGCGACAGCGTCGCCATTCGGTACGCTGAGGGCGAGGGTACCATCCTCACCGCCGACAGCGTCACCCGCACCGCCGCGCAGACCTCTCCCGTTGTCGAGGAAACCGAGACTGACGGTGCCGCGTAAAAGCGCATAAAAAAGAGCACCCCCTTGCGGGGGTGCTCTTTTTTGCATCACTTGATCTCCACGACCTCGTAACCGGCGTCGGTGACAGCCTTCTTCAGCGCCTCGTCACTGGCGTTGCCGGTGACGACGGCGGTCCCGGACGCCAGATCCACGTCCGCCTGTACGCCCAGGGCGGTCAGCGCCCTCTCCACGTGGGAGACGCAGTGGGCACACATCATGCCCTTGATGGTGATGGTCTTTTTCATAGCGGTATCCTCCTTACTGCTTTCGTTATTATTTATATTTTGCATCGGCTGCGGCTCTTTTGCAGTCGGCGTTCCCTCCCGTTTGCGGCCCCTCCAGCCCCGCAGACGCAGGGCGTTGCTGACCACGCACACGCTGCTCAGGCTCATGGCCGCGGCGGCGATCATGGGGTTCAGGGTGATCCCAAAGGCCGGATACAGCACACCCGCCGCCACCGGAATGCCCACAGAATTATAGAAGAACGCCCAAAACAGGTTCTGACGGATATTCCGCAGGGTGGCCCGGGACAGGGCTGCCGCGTCGGCGATATCCATAAGACTGCTCTTCATCAGCACGATGTCCGCCGACTCGATGGCCACATCCGTGCCTGCGCCGATGGCCAGGCCCACATCCGCCGTCACCAGCGCCGGGGCATCGTTGATGCCGTCGCCCACCATGGCCACCCTCTTGCCCTCGGCCTGCAATTCCTGCACCACGCGGGCCTTGTCCTGGGGCAGCACCTGGGCGATGACCCGGCTGACGCCCACCTGCCGGGCAATGGCGTCCGCCGTGCGCTGGTTGTCGCCGGTGAGCAGCACCACGTCGCAGCCCATCTCCCGCAGGGCGGCAATGGCGGCGGCGCTGTCCGCCTTGACCACGTCCGCCACAGCGATGACCCCCAGCAGCGATGTACCCGCGGCGATAAACAGCGGCGTTTTGCCGTCCTCCGCCAGTCTGGCCGCGCCGGATCTCATCTCCTCGCCGACGGCCACTGCGGATGCCTCCATAAAGGCCTCGTTGCCTGCCAGCAGTAATGTACCTTCCGCCCGGGCGGCAACACCGCCGCCGGCCACGGCGGCGAAGTCGGACACCGGCCGCAGGGCCAGTCCGCGCTTTTCCGCCTCGGCCACGATCGCCCCGGCCAGCGGATGCTCGGAGGGCTTTTCCAGCGACGCGGCGGCGGACAGCAGCGTGTCCTCGTCCATGCCGCCGGCGCACAGCACATCCGTCACCCGGGGCTTACCCTCGGTGACGGTACCGGTCTTGTCCAGCACCACCGTATCCACCCGGCCCATCAGTTCCAGGCTGGCGGCGGACTTTACCAGAATACCCTGCTCCGCCGCCTTGCCCGTGGCCACAGTGATGGCCACCGGCGTGGCCAGGCCCAGAGCGCAGGGGCAGGAGATCACCAACACGGCGATGGCGATGGACAGGCAGAAGCGCACACCCATGCCGCCCACCGCAGCCCACAGGATAGCCGCCAGCAGCGCGATGGAAATGACCACCGGCACGAACACGGCACTGATCTTATCCGCCAGACGGCTGATAGGTGCCTTGCCGCTGGCGGCCTGCTCCATCAGCTGAATGATCTGGGACAGGGTGGTATCCGCACCTACACGGTCCGCCGTCAGCTCCAGATAGCCGCCGGTGAGGATGGTGGCGGACACCGCCTTGCCGCCCGCAGTCTTCTCCACCGGCATACTCTCGCCGGTAAGGGCGGACTCGTCCACGGTGCCGCTGCCCGCCGTCACGGTGCCGTCCACGGGGATACGCCCCCCCTGCCGGACGATGACCGTCTCGCCGGCCTTGATGTCCTCGGTGGGGACGGTGACCTCCTTGCCGTCCCTACGCACCACGGCGGACTCCGGCGCCAGCGCCAGCAGGGCGGTGATGGCTCCGGTCGTCTTGCCCTTGGAGCGCTCCTCCAGGTACTTACCTACCGTCACCAGCGCCAATATCATGCCCGCCGACTCGAAGTACAGGTCCGGCATACCCGTGACCTTTCCCGCCGCCAGCAGGCCCATCTCGATCAGGCTGTACACCAGCCCCGCCGCCGCGCCCAGCGCCACCAGCGAGTCCATATTGGGCGCACCTTTGAACAGCCGGGAAAATCCCACGGTGAAATAACTGCGGTTCAAAATCAGTATGGGCACCGTCAGCGCCAGCAGCACAAAGGCCGACAGCAAGGGCTGTGTGTGCATGAACATGGGCACCGGCAGCCCCATCATGTGCCCCATGCTCAGGTAAAACAGCGGCACCAGACACACCACCGACCACAGCAGCCGGCGGCCCATGGCCTTTACCGCCGCGTCCTGCTCCGCGTGCAGGTCCCGCCGGGCCTCGCTCTCCGGCACGGCGCCGTAGCCCGCCGCCGTCACGGCGGCCACAATGGCGGCGGGATCCACATTTTCGTCCCTGTCGCACACCAGGGAGCCCAGCATCAGATTTACCGACGCGCTGTGTACGCCGGGCACCGAAGCCGCGGCCCTTTCCACATGGGCGGCGCAGGCGGCGCAGGTCATGCCGGTGATGACGAATTTCTCTGTCATACTGCCATCTCCTTATTTCATCAGCTTTTGCAGCGTGATCACCAGTTCGTCGATGACCTCGTCGTCCCCCTGTCGGATACCGTCCGCCACGCAGGTGCGGATGTGGGTAGCCAGCAGCTCTTTACTAAAGCTGTTCAGTGCCGCGCCCACGGCGGATACCTGTATCAGGATGTCGGGACAGTAGGCGTCCTTCTGCAGCATCTCCTGTAGGCCCCGCACCTGCCCCTCAATGCGGCACAGGCGGTTCAGGAGTTTTTTCTGCTCCTCTGGCGTGCGGTGCTTGGTCTTTCCCTGGCAGCAGCAACAAGTATTTTCCACAGTCATATACCTCCTGGGGGTATTTTTGATCACGGTCGCATTATATACCCCCACCGGGTATTTGTCAACGTTTTTCTTTGGGCCGCACCAGCAGCGCCGCCAACAGGGAAAACACCACCGCCGCGGCGATGCCGCCGGAGGTAGCGGTCAATCCGCCGGTGAGCACCCCCGGCAGGCCGTCCTCCGCCACCGCTTTGGCCACGCCCTTCGCCAGGGAGTAGCCAAAGCCCGTCAGCGGCACGGTGGCCCCGGCGCCGCCCCAGTCCACGATATATTGATACACACCCACAGCCTGCAGCAGCACGCCCGCCACCACATAGCCCGTCAGAATACGGGCCGGGGTCAGGCTTGTCTTGTCCAGAATGATCTGGCCCACGGCGCACAGCAGCCCGCCGCAGAGAAAGGCATTGAGATACTCCATCACGCATCCTCCTTCGTCCGGTCCAGCACCACCGCGTGGCAGATGCCCGGTATGCTCTCCCCTTGAAATGAACTAGTGGGGCTCAGCAGCGCCCCGGTGGGGGCGAACAGCACCCGCCGCCACCGGCCCCGACGCATCTCCGGCAGCAGATAGCCGCAGAGCACCGCCGCAGAGCAGCCGCATCCGCTGCCGCCGGCGTGCATATCCTGTCTCTTCCGGTCATAGAGCACCAGTCCGCAGTCGGTGTAATTCTCCAGCGTCACGCCTTCCCGGGCGAACAGCTCCAGCACGATGCGGCTGCCCACATCGCCCAGGTCGCCGGTGAGGATCAGGTCATAGTCCCCGGGTACGGTGCCGGTGTCCCGGAACACTGCCTGCAGGGTGTCGAAGGCCGCCGGTGCCATGGCCGCGCCCATGTTGGTCATGTCCGTCACACCCAGATCCACGATGCGTCCCCGGGTCACATGGGTGATATACGGTCCCTCCGCCTGGGCCCCCAGAATGCAGCACCCCGCCGCCGTGGCCGTCCACTGGGCAGTAGGAGAACGCTGGCTGCCGTAGGGCAGAGGCATCCGATACTGCCTCTCCGCCGTGCAGAAGTGGGAGGAGGTCTGTGCCGCCGCCATACGGACCGCGCCGGAGGCCACGGCCATAGCGGCCAGCGACAGTGTCTCCCCCATAGTAGAGCAGGCCCCATATACCCCATAGAAGGGAATATTAAAATCCCGCAGGGCAAATGTGGCCCCAATGTTCTGGTTCAGCAGATCCCCGGCGAAGGCGCAGTCCACGTCCTCCGCCGCCAACCCGCCCTTTTGCAGGGCCAGACGCAGGGCATCCGCCTGCATCTGTGCCTCGCCCTGTTCCCAGGTCTTTTTCCCACAGAAGGCATCCGTCCCCACAGCGTCGAAGCAGCCGCCCAGCGGCCCCTCGCCCTCCAGCTTTCCCGCCACCGCCGCAAAGCTGACCACTCCCGGCGGCTGCAAAAACCGGCAGGTCTGCCGGCTCAAGCGTTTTACGTCCATGATACGCACCTCGCAAACATAGCATTGGCCGTAGTGTGCACCATTTA
>FR881572.1:25218-46402 GCA_000435555.1 Firmicutes bacterium CAG:176
GAAAAATATGAAAGCGCCGTCCCACGGGACGGCGCTTTCACAGATCTTCAAAACACCAGCTGCACCAGCAGCATATAGCAGGCGGTGCCCGCCAGGATGGACAGCAGCGTGTTCCGCCGCCACAGGTGCAGCCCGGCTGTCACCGCCACGGCGATGGCCTCCGGAATACCGTGGCTGCCGCCCAGAAGGTCGGTGCTGCGCAGGCTATACACCACCAGCAGGCCCATCATGGCCGGCGGCAGCAGCCTGCCCAGGTCCTCCACCACCTTCGGCAGCTTCTTGTCCCCAGAGAACAGCAGGAACGGCGTCCATCGGGTGATCTGGGTGGCCAGCGCCACCATCGCCACGATGATCAGGGAATGTATCGTGTCTAGGCGCATAGCTTCCTCCTTCCCAGCAGCAGGACCGCCAGGGTCAGCACCATGGCCGGGATGACCATGTTGTCCGCGCCGAAAACGGCCAGACCCGCCACAGCGCACACCAGACCGGCAGCGCCGGGGGCACGGTTCTCTTTCTTGACGACCTGCTCGATGAACAGCACCACGAACAGCGCCGTCAGGGCAAAGTCGATGCCGGTGATGTCAAAGGTGATCAGCCCGCCCAGCAGGCCACCCAGCATGGAGAACGCCACCCAGTACAGCCAGGTCAGGAAGCTCATGGCAAAGTAGAACAGCGTGGGGTCCGTGTCCTCCGGCGGCTCCACCGAGGAGGAGAGGGAAAAGTTCTCGTCACTGAGGGTATAGATCATAAAATACCGCAGCCTGCCCAGTCCCCGATACTTGGGCAGCAGCGCCAGCGAGAAAAACAGGTGCCGTGCGTTGACCATCAGACTCAGCACAAAGGCCTGCAGGGGATCAAAGGCCGTGGTCAGCAGCGTGATCGCCACATACTGCATACTGCCGCAGAAGGCAAAGGCACTGACAAAGCCGGCCCACAGAAAGCTGTAGCCCTTGGAGGCCATCAGCACGCCGTAGGCCATGCCTACGGCCAGATAGCCGGTCATAATGGGGATGGTATGGGGAAACGCCGCCTTCACCGCTGCGGCAAAGCTCCTGTTCTGCACGGTATCACATCCTTTGAAGCGTGGGATAACGGCGCCATTATAATGTAAAACTCTTTTTCCCGCAATACTGGAAAACAGCGAATAAATGGTATATAATACAGGAACTTGTTGTGACTTTTGGTTGACAAA
This sequence comes from Firmicutes bacterium CAG:176, assembly GCA_000435555.1. GTDB lineage: Bacteria > Bacillota > Clostridia > Oscillospirales > Oscillospiraceae > Vescimonas > Vescimonas sanitatis. The sequence goes on from FR881572.1 coordinate 26,411, forward strand.
GGAGCGTATGTCATGGAAGAAATGCGTAGCTTTGGATATATCTGTCCGGCCTGCGGCAAGGCCGTGCTGCACAGCCGCAGCGTTTTCGCCCTGAACGCCGCCGCGGCGCGGATGGAATGCGAATGCGGCAAAGAAGCTCTGACCGCTGAGACGGACGGCCTGCGCTTCCGGCTGAACGTGCCCTGCGGCGTGTGCGGTGGGCACCACCAGGCGGAGTGCGACGCCGGCGCGGTGCTGCACGGCCGGGGCATCGGCCTGGCCTGCCCGGTAAAACAGGAGCTGTGCTGCTACATCGGTGAGGAGCCCCAGGTGCGAAAGGCCATGGAGGGTCTGGCCCTGCGCGTGGCCAAGGAAAAAGCGTCCCCCGATGAGGCCTTCACCGACAACGTCATCATGTATGAGGTGCTGTCCGAGCTGAAGGATATCGCCGCCCGGGGCGGTATCGCCTGCGCCTGCGGCAGCCACGAATATACCATGCAGGTGCGCCGCGGCGCGGTGGACCTGACCTGTGCCAAATGTGGGGGACGCCTGCGCCTTCCCGCCGCCACCGACAGCGACCTGGATGATCTGTGCTGCCGCATGACGCTGACCATCCCGGGGAGGTAACATGGGCGCTGTCTTCTGTTTTCTGCTGTTTCTGGCCGCAGTGGGTCTCTGCATCCTTTTGGGCCAGTCCCTGATCCTTGCGATATGGGTGGGCATAGCAGCCTTCGCCGCCCTGGGCCTGCGCCGCGGGATGACCGTGCGGGCCATGTGGGACGCCGCCTGGGAGCAGGGCCGCAAAATGTGCTGCGTGATCGTGATCTACATGCTCATCGGCGCCATCACCGCCCTGTGGCGCAGCGCCGGGACCATCGCCTTCTTCATCTATCACGGGCTGCGCATCATCACGCCGCAGCTGTTCCTGCTGGTGACGTTCCTGCTGACCAGCTTCATATCCTACGCCCTGGGCACGTCCCTCGGCGTTCCTACGCCCTGGGCACGTCCTTCGGCGTGGTGGGCACCCTGGGCGTGATCCTGATGGCCTTGGCCCGCTCCGGCGGCGTCAGCGTGGCCATCACGGCGGGGACCATCGTGGCTGGCGCCTACTTCGGCGACCGCTGCTCGCCGGCCTCCTCCAGCGCCACGCTGGTGGCCGCCGCCACCGATACCAAGCTCTATGACAACCTGCACATGATGCACCGCACCGGCTGGCTGCCCTATCTGGTCAGCCTCGCGGCCTACGCCGCCCTGTCCGTAACGCACCCGCTGGCCATGGTGGACAGCGGTGTGCTGGACCAGCTGTCCGGCACCTTCAGCCTCAGCTGGTGGACGGCCATCCCGGCGCTGCTGATCCTGATCCTGCCGCTGTGCAAGGTCCCCATCCGGCCCACCATGGCCGTCAGTGCGCTGACGGCGCTGCTGGTGACGGTGTTCGCCCAGGGCCGCGCTCTGCTGCCCACCCTGCGGGATGCGGTGCTGGGCTACCTCCCCGCCCCCGGCGCGCTGCACGATGTGCTCTCCGGCGGCGGCATGATGTCCATGGTCTCGGCCACCATCATGGCCGTCAGCGCCGGGCTGTACGCCGGGCTGCTGGGCGGCATGGGTGTGCTGAACGGCGCGGCGCATCTGGCCCAGCGCCTGGCCCGGAGAGCCGGGCGGTTCCCCGCCTGCGCGGCGATCTCCGTGGTGTGCAGCATGGTGTTCTGCAACCAGTCCACCTGCGCGGTGGTGTGCAACCAGCTGCTGGGGGACGACTACACCAAGCGCGGCCACGGCAGGGGCGAGATGGCCCTTGACATCGAGAACTCCGGCATCGTCCTCTCGCCGCTGATCCCCTGGAACATCTCCGTGTCCATCCCGCTGGCCATGCTGGGCGCGGACATGTCCGCCATCCCCTACGAGATACTGCTGTACGCCATCCCTCTGTGCTATTGGCTGACAAAGCGCCGGGTCTACCCGCCGAAAGGAGACGACTGCTATGATACGATTGCTGAGCCGCTGGCTCATTCCTAACCGGGACAACGTGTCCTCCCCCGCCGTCCGCCGCGCCTACGGCACCCTGTGCGGCGCCGTGGGCATCGCACTGAATATTCTGCTGTTCATCGGCAAATTCTTTGCCGGACAGCTGTCCGGTTCCATCGCCGTCACGGCGGACGCCTTCAATAACCTGTCCGACGCCGGCTCCTCGGCGGTGACGCTGCTGGGCTTCCGTCTGGCGGGCAAAAAGCCGGACACCGACCACCCCTTTGGCCACGGCCGCATCGAGTACATATCCGGCCTGATTGTAGCGGGCCTGATCCTGCTGATGGGCGTGGAGCTGGCCAAGTCCTCCTTTGACAAGATCCTCCATCCGGAGGCTGTCACCTTTTCCCTGATGGCTATCGCCATCATGGCCGCCTCCGTGTGCGTGAAGGTCTATATGTGGCTGTACAACCGGGCCGTCGGCCGGAAGATCAAATCCGCCGCCATGGAGGCCACCGCCACGGACAGCCTTTCCGACACCGTCTCCACCCTGGCGGTGCTCCTTGCCATGCTCATCGGCAAATGGACCGGTCTGGCGGTGGACGGCTATGTGGGCCTGGTGGTGGCGCTGTTCATCCTGTTCTCCGCCTACAAGGCCGCAAAAGAGACCCTGTCCCCCCTGCTGGGGCAGGCGCCCGACCCGGCGCTGGTGCAGCAGATACGGGATATCGTCCTCTCCAACGACACAGTGCTGGGCGTACACGATCTGGTGGTCCACGACTACGGCCCCGGCCGTCTGATGATCACCCTCCACGCGGAGGTCCCCGCCCACGGGGACATCATGGCCATGCACGATGTGATCGACAATATTGAAAAGGAACTGATGGAGAAGCTCCACTGCCACGCCGTCATCCACATGGACCCCGTGGACACGGACGACGCGTCCATCGCCCGCCTGCGGGAGCAGGTGGCCGCGCTGGTGAAGCAGGTGGATCCCGGTCTGACCATCCACGACTTCCGCGTGGTCCGGGGCACCACACACGATAACCTGATCTTCGACGCGGTGCTGCCCTTCTCCAGCAGCAAGACTCCGGCCCAGGCAGCGCAGGAGATACGCGCTCTGGTCCGCGCCATGGACGGCAATTACTACGCCGTGGTCACGGTGGAGCACAGCTACACGGACTAAGGGCAACACCGCACAGTGAAAGCCGCGGTGCTGCCCGAAAAAAACCGTGCGCCTGCGGCGCACGGATGAGAGCCCTTATTCCTATTCCCACGTCTGCCATATCTCCGGGCAATAGCCCACGGTGGCCTGCTTCCCGTTGCGGACAATGGGTGCGGCGAACAGCTCCGGGTATTCCAGCAGCTTTTCCTCCGCCGCCTGAGGCGTGATGTAGGCCATGTACAGCGCCTCATACGCCCGGCAGTCCTTGTCCACCAGCGCGTCGAAGCTGCCCACGGCCGCCCGGATGGAACGGTACTCCCCCGGCGATACACCCTTGCTCACAAGGTCGATGTACTGGTACTTGATGCGGCGCTCCTTGAACCAGCGCTCCGCCTTTTTCGTGTCGAAGGACTTGCTTTTTCCGAAGATCTGAATATTCATAGCGTATGCTCCTTACAAAAGAAATGGAGGGACAGTATGGACGACACCATCCGCAGGCTGAAAGAACTGACAGACGCCAGTGACAACATCGTGTTTTTCGGCGGCGCCGGCGTATCCACCGAGTCCGGCATCCCGGACTTCCGCAGTGTGGACGGCCTGTATCACCAGAAATTCAAATACCCGCCGGAGACCATGCTCAGCCACACATTTTACGAGACGCACACCGAGGAATTCTACGACTTCTACCGGGCCAAAATGCTGGCCCTGGACGCCCAGCCCAACGCCGCCCACCGCAAGCTGGCGGAATGGGAGCGGCAGGGGAAGCTGAAGGCCGTCATCACCCAGAACATCGACGGCCTGCACCAGAAGGCCGGCAGCCAGGAGGTCCTTGAGCTCCACGGCAGCGTGCTGCGGAACCACTGTACCCGCTGCGGGAAATTCTACGGTGTGGAGCGCATCGCGGAGAGCCGCGGCATTCCCCGCTGCACCTGCGGCGGCATCATTAAGCCGGACGTGGTGCTGTATGAGGAGTCCCTGGATGAGGACGTGATGGCCCGCGCCATCCACTATATCCGGCAGGCAGACGTGCTCATCATCGGCGGCACGTCGCTGGTGGTCTATCCCGCCGCCGGGCTGATACAGTACTACCGCGGCCATAAGCTGGCGGTCATCAACAAGGGCGGGGCCGGCAGCGGTCTTGGCGCCGCCGTCACCATCGACGGCCCTATCGGCCAGGTCATGGCCCAATTATAACACGCAGCGCCCCGACACGCAAGCCGGGGCGCTGCGTGCTATTGCGAACGCCGTGCCGATGTGCTATACTATATGTTCAAAAAACACCAAGCGAGGCATAGCATGACCACGAAAGATTATCAGACCCGCAGCCCCCTGCGGATATTCCTCTCCTACTTCAAACCCCACCGGCGGCTCTTCGCCCTGGACCTGTCCTGCGCGTTCCTCATCGCCTGCATCGACCTGGCGTTCCCGCTGGTGTCCCGCGCCGCCATGTATACCTGGCTGCCCCAGCGGCAGTTCCGGGTATTCTTCATCGTCATGGCGGTGGTGGTGGCCGCCTATGTGCTGCGCTCGGCGCTGTACTTCGTGGTGGCCTACTGGGGCCACACCTTCGGCATCCGCGTGGAGGCGGATATCCGCCGCGATCTGTACCGCCACATTCAGGAGCTGGGCTTCGACTTCTACGACCGCAACCGCACCGGCCAGCTGATGAGCCGCCTGACCAGTGACCTGTTTGAACTGACGGAGCTGGCCCACCACGGGCCGGAGGATCTGTTCATCTCCCTGGTGACCATCGTGGGCGCGCTGGCGGTGATGTTCACCCTGCGCTGGGAGCTGGCGCTGGTACTGCTGGTGCTGCTGCCTGTCCTGCTGACCATGGCCCTGCGCCGCCGCCGGCAGATGAGCGCCGCCTCCCGGGCTGCCAAGGTCAAGACCGGCACCATCAACGCCGCCATCGAGTCCGGCCTGTCCGGCGTGCGGACCACCAAGGCCTTTGCCAACGAAGAAGCCCAGCAGCAGCGGTTCGACGAGGCCAACGAGGTGTTCAAGACCGCCAAGCGTGGCTTTCACAAGGAGATGGGCCGCTTCAACGCGGTGATGGAGTTCTGCACCGGCATATTGCCGGTGGCGGTGATCGCCGTGGGCGGCTGGCTCATCATGGGGGAGAAAATGGACTATGTGGATCTGATCACCTTCTCCCTATACGTCACCGCCTTCGTCAGTCCCATCCGCAAGCTGGCCAACTTCGCCGAGATGTTCTCCAACGGCTTCGCGGGCCTGCACCGCTTCATTGAGCTGATGGCCACCGAGCCGTCCATTCAGGACGCGCCGGACGCGCGGCCCCTCGAACATGTACAGGGCCGCGTGGACGTGAACGACGTCTCCTTCGCCTACGGTGAAAAGACCGAGGTGCTGCACAACGTGACGCTGCACATTCCCGCCGGCGAGACGGTGGCCCTGGTGGGGCCCTCCGGCGGCGGCAAGACCACCCTGTGCCAGCTGCTGCCCCGGTTCTACGATGTGGACAGCGGCAGTATCACCGTCGACGGCCGCGATGTCCGCGCCGTCACCCAGCGCTCCCTGCGCCGGGCCATCGGCATCGTACAGCAGGATGTGTTCCTGTTCGCCGACACCATCCGCGAGAATATCCGCTACGGCCGCCCCGACGCCACCGACGCTGAGGTAGAGCAGGCGGCGCGGCAGGCGGAGATCTACGACGATATCTGCGCCATGCCCGACGGGTTCGACACCTATGTGGGCGAGCGGGGCGCGCTGCTCTCCGGCGGGCAGAAGCAGCGGGTGGCCATCGCCCGGGTGTTTCTGAAGGCCCCGCCCATTCTGATACTGGATGAGGCCACCTCCGCGCTGGACAGCGTGACGGAAGCCCGCATCCAGGGCGCCTTTGACCGTTTGGCCCGAGGCCGCACGACACTGATCATCGCCCACCGGCTGTCCACCATTCGTTCGGCCGACCGGATACTGGTGATACAGGACGGTGTGATCGCCGAGGAGGGCAGCCACGCGGAGCTGCTGGCAAGGAACGGCGTGTACGCCACACTGTACCGCACGCAAAATTTGGGGGCATAGCATGGACAGACGAGAACTGCTGGACAGAGCCGCCCACAGCCCGGAGGAACGGCTGCTGCTGAGCCGCGTGTGGGATAAGTGTGAGCAGTGCCGCACGCGGAACATTCCCACGGCCACAGGCTTTCTCTCCCCCCAGGAACAGGCGGCGGCGCAGCATCTGCTGAACGCGCTGGGGTGCCGGGAGGGCTATGTGCTTTGGGGCGGCTATGACGGCGCGGAGCGAAAGCGGCTGGTGTTCCTGCCGGACTGGCTGGAGACGCCTGACGACCAGGTCGCGGCGGTGCGGGCCGCGTGCCGCAGCGGCGGCGACCTGACCCACCGGGATTTTTTGGGCAGTTTGATGGCTCTGGGATTGACCCGGGAGAAGATAGGCGATATACTTGTGGAAAAGGGCGGCTGTCAGGTGCTGCTGGACCCGTCCATGACGGATTTCCTGCTGCAGAACTGGGACAGCGCCGGCCGGGAGAAGCTCACCGTAACACCGCTGCCGCTTTCGGCGCTGGCGGTCCCCCATGCGGCGGTGAAGGAACTGCGGGACACCGTCTCCTCCCTGCGGCTGGACAACGTGCTGGCGGCGGGATTTTCTCTCAGCCGGGGCCGGGCGGCGGAGGCCGTGGAAAAGGGGTCCGTACAGGTGAACTACGTCACCTGTGTGAAGCCGGACAAGTCCGTGTCGGCGGGAGATACCATCACCTGCCGCGGTCTGGGAAAATGCGTATTGGACAGCGTGGGCGCTCCCACGAAAAAGGGCCGCCTGCCGGTGGACATACGGCGATACATATAAGGGAGAAACAGCTATGGACGAGAAGAAGATAGCACGCATCAACGAGCTGGCCCGCAAGGCCAAGGCCGAGGGGCTGACAGACGCGGAGATCGAGGAGCGCGCTGCACTGCGGCAGGAGTACCTGAACGCGGTAATGGCCAATGCCCGCAGCGTGCTGGAGAATACCTATATCGTGGACGAAAAGGGCAACAAGCGAAAGCTGCGGGGAAAGGGAGAAGGGGAAGCATGAGCTACGAATACGACGAGAACAACGGTCTTCAGCCGAAGCCGCCGAAAAAGAACAATAACGACCTGGGTTCGTGGATATTCATCGCGGTGATGTTTGCCGTGGCCTGGCCTGTGGGCCTGATCCTGCTGCTGAGCAAGCTCAGCGAGGGCGGCGGCAGGAAAATGCGCCAGCAGGCGCGGGATGCGTGGCAGCGGACGGCGGCGGGCAGCGCCGAGGCGAAGCCTGCGCAGGCGCGCGCCTCCGCGGCGAAGAACACCGTCCGCAAGGTCACAGAGACGCCGAACTACTCCGACAAGGGCGCCAAAACCATGAAGATCATCGGCGCGGTGGTGGGTATTCTGGGCGTGTTTTTCCTGGTGCAGCAGGTGGACTACTTTGAACTGCGCTACGCCATCCAATGGCATGAATGGATGGACCTGCTGCGGCAGCTGTTCTATCCCCTGGGCATGATGGCCGGCGGCGCGTCCCTGCTGCTGGGCAGCGGCGCCATGAAGCGCCGCCAGCGGCGCTTTGCCACCTACCTCCGCACCGTCGGGCAGAAGCAGGCCGTGCCCCTGGACTATCTGGCCCGGGCCGCCGACGTGTCCCGCCGCCGGGTGGAGAAGGACGTGAACCTGATGCTGGAAAAGGGCCTCTGGGGTGACGAGGCCTATATCGACATGGGCAGCGGTATGCTCTTCAAGTCCCAGGCCGCCGCCACGGCGTACTTTGATGCCGCCCACCGCGCCAAGGCAGAGCAGGGTCAGCCCGCACAGACCGCGCCCGCGCCGGCGGGCTACGCCGCCATCCTGGCCCAGATCCGTGAGCTGAACGACCGCATCGCCGACGAGGCCATCAGCGCCAAGCTGGACCGCATGGAGCAGGTGTCCGGCCGTATTTTCAAACTCATTGAAGAGGACGAGGCCAAGCGTGACGCCGCCGGCACGTTCCTGAACTACTACCTGCCCACCACCCTGAAGCTGCTGGAAAACTACGCCAGCTTCGAGGAGGCCGGCGTCAGCGGCGAGAACCTGAGCCAGGCCAAGGCCAAGATCGAAAAGACCATGGACAGCATCGTGGCGGGCTTCGAGCACCAGCTGGACGAGCTGTACCGCACCGATGCCATGGATATCGACAGCGATATCCGGGTGATGGAGACCATGCTGCGCCGGGACACCGCCAGCGTGGCGGACGACTTCGGCCTGAACGGCAGCAGCGCCGTGCAGCAGCGGGATGAGTAAACGAAAAGGGAAACGCAGCGCGCCTGCGTTTCCCTTTTGTGCTTGCGGCCCTTTTCCGCCCCCGCCGCGGCACAAAAAGCGCCTTGTTTGTTGACGGGACGGGAAAAATGGGGTACAATGTCGGTAACGTTACCAGCGACCTGTTTCGCGTCCTTTGACGGAACAGGCGTGCTACCATAGAGCAGACGAGCAGCGTGAGAGAAAAGGAGCTGAGCACATGACGCGGCACCCGGCCCACGACATCTACACCTACCTCGGCGCGCACCCGGCGGAGCAGGGCTTCACCTTCCGCGTGTGGGCGCCCAACGCCCGCGCCGTAGCGCTGGCCGGGGACTTCAACGGCTGGCAGCCCCAGCCCATGACCCGGCTGGATACCGGCGTGTGGGAAACGGCGGCGGAGAACGCCAAGGTCTACGACGCCTACAAATATGTGGTCACCGGCGCGGACGGCCGGGTGGTCTGGAAGGCCGATCCCTGTGCCTTCCATGCGGCCACCCGTCCCGGGACAGACAGCAAGGTCTACGACCTGTCCGGATACCGGTGGCGGGACGATGACTGGCGGCGGCAGCGGCTGGAAAAGCCGCCGGTGAACGGCGAGCTGCTGATCTATGAGGTGCATCTGGGCTCGTGGAAGCGCCACGAGGACGGCTCTCCCCTGAGCTATGTGGAGCTGGCAAAGGAGCTGCCCTCCTATGTAAAGGCCATGGGCTACAACTTCGTAGAGCTGCTGCCGGTGACGGAATACCCCCTGGACGACAGCTGGGGCTACCAGTGCACCGGCTACTTCGCCCCCACCAGCCGCTACGGCACGCCCCACGACTTCATGGCCCTGGTGGACGCCCTGCACCGGGCGGGGCTGGGCGTGATACTGGACTGGGTGCCCGCCCACTTCTGCAAGGACAGCCACGGGCTTATCGAATTTGACGGCACCTGCCTCTATGAGTACGGCGACCCCCTGAAATGGGAGCACGCCGGCTGGGGCACCCGTGTATTCGACTTCGGCAAGCCGGAGGTCCGGGAATGCCTGCTGTCCTCCGCCGTCTACTGGTTGAAGGAATACCACATCGACGGGCTGCGGGTGGACGCGGTGGCGTCCATGCTGTATCTGGACTATGACCGGCAGGGCGGCGCGTGGCGTCCCAACAAGGACGGCGGCCGGGAGAACCTGGAGGCCATCGACTTCCTGCGTGAGCTGAACCGGGCAGCCTTTGCCGCCGACCCGGCGGCGCTGATGGTGGCGGAGGAGTCCACCGCGTGGCCGCTGGTCACCTATCCGCCGGAGCAGGGCGGTCTGGGCTTCAACCTGAAGTGGAACATGGGCTGGATGAACGACCTGTGCCACTATCTGAAGATGGACCCCTACTTCCGCCAGTTCCACCACCGGGACGTGACGTTCTCCATGGTCTACGCCTTCTCGGAAAACTACGTCCTGCCCCTGTCCCACGACGAGGTGGTCCACATGAAGGGCTCTCTCCGGGGCAAGATGCCCGGCGACGACTGGCGGCAGCTGGCCGGCGTGAGGAGCTTCTGGGCCTATATGCTGTGCCACCCCGGCAAAAAGCTGCTGTTCATGGGCAGCGAGCTGCCCCAGTGGCACGAGTGGGACTTCCGCGGCCAGCTGGACTGGTATCTGCTGGACGATCCCGCCTGCCGGGCCAGCCATGAGTGCCTGCGGCAGCTGAACCGGCTGTATAAGCGCAACCGGTGCCTGTGGGAAAACGACCGGGACTGGGACGGCTTTACATGGCTGGTGGCCGATGATAACCACAACAACGTGCTGGTGTTTCTGCGGCGGGACCGCAGGGGCCACGAGCTGATCTGCGCGGTGAATTTCGCGCCGGTGCCCTGGGACAACTACCGCTTCGGTGTGCCGGCAGCGGCGCGGTATGAGGTGCTGTTCAACACGGACGACGCCTGCTGGGGCGGCAGCGGCTGCGCCCTTCCGGCGGGCAGCCGGATCGACGTGGACGAGATCCCCTCCCACGGGCGGGAGACGTCCCTTTCCCTGACCATCCCGCCCCTGGGCGCGGTGCTGCTGCGCCGGGAGGGAAAACGCCCCCAGAAAAAACAGAACGCAGGAGGTACGCAAGGATGAAAAAAGAGTGTGTGGCGATGCTGCTGGCCGGCGGCCAGGGCAGCCGCCTGTATGTACTCACCGGCAGCATGGCCAAGCCCGCCGTGCCCTTCGGCGGCAAATTCCGCATCATCGACTTTCCCCTGTCCAACTGTACCAACTCCGGCATCGACACCGTGGGCGTGCTGACCCAGTACCGGCCGCTGGAGCTGAACACCTACATCGGCAGCGGCCAGCCCTGGGAGCTGGACCGTGTCAACGGCGGCGTACATATCCTGCCGCCCTACCAGAGCGCCGGCGGCGCCGTCTGGTACAAGGGCACCGCCAACGCCATCTACCAGAACATCGGCTTCGTGGATCTGTACGACCCGGAGTACGTACTGGTGCTCTCCGGCGACCACATCTATAAAATGGACTACTCCCTGATGCTGCGCCGCCACAAGGCCACCGGCGCTGACTGCACCATCTCCGTCATGGAGGTCCCCTGGGAGGAGGCCAGCCGCTTCGGCATCATGGCCGTGGACGGTGACGACAACATCACGGAGTTCGCCGAGAAGCCCAAGGAACCGAAAAGCAACCTGGCCTCTATGGGCATCTATATCTTCACCTGGAAAAAGCTGCGCCAGTACCTCATCGATGATGAGACTGATCCCCGCAGCGACAACGACTTTGGAAAAAACATCATCCCCGCTATGCTGCGAAACGGTGAGAAGATGTCCGCCTACCGCTTCGAGGGCTACTGGAAGGACGTGGGCACGCTGGACTCCCTGTGGGACGCCAACATGGATATGCTCTCCCCCGGCTCCGGGCTGAACCTGCTGGACAAGAAGTGGCGCATCTACGGCCGCACGCCCACCTGCCCGCCCACCTACATCGGTAAAACGGGCGATGTGGGCAACAGCGCCGTGGCCAAGGGCTGCACCGTGCTGGGCGAGGTAAAGAACGCCGTCCTCAGCACCGGCACCACCGTGGCCGAGGGCGCGTCCGTCTCCTATTCCGTGGTCATGCCCGGCGCCGTCATCGAGGCAGGCGCGAAGGTGTCCTACGCCATCGTGGGCGAGGGCTGCCGCGTAGGCAGAAACGCCGTGGTGGGCGGCGCCCCGGGCAGCGTCCCCTTTGAGGACTGGGGCATCGCCGTGCTGGGGCCCCGGACCTCCGTGGCGGACGGCGCGGTCATCGAACCGAAAATGATGCTGGGCGAAAACGGCAAGGAGGTGCGGCCATGAACGGAATGCACGGGATCATCTTCTCCTACGACAAGGAAAACGGTCTGCGGGAGCTCATCGAAAATCGCGTCCACGGCTCCATCCCCTTCGGCGGTGACTACCGCATCATCGACTTCATCCTCTCCAGCATGGTGAACGCCGGCGTCACGGACGTGGGCGTCATCATGCACGGCAAGTGCCAGTCGCTGCTGGACCACCTGGGCAGCGGCAAGAGCTGGGACCTGAGCCGCAACTTCGGCGGTCTGACACTGCTGCCGGCCTTCGCCTATAATGAACAGCACCGCGGCGACGGCCAGTTCCGCGGCCGCGTGGATGCCCTGGGCAGCGTGATGAACTACCTGAAGAGCATCCGTCAGGACTACGTGGTGCTGTCCGACAGCGACACGGTCATCAACGCGCCCCTGGAGGACGTGCTCCGCCGCCATATCGACACCGGCGCGGACATCACCGCCGTCTGCACCGCCGTCCCCGGCGACGGGCAGGATACCTACTTCCGGCTGGACGCCCGGGGCCGCATCACCGACACGGCCTACGGCCTGCACACGCCGGAGGGCTATCGCTGCCTGAACATCTTTGTCCTGCGGACCGAGCTGCTCATCCAGCTGGTGACGGAGTGCCTGAGCCACAACCGTTACAGCCTGCGGCGGGATATCCTTCAGGGCATGAGCAGCCGCCTCCATCTGCAAAGCTATGTCTACGACGGCTACGCCGCCCACATCAGCACCCTGCAGAACTACTACGACCGCAGCATGGAGCTGCTGGATACCGGCACCCGCAGCGCCCTGTTCTGCCCGGACCGCCCGGTATACGGCAAGGAAAACGACTCCCCCTCCAGCTACATCGACCCGGAGGGCGGCTGCGTCAACTCCCTGGCCGCCGACGGCTGCGACATCCAGGGCAGCGTAAAAAACTGCGTGCTGTTCCGCAACGTGCGTATTGAAAAGGGTGCCAGCGTGGAAAACTGTATCCTGTTCAAGGACACGGTGGTCAAGCGCGGTGCCATACTGCGGGGCGTGATCACCGACAAATACGTCACCGTCAGCGAGAATGTGACCCTGATGGGCCACGAGCGCTATCCCATCGTCATCGCCAAGGGCGCGACGGTGTAAGAGAAAGGAGCCTGCCATGAAGCTGCTGTATGTGACCAGCGAGGCCTATCCCTTCTGCAAGACCGGCGGCCTGGCCGATGTGGCCGGCAGCCTCCCCCCCGCCCTGGCGGCGGAGGGTGTCGAGACCGCCGTCATTCTGCCCCTGTACGACAAGATCGGCCCCCAGTGGCGGGAGAAAATGACCTTCCGCCGGTATATCTACGTGGACCTGGGCTGGCGGCATGAGTACTGCGGCCTGTTCTCCCTCTATGACCGGGGTGTGACCTGGTACTTCGTGGACAACGAAAAATACTTCCGCCGCGGCCGCCTGTACGGCGAGTTTGACGACGGCGAGCGCTTCGCCTTTTTCAGCAAGGCCGTCGTCGACCTGCTGCCCAGCCTGGACTGGATGCCGGACATCCTCCACTGCAACGACTGGCAGACGGCGCTGGTACCCATCTATCTCAAGGACGCGGCCACCCGCTGGTGGGAGATACGCCATATCCGCACGGTGTTCACCATTCACAACATTGAGTATCAGGGCCGCTACGGCAGCGACAGCGTAGACCAGCTCTTCGGTCTGGACCGGGGCTGGTACGACGACGGCACTCTCCGCATGGACGGCGACGTGAACCTGATGAAGGGTGCCATGCTCATGGCGGACGCCGTCACCACCGTCAGTCCCACCTACGCCGCCCAACTCCATGACCCGGCCTATGCCGAGGGGCTGGAGAGCGTGGTGGACGCCATCGGCTGGAAAATGCACGGCGTGGTCAACGGCATTGACACCGTCACCTACGACCCGGCGTCCGACCCGGCGCTTCCGGCGCATTACACGGCGGCAGACCCGGCCGGCAAGGCCGTGTGCAAGGCATCCCTGCAGGCTGCCCTCGGACTTGCCCAGGAGCCGGACACGCCGCTGATCGCCATGGTGACGCGGCTGGTGGGCCACAAGGGGCTTGATCTCGTGCAGCAGGCCATGGACGGCATCATGGCCGCCGGCTGCCAGTTCGTGGTGTTGGGCACCGGCGACGGGCAGTATGAGGATTTCTTCCGCTGGAAGGCGGGGCAGTACCCCGGACGCCTGTCGGCGCAGATCCTGTACGCCGAGGACCTGTCCAGGCGCATTTATGCCGCCGCGGACCTGTTCCTGATGCCCTCCCGCAGCGAGCCCTGCGGCCTGAGCCAGATGATCGCCATGCGCTACGGCGCGGTGCCCATCGTGCGGAGCACCGGCGGTCTGGCGGACACCGTGCGCTCCTGCCAGGTGGGGCAGGAGGACGGCACCGGCTACCTGTTCGGCGACTATGACACCGGGGCCATGCTCTCCGTCATCGGTCAGGCCACCGGCCTGTACCGGGGCGACCGGACAGGCTTCGACACCGTTCGATACCGTGGCATGACCGCGGACTTCAGCTGGGGCCGCAGTGCGGCGGCCTACCGGCACATTTATGAGAATCTTTGACCCAAGGAGGAGTTACCCGATATGACCTACAACAAAGAGACCCTGAAAGAGGCCATCGTGCAGAAGCTGCGCCTCAACTACGGCTGCACCGAGCAGCAGGCCACCGACGGCGAGATGATGAAGGCCTGCGCCATGGTCCTGCGGGACATCATGGCCGAGCACGGCGTACAGACCCGCGAGGAGACGGCTCACGAGGAAAAGCGCAAGGTCCACTACCTGTCGCTGGAGTTCCTGATGGGCCGCAGCCTGATGAAAAACGCCTTCAATCTGGCGCTGCTGGAGCCTCTGACCGCCGCCATCGGCGAGCTGGGCTTCAAAGCGGCGGACATCTTCGACATGGAGCCGGACGCCGGTCTGGGCAACGGCGGTCTGGGCCGCCTGGCCGCCTGCTATCTGGACAGCATGACCACCCTGGAGATCCCGGCGACGGGCTACTCCATCTGCTATGAGCTGGGCATTTTCAAGCAGAAGATCGTGGAGGGCCAGCAGGTGGAGCTGCCCGACGACTGGATGCAGCTGGGCGACGCGTGGCTGCTGCCCAAGCTGCAGGAGGCCGAGGAGGTCCGCTTCGGCGGCAAGGTCCGCACCCGCTGGGACAACAACCACCTGATGGTGGTCCATGAGGACTACACCCGTGTGCTGGCCATCCCCTGCGACATGGAGATCGCCGGCTACGACACCGACCATGTGAACACCCTGCGTCTGTGGCAGGCCCGCAGCCCCAAGCCCATCGACATGAAGCTCTTCAGCGAGGGCCAGTACCTCCATGCCGCCGAGGAGCGCGCTATGGCTGACGCCATCAGTCAGGTGCTCTACCCCGAGGACAACCACTACGAGGGCAAGTCCCTGCGGCTGAAGCAGCAGTATTTCTTCGTGTCCGCCACCATTCAGTCCATCACCCGCAAGCACATCCAGCAGTACGGTACCCTCAGGAACTTCCATGAGAAGAATGTCATCCAGATCAACGATACCCACCCCACGCTGGTGATCCCGGAGCTGATGCGTATCCTCATCGACGATGCCGGCATGGGCTGGGACGAGGCCTGGCACATCACCACCCACTGCGTGGCCTACACCAATCACACCGTGCTTTCCGAGGCCCTTGAGGTCTGGCCGCAGCAGCTGTTCGAAACGCTGCTGCCCCGCGTGTGGCAGATATTGCAGGAGATCTCCCGCCGCTGGCAGCAGCAGGTGGAGGACTTCTTCCACGATCCCGCCAAGACCGCCAAGCTGGCCATTATCTGGGACGGCGGCGTCCGCATGGCCAACCTGTGCATCGCCGGCAGCATGGCCGTCAACGGCGTCAGCGCCCTGCACTCCGAGATTTTGCGGAAGGACCTGTTCAAGGACGCCTGCCAGATGATGCCAGACAAGTTCAAGAACGTCACCAACGGCATCGACCACCGCCGCTGGGTGCCCCAGATCAACCCCGGTCTGGACGGACTGCTCCGTGACCTGATCGGCGAGGGCTATCTCACCCATCCGCAGGAACTGAAAAAGCTGGAGGCCTACGCCGGTGACAAGGCGGTCCTTCAGCGTCTGGAGGACATCAAGCATCAGAACAAGCTTGCCTTTGCTGCCTTCGCCAGGAAGCACCAGGGTGTGGTGCTGAACACCGACGCCATCTTCGATGTGCAGGTAAAGCGCCTGCACGAGTACAAGCGCCAGCTGCTGAACGCCCTGCAGATCATCTACCTGTACCAGCGCCTGCAGGATGACCCCAGCCTGGACCTCCCGCCCCAGACGTTCCTGTTCGGCGCCAAGGCCGCCCCGGGCTACGCCGTGGCCAAGCGCATCATCCACCTCATCAACTCCCTGGCCGACCAGATCAACAGCGACCCGCTGTGCAAAGATCGGCTCCAGGTGGTGTTCCTGGAGAACTACCGCGTCTCCCTGGCCGAGGTCCTCATGCCCGCCAGCGAGGTCAGTCAGCAGATCTCCACCGCCGGCAAGGAGGCCAGCGGCACCGGCAACATGAAGTTCATGATGAACGGCGCGCTGACCGTCGGCACCCTGGACGGTGCCAACGTGGAAATGCACGACCTGCTGGGCGACGACAATATGTTCCTCTTCGGCCTTCATGCCGATGAGGTGGAGCACCTGCGCCACACCTACGACCCCAACCTGCTCTACCAGCGCGACCCGGTGCTGCGCCGCGTGCTGGACCAGCTGAAGGTAGGCTTCCGGGACGGCGTTACCTACGAGGACCTGTTCCAGCGGCTGGTCACCGGCATGGACGGTCAGGCGGACCAGTACATGGTCCTGGCCGACTTCGCCGCCTACTGCGAGGCCGAATCCCGGATGCGCCACACCTACCGCGACCGGGAGACGTGGAACCGCATGAGCCTCACCAACATCGCCCGCAGCGGCGTCTTCGCTGCCGACCGGGCCATCTCCCAGTACGCCGACACCATCTGGCACGTGCCCTACAAGCAGTAACGCACAAGGGAGCGCCCCGCGGGGCGCTCCCTTTCTTCGCCGCGCCTCCAAAGCCGCGCGGGAAACCTGCCCATATGCCGCCCCGGTAAAATCTCTATTGTAATCCCGGAGAAAGTAGTATATAATACTCCATATTATCGTGTGTTATTATGCCATTTCCGCAGAAAGGAAGTCCGCTATGATAAAAGTCCCCACCGAAAACGGCGAGATCACCATCAGCGACGCCGTGTTCACCACCATCACCGGCGCGGCCGCCACCAACTGCTTCGGCGTCAAGGGCATGGCCCAGCGCAGCATGACTGACGGGCTGGTGCATCTCCTGCGGCCCGAGGCCATGAGCAAGGGCGTCAAGGTCACGTACAATGACGACGGCACCGTGTCCATCGAGCTGCACATCGTCGTGGAAAACGGCGTCAACATCGCCACAGTCTGCCGATCCATTATGGGCGAGGTCAAGTATGTGGTCAACCTCAACACCGGCGTCACCGTCAAAGCGGTGAATGTCTGCGTGGATTCCGTCACCGTGTGACGCGCCCGGAAGGAGAACAGACATGACAGAAAAGATCAGCGGCGGCGCCTTCAAGCAGATGGTCGCCTTCGGCGCCGCCTGCATCACCGCGCAGAAACAGGCCATCAACGACCTGAACGTATTTCCGGTGCCCGACGGCGACACCGGCACCAATATGTCCCTGACCATCCAGACGGCGGTGAACGAGCTCCGCAAGGCCGAGCCCGCCACCGTGGACGAGGCCGCCAAGCTGACGGCCTCCGGCCTGCTCCGGGGTGCCCGGGGCAACTCCGGCGTCATTTTGTCCCTGCTGTTCCGCGGCATGAGCAAGGTCCTCAAGGGCCATGACACCGCCGACGGCGCCCTGCTGGCCGAGGCCATGCAGGAGGGCGTTTCCACTGCCTACGGCGCGGTGATGAAGCCCGCCGAGGGCACGGTCCTCACCGTCTCCCGCCTGGCCGCCCAGCGTGCGCTGGAGGCCGCCGGCGAGAAGAACGACGCCGAGTTCGTACTGGACGAGGCCATCAAGACCGGCTACACCACCCTGGCGGAGACCATCGAGATGAACCCCGTGCTGAAAAAGGCCGGCGTAGTGGACGCCGGCGGCAAGGGCTACCTCATCATTCTGGAGGGTATGCTCCGCGCCCTGCGGGGTGAGCCCGTGCCTGAGGTGGCCGATACTGCCGAGGAGAAGGCGGACTTCGCCGCCATCGGCGACGAGGACATTACCTTCGCCTTCGACACCGTGTTCATCGTCCGCAAGACCTCCGACAAGCCCCTGGACGGCCTGCGTACCTATCTGAACAGCATCGGCGACAGCCTGGTCATTGGTGAGGATGACGAGGCCTTCAAGGTCCACGTCCACACCGACACCCCCGGCGACGCCCTGAACGAGGCCCAGAAATACGGCACGCTGGAGCTGGCCAAGATCGAGAATATGCGTACCCAGGCCGCCGACCTGGCCGCCGGCAAGAAGGCCCAGTCCACCGACGATCTGGACGCCGTCGAGGCCGAGCTGGAGCGCGGCGAGGCTGCTGTGGCCGCGCCGGAAAAGCGCTACGGTTTCCTGGCCGTCTGCGCCGGCGAGGGTCTCGAGGCCGTGTTCCGCGACCTGACCGTGGACCGCATCGTCTCCGGCGGGCAGACCATGAACCCCTCCACCGAAGCCATCCTGCAGGAGGTCAACCGCACCCCCAGCGAGATCGTGTTCATCCTGCCCAACAATAAGAACATCATCATGGCCGCCCAGCAGTGCGTGGGCCTGACGGAAAAGCAGGTCATCGTGGTGCCCACCGCCACCGTGCCCCAGGGCATCTCCGCCATGATGGCCGTGGACCCGGACAACGACGACCCCCAGGCTATCCTGGCCGCCATGACCGAGGCCGCCGCCAACGTCACCACCGCCCAGATCACCTACGCCGCCCGCAACTCCGACTTTGACGGCTTCGCCATCAACGAGGGCGACTATCTGGCCCTGTGCGACGGCAAGCTCCTGGGCACCGACCGCAGCCTGGACGTACTGCTGGATAAGCTGGCTCACGTAGCCGCCGATAAGAACGCCGAGTTCGTCACCGTCTACTCCGGCCAGGGTGTCACCGAGGATGACGCCGCCCGCGCCGCCGAGGTGTTCGAGACGATCTGCCCCGATGCCGAGGTCGCCGCCCTTCCCGGCGGCCAGCCGGTGTACTACTACATCATCGCCATCGAATAACATACAGGGAAGCACCCGCCCGGGTGCTTCCCTTTTTTCTCCCCCTGCACCCCGTCAGCCTTCCCCCCCGAGGGCGCACCCCCGTAAGCCTTCCCCTTGAGGGGTCCGCGGTGTTGAATGACAGGCCGGTGGCCTGTCAGATCCGCGGACCGACCGACCCGCAGGGAGACAGGTGCCCCCGAAGGGGGCGGATGAGGTGTAGCCGCGCAGCGGCGTAAAACCCCTCCGCCCCTCCACAATATCCAACAACTCTCCGTATAATTCGTAAAAAAGAACACCCCGTGTATTCACGCAGGGTGTTCTTTTCGATGTATGTGCTCAGGCCAGCGTCTCCATCTCCTTGTTGACGCTCTCCTCGCAGCTGCGCATAGCCAGGATGGTCTTTTCCATCAGCTCCTCGATGGTCCAGCCCAAGCGCTCCGCACCGGTGTTGATCACATCCCGGGAGCAGCCGGCGGCAAACTTCTTGTCCTTATACTTCTTCTTCAGGCTGCTGACCTCCATGTCCATCACGCTCTTGCTGGGGCGCATACGGGCGGCCGCGCCGACCAAGCCCGTCAGCTCGTCGGCGGCAAACAGCACCTTCTCCATCTCGTGGGTGGGCTCCACATCGCAGCACAGGCCGTAGCCGTGGGAACAGACCGCGTGGATAAACTCGTCGGAGCACCCCGCCTTCTTCAGCAGTTCCGGTGCCTTCCGGCAGTGCTGCTCCGGCCACATCTCAAAGTCGATGTCGTGCAGCAGACCCACCGTGGCCCAGAAATCCGCGTCCTCGCCATAGCCCAGCTCATTGGCGTACCAGCGCATAACGCCCTCCACCGTCAAACCGTGGAGAATGTGGAACGGCTCCTTGTTGTACGTTTTCAGCGCCGCCAGCGCCGCCTCGCGGGAGATACATTCTTTCATGGGTAAAGCCTCCTTTGTATACCAGAGACGGGCGCCGCCCGCCCCCTTGATGCTCTTCCGGAATTTGGCGCGCCCGGTGCGGCGCGCCCCTTCTCCTATTTGCCTACCATTTTAGCAGGTTATTCTCCGTTGTCAAGGCTTTTTCCAACAAGTTTGCCAGCCGTTTTCCCCGTTCCGCCGCGCGATCC
>FR881573.1:0-9986 GCA_000435555.1 Firmicutes bacterium CAG:176
GTCGAGAAGGGCTGGCGCAGGCAGGGCGCAAAATTCCCCCGGGATCAATAGTGCTTCACCAGCCCCGCCAGCAATAGCGTCGGCAGCAGCCACAGCACCTGATACAGCACCATGGCAATGGGCGTCAGCAGGGCAAAATTGCCCACAGAGGTGAGATAGTAGGCCAGCGCCACGCCTGCCGCCGCGCCGATGTAGCTAAGGATGGTGGCGGTCCGTACAGCCTTCACCGCCCGGCGGCTCCCGGCCACAGACTCCACCAGCGGCATAAGCCCCTCCCGGCAGATGGCCACGCAGGGCTGCTCGCCCTGCTGCTCCGCCAGCTGGGCCAGCGCCAGCCGCGTGGACACGTCCGGATATACCGGCTTGGCGTCCACGCCGAATTTCCGCTTGATCAGCCCCGGTGTCACGTTGCCGCTTCGCACGGCCAGCACCGGCACGATGTGAAACCGCTTCAGCGTCCGCAGGGCCCATTCCGCGTTGCGGGAGGGCTGATATTTCACGGCAAACACCGCTGTCAGCGCCCCGTCTACCGCCAGAAACACACCGGTAGACAGCTTCATGTCCCGGGGCAGGGCCACCTTGCGCTTTTTCATAAAGTACGCACTGCCCATGAGCACCGTTTCGCCCCGGATATTGGCCTCCACGCCGCCCTCCTCGCAGTAGTTCACCCACTCCACCGACAGGTGAAAGCCTCCCTCGGCGGTGAGCTGGCGCTCCAGCAGCGGCGTCAGGCTGCTGCCAGCCGCCCTGGCTACCGACGCGGCGTAGGACACCGCGCGGCTGCGCTCCTCGCCGAAGACCTTATAGCCGTTCAGTGTCACCGTTCCCGCCGGGAACAGATCGTCGTCCGTCAGCACCAGCCGCCGCGGCCGGCTGACCGCCTTCGCCCCGGCATAGCCTGCGGCGGCGCAACCGCTGCGGCTCAGCCGCCGGGACAGATAGTACATGGGCAGGGCCCCGCTGAGGGGAATCCCCAGCCCCGCGCCGGCGGTGGTCAGCGCCGTCAGCACCCAGGGGAAATCGCTCATATTCCCGCCGGAAAAGCACACCACGCCGGACAGCACCGCCGCCGTGGCCAGCACCAGCGGCAGGGCGTAATTCTGCCATCTCCGCGCCGGATCGGGCTTGCTGCACAGACGGTAAAAGCCCTCTGCCGTCCCCTGCTGCCTGCATACGCCCGCCGCCGTCACCGACGCCACATAGGGCACGGTGCCGTTGAGCACCAGCAGATGGTAGGCGTTCCGCAGCGCCGATGCCTCCAGGTACAGCCCCCACTGGCAGGCCAGGATCAGCAGCGCGCCGGCGGCGGCATAGGGTGTGGCCCGGGTACTGCCCGTGACCACGCCGCACACACAGCAGATCAGCTGCGTCAGCACGGCGACAGCGGCGCACAGCTCACAGCCCGCCTTTCCCTCACGCAGCAGCGACGCAGCCTGCTTCCACACCGGCATACAGGCCAGCGCCGTCAGCAGCAGCCCCGCTCCCAGGGTGGCGCACCGCAGCAGCGACTCGTCCAGCCACGCCGACGGCAGCTTTTCCAGCTCCTGCAGCACCGCCGCGGCCACCAGTGCCAGCGCCGGGAGCATCCCCCATATCAGTCCGCCGCGTAGTCGGCTGCACCGGCGCTTGGCCTCCCGCAGCACGTCCTCCGGCAGGGGCTCCGGCTCCGGCGGTTCCTCCGGCTCCGGTTCCTCCTCCGGCTCGTCGAACAGCTGCTCGGTGTCCTGAAAAGCCGGACGGCGCTTCTGCTCCGCTGCCGGACGGTGGAACCTCTCCAGCACCGCCGCAAGACGCTCCCGCAGGGGCACCGGCTGGGCGATGACGCCGTCATCCTCGTCCTCCAGCACCGCGTCCACCGTCTGGGACATGATATCCTTCAACGCCACCCGATCCGGCGCGGGGGATTCATATTCCGGTCCCGGGACCCGCTCCTCTTTCTGGACCGGTTCCGGCTCCGGAATAGACTCCGGTTCAGGAACGGGCTCCGGCTGGGACGGAGGCCCCTCCGACGGCTCCTCCAGGACAGGCTGACGCCCACCCTTGCCGTACTCGGCAAGGATGGCCTCCAGTGAAAGCTCGTCCTCTTGCTCGTCGAACGCGCCGTATAGTTCCTCGTCCCGTCGCCTTCTCATGCTGTTCTTTCCTGTTTTCGTCCTGTTCCGCGTCGCTTTCCGTTATCCGCGCTGCCGCACAGCCTCGTACAGCAGTATGGCCGCCGCCGCGCTGGCGTTCAGCGAGGATATCTTTCCTTTCATGGGAATGCTCACCAGAAAATCGCAATTCTCCGCCGCCAGGCGGGTCATGCCCGTCCCCTCGGAGCCGATGACAATGGCCGCCGGCCCCTTCAGATCGGCATTGTACAGCGTGGTATTCCCGTCCGCCGCCGTACCGAACACCCACACGCCCTGCTTTTTCAGGTCCTTCAGCAGCGCCGGAATGTTGGGCACCCGCGCCACCGGGATATAGCTCACCGCGCCGGCGGAGGTCTTGGCCACGATGGCCGTCAGCCCGGCGCTGCGCCGCTTGGGGATGATGACCCCATGGGCGCCGGCGCACTCGGCGGTACGCAGGATCGCGCCCAGGTTGTGGGGGTCGGATATCTCATCGCACACCACCAGCAGCGGCGCCTCGCCCCTGTCGGCGGCGGACTGCAGGATCTGCTCCACCGTGGCGTATTCCCGCACGGCCGCCAGGGCGATGACCCCCTGGTGGGCATGGGTGCGGCTCATGGCGTCCAGCTTCCGCCGGTCGGCGTCCACCACCACGATGCCCGCAGCGCGGGCCTTGGAGGCGATGTGTCCCAGCGTCTTGTCCGTCTCGCCCTTGGCGATGTAGATCTTGTCGATGGCCGTCTCCGTCCGCAGGGCCTCGATGACCGCGTTGCGGCCCTCGATGATGCCGTCCGCCTCGGCGTCGGGCAGAGGCCGTCTGCTCTCGGTGTCCTTTATCTCTCTCATGGGGTATACCTCACGATCCATATAATTGTCACCAGTATACCACATCCTTTCGTCAATATAAAGGCACATTCATAGAAATTTTACAGGAAAACCCTCTGCCTTTGCCTTGAGACTTTCGGGCAGGTGTGGTATACTGATTAGAAATTATATTCCCCTCACAAGTCAAACGGAGGATAAATATATGTCCAATAACAACAGCAGCAACAATAGCAACCGCGGCGGCAAGAACGGCAAAAACGGCGGTTTCCGCGGCGTTCTCACGCTGATCGCGTGGGCACTGGTGCTGACGGTGGCGTTCCAGTATTTCAACGCCTACAACAACAACGCCGCCAATAAGAGCACCAGCCACGAGATCAAATACAGCGACATGATCTCCATGATCGAAAAGGATCAGGTGAAGGAGATCCTGTTCAAGGACAGCACCATCTACGTCACCCCTGTGGACGGCTACGTCTTCACCGAGGAGGTCACCTCCGGCAGCAAGACGGAGACAAAAACCTACACCCAGTCCAAGGACTCCGGCCTGACGCTGTACACCGTGTACCTCTCCAACGCCGATCTGCTCCCCCTGCTGGAGGCGCACAATGTGGCCTATACCGGCTTCTACAAGGCCGAGATGAGCCCCTTCCTGATGATCATGATCCAGTATATTCTGCCCACCATCTTCATCGTGGGCGCGTTCATGCTGGTCATGCGTCTGATGAGCAAATCCGGGGGCGGCGGCTTCGGCGGCATCGGCAGTGTGGGCAAGGCCAACGCCAAGGTCTACATGGAGAAGTCCACCGGCGTCACCTTCAAGGATGTGGCCGGTCAGGACGAGGCCAAGGAGTCTTTGGAGGAGATCATCGACTTCCTGCACAATCCCGGCAAATACACCGCCATCGGCGCCAAGCTGCCTAAGGGCGCGCTGCTGGTGGGCTCCCCCGGCACCGGCAAGACCCTGCTGGCCAAGGCTGTGGCCGGCGAGGCCGGCGTCCCCTTCTTCTCCATCTCCGGTTCCGACTTTGTGGAGATGTTCGTTGGCGTGGGCGCCAGCCGCGTCCGCGACCTGTTCAAGGAGGCCGCCAAGGTCGCCCCCTGCATCATCTTCATCGATGAGATCGACACCATCGGCAAATCCCGCGACGGCAGCCGCTTTGGCGGCAATGACGAGCGCGAGCAGACGCTGAACCAGCTGCTGGCCGAGCTGGACGGCTTTGACCCCAGCAAGGGCGTCATCGTGCTGGGCGCCACCAACCGTCCCGAGGTGCTGGACAAGGCGCTGCTGCGCCCCGGCCGCTTCGACCGGCGCATCACCGTGGACCGGCCCAACCTGGCCGGCCGTCTGGCCACGTTGCAGGTCCACACCCGCAACATCCGCCTGGCCGAGGACGTGAACCTGGAAAAGATCGCCCAGGCCACCGCCGGCTGCGTGGGCGCCGACCTGGCCAACCTGGTAAACGAGGCCGCCCTGCGTGCCGTGCGTAAGGGCCGCCGGGCCGTAAATCAGGACGACCTGCTGGTGTCCTTCGAGCTGGTCATCGCCGGCAGCGAGAAAAAGGGCACCGTCATCACCGAGGCGGAAAAGCGCATTATCGCTTACCACGAGGTGGGTCACGCGCTGGTGGCGGCCAAGCAGAAGAATGCCCAGCCCGTCAGCAAGATCACCATCGTACCCCATACCCAGGGTGCGCTGGGCTACACCCTGCACCTGCCGGAGGAGGAAAAGTTCCTCATGTCCCGCGAGGACATTCTGACCGAGATCCGTACCCTGCTGGCCGGACGCTCCAGTGAGGAGGTGGTGTGCAACACCATGACCTCCGGCGCCGCCAACGACATCGAGCGCGCCACGGAGATGGCCCGGAACCTGGTGGCCCGCTTCGGCATGTGCGATGAGTTCGACATGATGGCCCTGGGAAGCGTCCAGAGCCAGTATCTGGACGGCGGCTACTCCATGACCTGCGCCCAGGAGACCTACGCCGCAGCCGACCGCGAGACCATCAAGATCCTGCGCCAGTGCCACGAGGAGGCCAAGCAGATCCTGCGGGAGAACCGGGAGCTGCTGGACAAGATCGCCGCGTACCTGCTGAAGAAGGAGACGATCACCGGCCAGGAGATGATGGCCATCATCGAGGGCCGCGACCCGGAGACCGTGGACAACTACGGCGCCAGCAAGAGCAGCCAGCCCGCCTTCCGGCCCAGCGTGCCGGAGACCATCGAGGCCCCCGCCAGGCACATCAACATCGTGTCCGAGCCCATCCCCATGCCGGACTACGATGAGAAGCCGGAGGATAAGGACCCGGAAGGCACCCCCGCCGAAGACAAACCGACGGAGCACGCGGACGGCGCCCCCGAATAAATGCACAGCAGCCCTGCGGCAGCGCCGCAGGGCTGTTTTCTTTTCAGTTTTCCGGCAGCTCCCGCACCCGTTCGCACAGCAGCGGCAGCGCCTTTTCAAACTCCACGCCGTACCACCCGGCCTGCGGGTCCCGTGCCGTGGCGTCGATACAGGCAAGTACAAATTCCACCGCCAGCGAAGCCGCCTGCTCCAGCGTCATGCCCCGCATGAGCCCGCCGGTGACAACGGCGGCGAAAATATCCCCCGTGCCGTGGAAGGATGCCGGGTTCCGCGGACCAAGACAGGTGAAATACGTCCCCGCGCCGCTGTCATAGCCCATAGCGCCCAGCTTATCCGGCGCAAAGGACACCCCGGTGAGGATCACCTTCTTCGCCCCCAGCGCGGCCACTCCCCGCAGCAGCTCACAAGCAAAGCCCTCGTCCACCTCCTCCCGGTACGGCGTACCGGTCAGCAGACAGGCCTCCGTGATATTGGGCAGCGCCACGTCCGCCCGAGCCGTCAGGCGGGCCATCGCCGCCGGGAAAGCGCCGTCAAACCCGCTGTACAGCTTCCCGTGGTCCGCCATGGCCGGGTCCACGATCAGCAGCGTATCCGGGCTCTTCACCGCGTCGAAAAAGTCCATCACCTGCTGCACCTGGGGCGCGGAGGCGATGTAACCGGTATAGAGCGCGTCAAAATGCACCTGCTGGGACCGCCAGTGATCGGCGATGGCCGGCAGCTGGTCGCTGAGATCCCGGCTGACAAAGCCCGGAAACGCCGTGTGCGCACTGAGCACCGCCGTAGGCACGATGGCGCACTCCACCCCCATGGCGGAGATCACCGGCAGCGCCACCGTCAGCGAGCACCGCCCCAGACAGGAAATGTCCTGTATGGACGCTATTCGTTTCATAGAGCCGCCTCCTGTTCATCATACCAAAAAGGGAGAGGCACATGAATATGTGTCTTTCCCTTCTTGGTGCGGGCGGCGGGACTCGAACCCGCACGCCTGTTGGCAATGGAACCTAAATCCATCGAGTCTACCAATTCCACCACGCCCGCATATCCACGCCGTATTGTAGCACACTTCACGTCGGCGTGCAAGGAATGTTTTGCCTTTCCCCTCCACCCTATGCTATACTATCATCAACAGTACACGAAAGGATGGTGCCCCATGAGCGAAAATGCCCTCGCCTTGGCGCGTCAGCACGCGCCCTGCTACATTTACTCCCGCGAGATCCTTACCGCACAGGCAGAGACTCTCCACAGGACCTTCCCCGGCTTTGATATTCTGTTCTCCGTGAAGGCCAACCCCTTCCCACCGGTAATACGGCACCTTGCGGCGCTTGGCATTGGCGCGGATGCGGCCAGCGCGGGGGAGGTCCGCCTGGCCGCGGAATGCGGGATCGCGCAAGAGGATATCTACTTCTCCGCCGCCGGCAAAAGCGATCGTGCACTGGCCGCCGCGTGGGATAACTGCCATCTGATCGCCGATTCTATCGGCGAGGTGCGGCGAATCGCCGCTATGGCCGCTGCCCGCGGCGAGACAAAGGCCATCGGCCTGCGCGTGAACCCCGCTTTCAGTATGGACGGCGGTACGGGCGGAACGTCCAAGTTCGGCATCGACGAGTCCGACCTCCCGGCACTGAAAACTCTGCTGCAAACGCTGCCGATAGCCGTCTGCGGCCTCCATGTCCACCTGCGCTCCCAGAATCTCTCTGCGGACACCCTCATCCGCTACTACAAAAACTGCTTCGCGCTGGCCCTCCGCCTCCGCGATATTCTGGACTGTTCCATCGAGTATATCAACTTCGGCGGCGGAGTAGGCATCGTTTACGACCCGGTGTGCCAACCGCCGCTGAACATGAGCACCTTGAAGCAATGTGCACAGGCCGTGGCAGAGGAAAACGCCCGTACCCTCCGCGCACGGCTGCTGGTGGAGTCCGGGCGGTTTCTGACGGCGCAGGCGGGAACGTACTATCTGCCTGTGGTAGACAAAAAGACGTCCCACGGCACCACCTATGTCATCGTAGAAAACTGTCTCAACGGCTTCCAGAAGCCCTCTCTTGCCGCCATGCTGCGTAACGCCGCCGGAGAAGGCCCCCTTGCGCCTCAGGAACCTCTGTTTACCGGCGAGACCGCCTTCCCCATCACCGCCCTGCCTGCGGAGGATACCGGCATCACCGAGACCGTAGACATCGCAGGAAACCTCTGCTGCGCCACGGACGTGCTGGCTAAGAACTTCACCGGTCCGGCGCTGGCGGTGGGAGATCTTGTGGCCGTGGGGAACACCGGGGCCTACGCCAGAACGCTGTCGCCGCTGCTGTTTTCCTCCCACGACGTCCCTGCGGAATTCTTGATCTGAAAAAACAGGGCAGCCCATTGGGCTGCCCTGTTTTCTTATTTCTCCCGTCTGATGGGCCGGATATACTTGAAGTACTGCCCCGGCACAAAATAGAAATACGTCTTGACGCCCTGTTCACTTTTGACCATACCGATCTCTCCCAATCCAAAGATATAGCGATCGAAGGGATGGATGCGGGTGCGGAGCACTACGGGGCGGGGCCGGCGGCGGTAAACACCGGGGGTAACGCCGTAGAGCGCCTTGAAGGCGCGGGTAAAGGCCTCCTGCCCGGAAAAGCCGTAGTCCAGCGCGATGTCCAACAAAGGCCGGTCGGTATCGCGCACCTCCTTCAGGGCAAAGGCCAGGCGCCGCTGGTGCAGGTAGGTACGCAGGGACATACCCGCGATCTCGCGGAATTTATGGGTGGCGTGGTACTCAGAATAGTGCAGACGTGCCGCCAGCGCCCGCAGTGTCAACGCCTGATCGTCCCGGCGCATAATGGCGTCGTCCATCTCATTGACGACGGTCTGGATCAGCTGCTGCCATTCGTACATAGGCTTGCTCCCTTCTCTCGCTGTGAACAGAATACACCCTTTCCGCCCCAAATGTTTGATATGAGTTGCTGTTAAAACAGGGACGGCTCCCGCCGTCCCTGTCCGCTTATTCCACTTCAGCAGCCTCCGCCGGCTCCTCCTGCCCCTGCTTGGGCAGCTGCTCGGGCCACTTGGCCCAGGTCTGGCGGATATAGGGGATCATCTGATCCCGGGGCATATCCAGTGCCGCGGCCAGCTCGCCGTAGAGCTGGTCCTCAGCCCGCTTGAGATAGCGCTCATCCATCTGGCTGACCTTCTTACCATGGCGCAGGGCCCACGCCCGCTTGCGGCAGATACCGTGGATCATGGCGGCCAGCTCGGCGCAGTCACAGCGGAGCACCAGCTGGTGGTAGAAGTCCTTGGCAGCACGCATACCGCGCTCGGCGGGCTTCTGCTCCGGCAGGACTGGCAGCGCGGCGATCAGTTTCAGCGCACAGTCACGGCTGATGATGGGACGCATGAGGACAGCGGTGTCCACCGGAGTCATAACGGTGCCGCCGCGGTACAGGGGAGAGAGATGATAGTAGACCTTGTCGCCGCCGTCATAGGCCAGACCGGATGGCCCTATGGACTCCACCCGGCAGACGCCCTCGCCGCCGTATACCACCAGATCACCCGCTGCAAACATCACACACGCTCCTTATCCGCAACATACATACACATATATACACAAAAAGGCACATGGCACACGACCATGCGTTCCCCTTTTGCTCACCATTACCTGACATCAGTATAACATATTCTGACGAAAAATGTAAGCACAAATTTTACCGTGACTGTCGATTTTCCCGGAAAGTTGTGATACAATGCAGGAAAACTTTTGCGAGGTGCAGCCATGAAAAAACCTGTCATCCATCCCTCCGCCTTTGTGGCGGACAACGCCACCGTCCGGGGCAGCGTGACCCTGGGCGCTAACAGCAGCGTGTTCTTCGGCGCGGTGCTGCGGGGCGACCGGGCACCGATCACCATCGGTGCGGGCACGAATATCCAGGACAACTGTGTGGTGCACGTGGACTACGACCATCCGATGACGGTGGGCGAAAACGTAACGGTGGGCCACGGGGCCATTCTCCATGGGTGCACCGTGGGTGACAACACCCTCATCGGCATGGGCGCCATCGTGCTGAACGGCGCGAAAGTCGGCAGCAACTGCCTGATCGGCGCGGGGGCGCTGGTACCGCAGAACGTGGAGATACCGGACGGGTCTTTGGCCTTCGGCTCCCCCGCCAAGATCAAAGGCCAGCTGGACGAGGCCGCCATTGCCGAGCTGCGGCAGGCGGCGCTGGACTACCAGAAGGAGGCCATTGCATACAAGGCCGAGCAGGAACAATAAAAATATGCGCTCCGACCAAGAGCCGGTGCGCATGGCTGAAAAGCGGCCCCCGGCACAGCCGGGGGCCGCTGACCGTTTAGACAACGGCAAAGAACTTGATGATAAACAGCAGGGAAATAATGTAGGTCAGGACAGACACATCCTTGGCACGGCCGGAGAACACCTTGATCACGGTGTAGGAGATCATGGCAATACCGATTCCGTGGCCGATGGAGCCGGAGATGGGCATGGCCAGCAGCATCAGGAACACGGGCACTACCTGGTCCAGATCGTCAAAATCCACGTTCTTCAGGCCCTGGAGCATCAGGATGCCCACGTAGATCAGGGCGGAGGAGGTAGCGGCAGCGGGAATGACGGCTGCCACGGGCGCGATGAACATACAGGCCAGGAACATGAACGCGGCGGTCAGGCTGGTTAGGCCGGGGCGGCCGCCCGGCCCCCCGCC
>FR881573.1:9995-21264 GCA_000435555.1 Firmicutes bacterium CAG:176
GGGCGGCCGCCGGCCTCCACGCCGGAGGCGGACTCCACGAAGGTGGTAACGGTGGAGGTGCCGCAGCAGGCGCCGGCCACGGTGCCCACGGCATCGGACAGCAGGGCCTCCTTCATGTTGGGCATATTGCCGTCCTTGTCGGTCATGCCGGCGCGGGAGGCCGTTCCCACCAATGTACCGATGGTGTCGAACATATCGATCATGCAGAAGGTGATGATCAGGCTGATCGCCGTGAACCAACCGATATTAAAGAAGTCGGTGAAGTCAAATTTGAACAGCGTGGTCTCCACCATATCATGGAAGGGCGGCAGGAAGGACGCGCCCTCCAGAGAGGCAAAGGGATTGGTACCCAGGAAGATGAAGCAGCCGGCCCAGTAGATCACGGAAGCTACCAGCATACCCACCAGCACGGCGGCCTTGACGCCCTTCTTGGCCAGCAGGATGATGACAAACAGACCGATGAACATGGTGATAACAGTCAGGACCATCTGGCTGTACTCGGCACCCATGTGATCCTTGATCACGCTGGGGGTCATGGCGCCGAAGAAGTCGCGCATGACATAGAAGGGGGAGGTATAGCCGTTGCCCTCGGCGTAGATTCCCACGTTGGAGCCCAGGCCGATGTTCATCAGCATAAGGCCGATGGCGGGACCGATACCCAGACGGACACCCAGAGGGATAGCGGTGACGATCTTATCACGAATGTTAAAAATGCTCAGCAGAAGGAAAACGATACCCTCCACCAGAATGATGCACAGCACCGCCTGGAAGGCGCTGGTGTAGTCGGTGTTCAGCATGGCGGCCACATTGCCGGCGATGACGGCGAAGAAGCTGTTAAGTCCCATACCGGGCGCCATGACAAAGGGCTTGTTGGCGAGGAAGGCCATGACCACGGTGCCGATGGCACTGGCGATGCAGGTGGCCAGGAACACACCGTTCCACAGGGGTGTGCCCACGGCAAAGTTGGTCAGCAGGTTGGGGTTCAGGGCGATGATGTAGGCCATCGTCATGAATGTGGTGAGACCGGCCAGGATCTCCGTTTTGACGGAGGTGCCGTTCTCTTTCAGATGAAAGATACGCTCCATGTGATTTTCTCCTTTGTAAAATGCTGCACGCCCTCCGGCGCAAGCATCATCTTAACGCTTTTTAACGGGAAAAACAAGACTTTTTGTCAGGTCTTCTGAAATTTTTTCAGATGCCAGTCAAAAAAGCGCCCCCGGCGTGGCCGGGGGCAAGGAGGCACCCGCCTCCTTCTGTTCTCAGGGGACTGTGTCAGCCGGGGTATAACTGACATGATTCTGATGGGATGGCCGCATGGGGTACCGACCGGGGCAGGTCAGCTTTCCGTCCGCATCCGGGGGCGCATGACAGGGGGCGCTTTTTTTCAGGGAAGCTTATTGGGCCGCGCGATCGGCCTGAATGAGCCGCTTCAGGGCCTCCACGCCCACCTGAACGGCGGAGGTGGTGTCCTCGCTCATATCCTGGTCCAGACCTGCCTTTTCCCGCTCCTGGTTCCAGACCACATGGAAGCAGCTGCCGCAGCGGCAGTTCAGGGCATCGGCCACCACAAAGAGGGCGGCGGACTCCATTTCACTGGCCTTGACGTGCAGGCGCTTCCAGGCCTCCCATTTGTTGAGCAGCTCATAGGATACCGGCATACGCTCGGGGCTGTGCTGGCCGTAGAACGCGTCCTTGCACTGAACGACGCCTACCTGGGTACGCTTGCCCAGCGCCTTGGCCGCCTGGACCAGTGCGGTAGTGACCTCGAAGTTCGCCACCGCGGGGTACTCGATGGGGGCATATTCCCGGCTGGTATGCTCAAAGCGGATCGCGCCGGTGGCGACCACAACATCGCCGCTGCGGACATCCAGCTCAATGCCGCCGCAGGTCCCTACGCGGATAAACGTGTCAGCGCCGATGTTGTGCAGTTCCTCCATGGCGATGGAGGCGGAGGGCCCGCCGATACCGGTGGAGCAGACGGAGACCTTCTCCCCTAGCAGCGTACCGGTATAGATGGTGTACTCGCGGTTCTGAGAAACAAAATGCGCGTCGTCGAACAGCTCCGCGATCTTTTCACAGCGGCCGGGGTCGCCGGGAAGAATAACATAGCGGCCCACGTCGCCTTCGGCACAGTGGATATGATACTGCTTTTCCAGCTTCTGCATGATATATCGTCCTCCATCTATGTTCAAGTCGTTATGTCCTAAGCAAATAACACGGTTCGTAATCAAACATTTACCCATCTCTGAGGTAGAAGAAATCATATCATGGTTTTTCGGAAAATGCAATACTTCCGCCACAAAAGATACGGCTTCTCCTGTACAAATGATGCAAAAGGCAAAAAGTGTCGGGGCTATAAAACCGCCCGCGGCAAAACCTACGTTTGGCGGCGGCTGTTCTCCGCGCATGTGCGCGTGTTTTTGCGCGGATCGGCCGGCGCACATGGGAAAAGGAGGAAAAAAGATATGACAGATCGACTCGCTGCACTGGCGGCGGCAGTGATGCTGGCGGTGACGCTGGCGGCCTGCGGCGCGGCAGACGACAAGACAAACGGCAACGCGCCGGACACCACACCCAACGGCAGCATCACCACACAGCCGGACACCAACGGCACGGACACCGGCAGCGCCAAAGATGACCTGAACGGCGGCCACAACGAAAGCGGCCAGGCGGATGAGGACGGACAGATGGACGGCACCGTGGAAACGCGGCGGTACGACCGGGCACTGGCAGCGTCGCTCAGTCAGCTGATCCTAAACCGGATCGGCGAATGACAAAAGCGCGGCGGGCACAGGATGTCCGCCGCGCGGTTTTTACCGGCAGGACTTGCATTTTTCAAAAAATGGGATATTATATAGGTGAAAAACGTCCCCGCCCCCTTTTTTCGTCCTCTGAACGGCGGACGCGGGGCACGGAACAAAATTTACGCCGCAGTGGGCGGCAGAGAAAAGAAGGTTTTTTCTATGACAAAGATCGACATCGTTTCCGGATTCTTGGGCGCAGGTAAGACGACCCTTATCAAGAAGCTGCTGGCCGAGGCCTTCCCCGGCGAGAAGCTGGTACTGATCGAAAACGAGTTCGGCGAGATCAGCATTGACGGCGGATTCCTGAAGGACTCCGGCGTGCAGATCAGTGAAATGTCCTCCGGGTGCATCTGCTGCTCTCTGGTGGGCGACTTCAACAAGGCGCTGAAGGACGTACATGAGCAGTTCCACCCTGACCGCATCCTCATCGAGCCCAGCGGCGTGGGCAAGCTCAGCGACGTGATCGTGGCGGTGGAGAACACCGTGAAGGACGTACCGGACATGAAGCTGAACAGCTTTGTGACCGTAGCGGACGCCACCAAGGTCAAGATATACATGAAGAACTTCGGCGAGTTCTACAACAACCAGATCGAGTCCGCCGGTACCATCATCCTCTCCCGCACCCAACGGCTGAGCCAGGAGAAGCTGGAGGCCGCCGTGGCGCTGCTGCGGGAGAAGAACCCCAATGCCGCCATTCTCACCACACCCTGGGACCAGCTGGACGGCATGACCATTCTCAGCGCTATCGAAAAGGTCTCTCTGGCGGACGAGCTGCTGGCGCATATGCGCGCTGAGCACGAGGCGGATGAGGCGGAGCACGAGCATGAGCACCACCATCACCACCATGACGAGGATGAGCACGATCATGACCATTGCTGCCATCACCATGACCATGATGATGACGATGACGACGACCACGACCATGAGCACTGCTGCCATCATCACCACGATGAGGACGAGCATGACCACGATCATCACCACCATCACCACGACGGCGAGGAATGCGATGATCCCCACTGCGGCTGCCACCATCACCATCATCACGCCGACGAGGTATTCACCAGCTGGGGCACGGAGACGGTGAAGGCCTACTCCGAAGCGGAGCTGGAGCACATCCTGACGGCGCTGGACAGCGGCGAATACGGCGCGATCCTGCGGGCCAAGGGTATCGTGGCTGCCGCCGACGGCGGCCAGTGGCTGCACTATGACTTTGTGCCCGAGGAGCACCAGGTGCGGCGCGGTCCGGCGGACTACACCGGCCGTATCTGTGTGATCGGCTCCCAGCTGAAAGAGGATAAGCTCTCTCAGCTGTTCGGACTGTAAGGAGTGGCTGACATGGATATTCCTGTTTATCTTATTGCCGGATTTCTGGACGCCGGTAAGACCGAGTTCATCAACGGCATCCTGCGGGACGGTTTTGCCGCCGAGGATCGGACGCTGCTGCTGTGCTGCGAGGAGGGTGAGAACGGCTATGATCCCAAGGTACTGGGCAACGTATTCACCTATACCGTGGAGGACGAGGACCAACTGACGCCCGACTTTCTGAAAAAGCTGGAAAAGCAGTACCGGCCCAAGCAGGTCATCGTGGAGTACAACGGCATGTGGAGCATGGAGAAGCTGTACCGCGAGGGGCTGCCCGCCAACTGGATACTCTATCAGATCATGTGCCTGGTGGACGCCACGACCTTCGAGATGTATCTGAAGAACATGGGGCAGCTGATGATGGAGAAGATCACCAACTGCGATATGCTGATCTTCAACCGCTGCAATGAGCAGCTGCGCGCCCAGCTTCGCAGCCGCAACCTGCGGATGGCCAACCGTCGGGCGGATATCTATCTGGAAAACGAGGACGGCACCAGCGAGGAGTACGTCACGCCGGAGATGTCGCCCTTCGACCTGACCGGCGGCAAGCTGGAGGTGCCGGACGAGGACTACGGCATCTGGTATGTGGACATGATGGACAACCCGGGACGCTACGAGGGCGTGGAGGTGTCCTTCAAGGCGCTGATGTGCCACTCCAAAAAGTTCAAGGGCGTGCACTGCCCGGGGCGCTTCGCCATGGTGTGCTGCGACAAGGATATGCAGTTCCTGGCCCTGGTGTGCCGCGGCGAAGGGCTGGAGCAGTATAAGGACAAGCAGTGGGTGAAGATACACGCCACAGTGAAGAAGGAGGCCTGTGACGCCTATCAGGGCGAAGGCCCCGTGCTGTACGTCACCTCCATCGCCGCCACCACCAAGCCGGACCCGGAGATGGTGTCCTTCTGATCGCGATCCGTATATTTTCACCGCACAATTGCAGCGTGTATAGAAAAAGACCCGCCGATGGCGGGTCTTTTCAACTTGTTTCGGCCTCAGCGGACCAGCTGGATGGCAGCGGGGAGGTTTTCGATCTCCACGCGGGGCGCACTGGGGCAGTATTCACCGTCCAGGGACCAGGGGAGGTTCTCCTCGGTGGTCAGGGTAACGCGCCGGACATGGCGCAGTATCACGCCGGGATAGTCGTACTGCATACGGGTCATGGCGGTAATGAGGTTCTGCAGATCCAGTGCCGTCTTTGGCATACGGAGCAGCAGCAGTTCGAATTTTCCGTCGTCCATCCGTACACGGGAGGGATCCAGCTTCACCAGGCCGCCCAGGGAGGTGGAATTGCACACAGCGCCGAAAATGAACTCCCCCTCAAAGCGCTCACCATCGGCTTCCACCGCGCAGCGGTAGGGCCGCAGGGAGTCCAGATCGCCCAGCCCCTCCAAAATGTAGGCAAAATGACCCAGAGCATTCTTGGCCGCCTGGGTGGCGGAGTAGGAGGACCGGGTAAAGGCCCCAAAGGAGGCCACATAGGCGAAATAGCGGTCGTTATGCCGCCCCACGTCCAGGGGGCAGGGTGTGCCGGTGGCGGCCGCCTCCGCCGCGGCGGGCAGCATGGTGTGAAGATGCAGGCTCATGGCAAAGTCGTTGGTGCTGCCGCAGGGCAGATAGCCCAGCAGGGGCCGCTGCTCCAGCTGCATAAGCCCGGACAGCGTCTCGTTCAGCGTGCCGTCGCCGCCGGCACAGACCACCATGTCGTACTGTCCGCCCCACCGTGCGGTGATATCGCGGGCCTGGCCGCCCGCCTCGGTGATATAGACCCGTACCAGATAGCCGGCACGGGAGAACTGCGCCACGGCATCGAACAGCGGGGCGCGGGATTTTGTCTTTCCCGCACGGGGATTGACGATAAACAAGAGCTTTTTCATAGGGACACCCTTCCATACCATCGTAATTCTCGCATTTTGCGCGGGGTTGTCCGAGTATGATACCACAGTTGCGGCGGGATTGCAATACACATTCCGCCGCGGGTGTTTGTGTTCGAAAATTGTTGCAAAACGCCGCGCATACGGGTATGATAGAAAAAACAGCAGTGGGAGGTCCTGCCATGAAGCGAACGCAGTATTTCAAATGGGGACTGACGGTCTTTTTGACCGTATGTGCCGTGCTGGTGTTCTACGACACCTTCTATCAGGCGGGAACGCTGCAGCAGTTCGTGTCCAAGCTGGCATCCATCTTGGCGCCGGTGCTGTACGGCTTTGCCATCGCCTATCTGCTGACGCCCATCATGTCCTGTCT
Organism: Firmicutes bacterium CAG:176; assembly: GCA_000435555.1. Classification (GTDB taxonomy): domain Bacteria; phylum Bacillota; class Clostridia; order Oscillospirales; family Oscillospiraceae; genus Vescimonas; species Vescimonas sanitatis. The sequence continues at coordinate 16,403 of FR881573.1, forward strand.
GGAACGAGCCATCGCGGCGCTGTGGAAAAAGCTCTTCAAAAAAGAGCTGAAGCAGCCGTCAGGCGCGCTGCGGCTGGTGAGCATCCTGCTGACCGAGGCCGTGGTCATCTTCCTGCTGTATCTGCTGATGAGCGTGCTGGTGCCCCAGGTGGTGGACAGCGTGACCACCCTCATCAACAACGCCGAGTCCTACTACCGCAAGGTCTATCGCTGGGCCAACGACCTGCTGGAGAGCGACAGCGGGATCGGTGTCTGGCTGGCGGGGCTCATCACCGAGCGCTATACCGACGGCATGGCCTTTTTGACCGACAAGGTGCTGCCCTGGGCCCAGAAGGCCATTGTGCCGCTGACCAACGGTATCTGGAGCGGCATCCGCGGCGCGGTGGGCTTTGCCTTTGACCTGATCGTGGGCATCATCGTGTCCATCTATCTGATGGGCATGAAGGAGAAGAGCCTGGCTCGCTGCTGCAAGGCGGTCTACGCCGCGCTGCCGGAGGAAAATGCCGACGCGGTCATGCGCGGCACCCGGCGGGTGAACGCCATCTTCTCCGGCTTTGTCCGCGGCAAGCTGCTGGACTCCCTCATCATCGGCATCCTGTGCTTTATCTGCTGCTCCATCCTGAAAATGCCCTACACCCCGCTGGTCAGCGTGGTGGTGGGCGTGACCAACGTGATCCCCTTCTTCGGGCCCTTCCTGGGCGCGGTGCCGTCGGCATTCCTGATCCTGCTGGTCAGCCCCAAGCAGTGCCTGGTGTTCGTGATCTTCATCGTGATCCTCCAGCAATTCGACGGCAACATTCTGGGGCCCAAAATTCTGGGCGACGCCACGGGCATCTCCAGCTTCTGGGTCATCGTGGCCATCCTGGTGGGCGGCGGCTTCGCCGGCGTGCTGGGTATGTTCATCGGCGTGCCGGTGTTCGCCTGCATACAGGAACTGCTGAAATTCCTGATGGACCGCCGGCTGCGGAAGCGGAATATGCCCACCGAGGCCTACGCCTATGTGGGTCGGGCCAAGGATTCCCCGCCGGAAGACACGCCCGCGCCCGAACCCAAAGATCCCGCGTGATATGGCAGGCAGGCGGGCACGCAGCCCGCCTGCCTTTTCTTTGAAAGGAGCACCTCCATGACAAAAGACCTCTACGATAAGCTGATGGTCTTCGGCAACGACCGGGAGCCGTTTCTCGCCCACAACTTTATGCGGACCACCGACCTGGACGACGGCACCGCCACCGTGACGCTGCCCATGCACACCGAAAGTCTGAACCGCTGGGGCGGCGCCCACGGCGGCATCCTGTTCTCGCTGTGCGATGTGGCCATGGGCATGGCCATTATGACGCTGCGGCAGGAGATGGTGGTCACCGTGAACGCCACCATCGATTATCTGTCCGCCGCGGCCGCCGGCAGCACCCTGACCACCGTGGGCAGGGTGGACCGGCTGGGCGGCAAGCTGGCCTTCTGCTCCGCCGAGATGACCGACGAGACCGGCAAGGTCATCGTCCGCGCCCACTGCGTCATGTGCTTCACCGGCAGGGCGCTGCCCCTGTGAGCCGCCGTGCCCTGCGCCGCTGGTGTATTGCGCTGGCGGTGTTCTTTGCCGCGTATTTCGCCCTGCGCACCAGCCGCGCCGCCATGAACTGGCTGTGGTACGGCGCCGTGCTGCCGGCGGAGCAGTGGCTGGGGCGGCTGTGTGGGAGGTTGACGCTCTCCGTAGGTGAGGTCCTGATCTTGACGGCGGTGTTCTGCGCCATACTGTGGCTGGCCAACGTACCCCGGCGCATCATCGCCGCGCGGGGCCGCCGTTGGGGCATGGCCCTGCGCCTGACGCTCACCGCCCTCTGCGCCGTGCTGACGGTGTACGCCGGCTTTTGCCTGACTTGGGGCATCGGGTACAACACCGACAGCTTCCAGGAGAAAAGCGGCATCCATGCCCGGCCTTCCACGGCGGAGACGCTGGCGGAGGTGACGGCCTATTTTGCCGGCAATCTGGCCGCCTGCGCCGATGACGTCCCCAGAGATGAAAGCGGTGTCTGCACGCTGGACCGGCAGGCGGTGCTGAACCGGAGCGCCTCCGCGCTGGATGTGCTCTGCGGCGAGTTCCCGTTCCTGCGGGCGGAAACGGGCGGTGCCAAGGGCTTCACCTGCTCCCGGGCGCTGAGTGCCCTGCGCTTCACCGGGTTCTACTTTCCTTTCACCGGCGAGCCGAACGTCAACATGGACAGTCCGGCGGCCTTTCTGCCGGCCACTGTATGCCATGAGCTGGCCCACCAGCGGGGCGTCACGGCGGAGGAGGAGTGCAATTTCATCGGCATACTGGCCGCTGTCCGGTCAGAGGATGCAGGGTACCGCTACTCCGGCTGGCTGACGGGGTTCGGGTATTTGTCCAACGCCCTGTACAGCGCTGACCGGGAGGCGTGGCAGGTCATACGGGACGCCCTGCCAGACACGGTGGTGGCCGACCTGCGGGCGGACAACGCCTACTGGGCGCAGTTCCGCGGCGTCGTCTCAAAGGTCTCGGACACCGTGTATGACGGCTTTCTCAAGAGCAACGGCGACACGGACGGCAGCAAGAGCTACGGCGTGGTCACCGACCTGCTGGTGGCCTATTTCGGATAAAAAATATTCCCTTAGGCCAGTTGGCCTAAGGGAATATTTTTTATTGGTCCGTTTGATCCGGCGAAGCCTCCGGGCAGTCTATTGGGATCATCCTATGCTCATACGCTCCAGCACGATAATATGATACAGCTCTTCCGCATTGGACGCATCGGCAGATTGCCCCCAGTGCGTTTGCAGCCCTATCCGAAGCGTCTCCCCGTCCGGCGTATGCCAGAGCAGCGCCGATGCGTAGACATTGCCGTTTTCATCGGATCGCATTTCGACCTCTACATCCGTTCCCGGCTGCGCCCTCCCGTTGACAACGGGAAATGTCGTCTCATAGCGCCCGTCTCCGGTGCGGAGGGTGACCTCGCCGTTTTCCAGACATACGCTCCCATATATCATGCCGTCCCGGTAGTCATCGACGACATACACAGCGTCTCCCTCACTGATCCATACGCTTTTGCAGATACCCTGCGTATAGGCCGCCCGATACTGTCTGACATCATGGATATCCGTGGGCCATCTTACTCCGTCCACGGTCCGCTTTTCTTTCCACGTTGAAAATTCCAGATTGTTAAGGCCCTCCGCCCTGCTGTCGCATTCAAGCCGGTGGTAGGTATATTCATCGCCGTGCCTTTGAGTATACTGCCATGTCGTATCATCCCAATCAACAGAGGGATCTCCACTCTCATACTTGCTGTACCAGATATGCAGGTTTCTCCCCAGCTTAAGGCCGTCCAGCGCTTCATTAATAGGCCCCAGCGTTTTCCCGTCATAATCGATGTCCTGGTAGTAGGTATAAAGCTCGTCCTCGCGCACCATATCGCTGTAGGAAGCGTCGTAGGGCAGCAGCACGTCGTAGTAATACGGTTCTATGACCTCCTCGCAGAGCTGCCGCATCATGGGATCCAGCGCCAGCGCCTCCAGACCGGGGATGTCCTCCTCCAGCAGCGCCTCGCTGACCGCGTCCAGATAGGCGCACTGCTCCGCCGTCAGCGCGGCGCGGGGCGTGTTGTCCGTCACGGCGGCGCCCCAGCACGACAAGCCGATGGCCACCGCCGCGGCCCCGGCCACCAGCATGGCCGGAAGACTGCGGCGCTTCTTCTGCGGCGGCGCGGTGTCGTCGCGGGATATCTCGTTCCCCGGCGCGGCCCACTCCCGCGGCGGCGCGGAGAACTCCGGCCTCGGCGGAGAAAATTCCGCGGGTGTCGGTGAAAATTCCTTGTCGTTCATGGCTTACTCCCGATCCAGCTCCACCCTGTGGACGGGGCAGGAGAGTCCCTCCTCCTCAAAGGCCATGAACAGCGTGCGGTTCAGCAGGCGCTGCGCCTTGCAGATGTTCGGTTCAGTAGGCGCTGCGCCTTGTAAATGTTCTCCTCGTGCGTCTCCCCCGCCACCCGCAGCACAACGGCGCGATTTTCATAGTCCAGCGACTGTACGCCCAGATAGGCCGGGGCCTTGCTGAACAGGTCGGGATGCTCCCGGTGCAGCTTCGGCAGTACCTCGCCCAGCACCTTCTCCGCCCGCGCCAGACTCTCCTTGTCATAGGGGACCGCCATGTCGCACACGGCGAAGGACAGGTCATTGGATCGGTTGATCAGACTGCGGATATCGGAGTTGTTGATGATCTTCACGTTTCCGCCGGAGTCCATGATCTGCGTGGTACGGATGCCGATTTGTGTGACCGTGCCGCGGAAGTCGCCCACCACGATGATGTCGCCCACCTCGTACTGGTGTTCAAACAGCATGAACGTACCGGTGATCACGTCGGCGATCAAGCTCTCCGCACCGAAGCCGATGATCAGCGCCAGCACGCCGGCGCCGGCCAGCAGCGCCCGCACATCCACGCCCACGATAGACAGCGCCCACAGCAGCCCCACGATGATCAGCAGATATCGGATAGCGCTGTCCGCCAGCGTGAACACGGTCTTGCCGTGGTTGCTGCTGGGCGACACTCTCTGAAATACGGCTCTGGCCGCCGCCGAAAACAGCACCAACCCGGAAAACAGTATGATCAGCTGTGTGCCGATGTTCCAGATCTGCGTAAACAGGCCCGCGGGCACGGGCACCGCCGCCCGCGCTGCCAGGGCCGCCGCCAGCAGCACAGCGGCCAACCACGGCAGCACCTTTCCCGGTTTCTTTTTCATCTCGTTTTTTTCGTTTTCCATGATGTATTTCTCCCGTTTTTTATCCATATGATAAGCAGAAATTTTACAAAATTTCTACATACACAGAATACACCGCCTTGTCGAATGTGTCAATATATC
>FR881573.1:21300-22027 GCA_000435555.1 Firmicutes bacterium CAG:176
AATATATCGCGTGAAATATCCGAATATTTTGTCCTTTTTGCGCGAAAAGCACCCGCCCTGCGTTATGCAGGGCGGGCGCTTTTCTATCACGATTTACAGGCCCAGGCCGGGAATGTTCAGCCCGCCGGTGAGCGAGCTCATGGAGCTGTTCATGGCATCATCTGCCTGCCGAAGTGCCTCATTTACCGCAGAAATGACCAGATCCTGCAACATTTCGGCATCCTCCGGATCGATGACGTCGGGCTTGATGGTCAGCTTGGTCAGCTCCTTTTTGCCGGTGACCACTGCCGTTACCGCGCCGCCGCCCACAGAGGCGGTGAACTCCGTTTTTTCAACTTCTTCCTGCGCTTTTGCCATATCCTGCTGCATTTTCAGCAGTTTTTGCTGCATCTGCGCCTGCTGCTGCATCATCCCGGCGCCGCCGGTAAAGCCCCTGCGGGCGCTGTATCCCTTTGCCATATTCGTTTCTCCTTTATATCGATCTGTTCATTTTGCCAGTGTAAACTATCGGACATCTTATGTGCAGCATCGGTTTACCCATGTGTAATACCGATGCGCTCTTTGTGTAACATTGGTGTGCTCCATGTGAGACACCGGTGCGCTCAGCATGAACTGTCGGCTTATTTGATGCGAAAATTGTCCAGCTGTTTGGCGTTTTCCACCAACTCGTCCAGCTTGTCCCTGTGGGGAGCCGGCACCTCCCAGGGCGGCAGGTCCGGCGGGGCGG
>FR881574.1:0-4120 GCA_000435555.1 Firmicutes bacterium CAG:176
CGTCCCCCCCCCCACACCACGTCCTCTGCGGCGTTGTGTAATGCCCTACGCTGACCGCCGCCTGCGGCATGGGCAGCGGCACCGGCCGCAGCAAGAAGGAGGCGGAGCAGTCCGCCGCCCGCAGCGCCCCGGAGCAACTGAAGAAGAGAGAGAAAAAAGAACACGCCCGCACGGGACGGCAAGGGATGCTGGAGATATGACGCAGGATGCGCTCAGCTGGACTCCAAGTCACACAATAGTCATCAAACCAAAGCGGAACTTTTATCACCTACCGCATATAAAAACCGTCTTAAGCGATATGCTTAAGACGGTTTTTGGTACGCCCGACTGGATTCGAACCAGCGGCCTATAGAGTCGGAGTCTAACGCTCTATCCATCTGAGCTACGGGCGCATATCATATTCTGTTTTATCAACTTACAGCCCCATTACTATACCACCTTCCCGGCACAAAGTAAAGAAAATTTTTTCTTCCGACTTTGTTAAAAAAGTTGACAACTTGGCAGACTTGTTGTAGAATAACCACAATACATCGAGCGCTGTGCGCCGCATTCCACACAAAAGAAGGTTTTTCTATGAAGAAGCAAAAAATCTCCGATGCTGTCATTCATCGTCTTCCCCGGTACTATCGGTATCTGGACGATCTGTACAACAAAGGCGTGGTGCGTATCAGCTCCAACTCTCTGGGCGCCAAGATGGACATCACCGCCTCCCAGATCCGGCAGGACCTGAGCTGCTTCGGTGAGTTCGGCCAGCAGGGCTACGGCTACAATGTGGCCGAGCTGCGTGCGGAGATCGGCCACATCCTGGGTATAGACAGCGGCCACCGCATCATTGTGATCGGTGTGGGCCATCTGGGTCACGCCCTGCTGCAAAATTTTGATTTTGATAAGGTCGGTTTCCGGATCGACTCCGCTTTTGATGTCTCCCCCGCGCTGATCGGCACGGAGATCCGCGGTGTCTCGGTCCACTCGATGGATGAGCTGGAGGAATATGTCGCCAACTATCACCCCAACGTGGCGGTCCTGACCGTCCCGCAGAATGTAGCCCAGCCGCTGGCGGACCGTTTGATCGGTCTGGGTGTGCGCGGCTTCTGGAATTTTACCAATGTGGAGCTCTCCACCAAGGAGGACGGCGTTTTCTTCGAGGACATCCACTTTGTGGACACCCTGCTGACGCTCAGCTATCGCATCTCGCAGCTCTGAGGCGCACACTTTACCGCAGCCGGCATACTATGAGAATGAGACCGATGTGGCGGTCAAATTTTCATAGGAGGTTACGGTATGTGTAATCAGAATTCCTGCTTTGGCGGCAGCAGCTGCTGCTGGATCATCATCGCCATCATCCTGCTGTTCCTGTTCTGCGGCAACGGCTGCGGCAATGGCTGCGGCTGCGGCGGCAATAACGGCGGCTGCGGGTGCAGCTGCTGAGGATCTACCGCGCATTACGCGTCCCCGCCGCAAGGCGGGGACGTCTTTTTTCGCAGGCCGCTCTGCGATACAACCACACATCGATAAAAACAATGCGGACAAGCACCGCTTTTGACCGAGAGGAGGCCCGATCATGGATATTTCCCCCCTGCGCGGCTACTACGCGGCGCATACGCCCACGCTGATGGGCGAGAGAGGCGGCTCCGCCGTGCTGGTCCCCCTGGTCCGTCAGGACGGCGAATACTGCCTGCTGTACGAGATACGCTCCGCCAACGTCCGGCAGCCGGGTGAGGTGTGCTTCCCCGGCGGCAAACGCGAGGCCGGGGAAACGGCCATCCAGTGCGCCCTGCGGGAGACCCGGGAAGAACTGGGTATTCCGGAAAGCGCCGTGACCGTGATCGGCGAAATGGACTTCATCCACATCCGTGCGGGCAGTCTGCTGCGGCCCGTGCTGGGTGAGGTGGACCCTGCGGCACTGGCAGCCATGCGCCCCGCGCCGGAGGAGGTAGCCGGCACCTTCCTGCTGCCCCTGCGGAAACTGAAGGCGCATCCGCCGGAGGTCTACCTGTACCGGCAGCCAGTGGAGGCCCCGGATTTCCCCTATGCGGACGCCGGCGTCCCTGCGGACTACCCCTGGCGTCCCTGGCGGCTGGAGGTCCCGGTGTATCACGGCCTGCCTTACCACCTGTGGGGCATCACCGCCCGCATTACTATGGATCTGCTCGCACATCTGTAAAAAGATTCCCCGGCGATATACATCGCCGGGGAATCTTTTTACAGCACGCCAAAATGCTCCAGAATGATCTTCACACCTATCAGGATCAGGATAGTGCCTCCCACGAATTCAGCCTTATTCTTGTACTTTGCGCCGAACACATTGCCCACATACACACCGCCCAGGGATATCAGGAACGTGGTGCAGCCGATAAGACAGACGGCCAGCCAGATGGACACGGACAGCTCCACCATGGAAAACGTGACGCCCACGGCCAGGGCGTCAATGCTGGTGGCCACGGCCAGCACCAGCAGCTCTTTGTGCTTCACCTGCCCGTCGGAGGGCTGCTCGTCCTCCTCTTCCTCAGCGCGGCTCTCCCGAATCATGTTCCCGCCGATCCATGCCAGAAGCACGAAGGCGATCCAGGGCGCGAACCGCGTCACATAATGGGCAAACTGTGAGCCCAGCAGCCAGCCCAGCGTCGGCATGACCGCCTGAAACACGCCGAAATACAGGGCGATGAGAAACGCGCTCCTCTTATGCACCTTGTCCGGCATGGCCAGTCCCTTGCATATCGCCACGGCAAAGGCATCCATACTCAAACCGATGCCGATCAGGAATATCTCCAGCAAAGTCATACGGACACTCTCCTCACAAAACCACCGGCACAGGGTGATCGATATACATGGCGTCCGGCGCAACACGGCAGCTGTAAGCGGCAATGCTGACCCCCGCCTCGCACGCCTGCCGCAGGGCCGCGCCGAATGCGGGATGTGTATCATCGTTGGGCGCAAAATCAACGACCTCCGCCATCTGGATGACGAAGAAGGCCGTAGCCCGGCAGCCCTGCTCCACAGCGCGTATCAATTCATGCACGTGCTTCACGCCCCGCTCCGTAGGTGCATCCGGGAAGCGGGCGTGGCCGCCCTGCTCCAGCGTGACCCCCTTGACCTCCACCAGGTGCAGCCCGTCGGGCCGCGTCAAGCAGAAATCAAGCCGCGACTCGCCAAAGCGAAACTCCGGCCGGATGCTCTCGGCCTGCGGGTCGAAAGTCCGTGCAAACTCCGCAAACGCCCGGTTCGGTGCCTGGGCGTCCATATTGATCAGCCTGCCGCCCTTATTCACCGCGACAAGATCGTAGGGTGTCCTACGCCCCGGCGTGACACCCGGCACCAGATACACCTCAGCCCCCGGTACCAGCAGTTCACGACAGCGTCCGGTGTTCTTCACATGGCAGACCGTCTCGGCGCCGTCCAGCTCCACCAGCGCAATGAAGCGATTGGGGCGCGAGAGAAAGCGGCCCTGCACCACATTTTCGTACCGCATAGCCGCGCCTCCCCTGCTTTCGGAATAGAAACACAGTATAGCACAGACAATAGCGGATGGAAAGTATTTTCTTCCAAGGAAAGGTCGTTTCCCTGTGGTTTGTGTATTCCGTCAATGAACCAAAAAATTTTTTAGGACTTCTCACAATTTTGTAGTTTTCGCCGTTTTCGGATTGCATTACTACCAAATGTTTGGTACAATGTGGGTAATCTATATTAGTATGGGAGGAGATCCAAACCATGCCTGAATATTCCAACCTGTTCGTCGTGCTGATGGGTCTGGGAACGGTGTTTGCCGGGCTGCTGTGCATCATACTGCTGGTCACACTGATGAGCTGGGTATGTGCCCGCACCTCCGCGCCCAAGACCGTGCCCCAGATGCCGGCGGCTCCCGCCGCCATGCCCGCATCTGACGCCGTCACCCCCGCGATGATGGCCGCCGTAGCCGCTGCCATCGCCGAGGACATGGGGACCGATGTCTCCGCCATCCGTATCGTATCCATGAAGAAAGTGTAATGTGTGAGGAGGATTTCACCATGAAAAAGTACAGAGTCAATGTCAACGGTACCGTGTATGAAGTCGAGCTGGAGGAGATCACCGGCGCAGCTCCCGCTGCCTCCGTGGCCACCCCTGCGGCTGCTCCCGCTCCCGC
>FR881574.1:4137-22182 GCA_000435555.1 Firmicutes bacterium CAG:176
CCCCCCCCCCCCCCCCCCCCCCAGCCCCTGCCGGCGGCGAAAAGGTCTGCGCTCCCATGCCCGGCAACATTCTGGCGGTGAACGTGTCCAACGGCAGCGCCGTCAAGAAGGGCGACGTGCTGATGATCCTGGAGGCCATGAAGATGGAGAACGAGATCATGGCTCCCTGCGACGGCACCGTTACCTCCGTGTCTGTGACCAAGGGCGCCGCCGTGGAGTCCGGCGCGCTGCTGTGCACCATCGGCTGACGCCGGAGGACTGCACATGGAAGCTATTGCCAATTTCTTTGTGAGCACCGGCTTTTACCAGTTTTTCCAGGGCGACAACTGGAAGAGTGCCATTATGCTGGTCATTGCCGTTGTGCTGCTGTTTCTGGGTATCGTCAAGAAGTTCGAGCCGCTGCTGCTGGTACCCATCGCATTCGGTATGCTGGTGACGAACCTGCCCGGCGCGGAGATGTTCCACGAGATCCTGTTCGCCGGCGGACACGTCCACTGGGACCTGTTCGGCGGCGAGCCCATCACGGCACAGTTCCTCTCGGAAATGCTGGCAAACGGCGTATCTGCCGATATGCTCCAGCCTTACGCCGACTCCCTGATGACGGCGGCGCAGAGTACGTTCGACCCCGGTGTGCTCGATAACCTGATGGCACAGCTTGCCGCCAGCGGCTCCGAGGCCGTGGGCACGCTGTCCAACCAGCTGGACGCCCTGGTAACTGCCGAGCAGTACCTTGCCTCCTATGGCATGACCCTCAGCAATGTCACTGTCAGCGTCGGTCTGATCGATGTGCTGTACCTGGGTATCAAGCTGGGCATCTATCCCTGCCTTATTTTCATGGGCGTGGGCGCCATGACCGACTTTGGTCCCCTGATCGCCAACCCCAAGAGCCTGCTGCTGGGCGCTGCCGCCCCGCTGGGCATTTTCCTGACCTATCTGGGCTGCCGCCTGCTGGGCTTCACCGGCGCGGAGTCCTCCTCCGTGGGCATCATCGGCGGCGCGGACGGCCCCACGGCCATCTTCGTCACCGCCCTGTTGGCCCCGGCCCTGCTGGGCCCCATCGCCGTGTCGGCGTATTCCTACATGGCACTGGTGCCCGTCATCCAACCGCCCATTATGAAGGCGCTGACCACCAAGGAGGAGCGCCAGATCGTCATGAAGCCCCTGCGTGAGGTCAGCAAGAAGGAAAAGATCTTCTTCCCCATCGTGGTCACGGTGTTCGTGGCCCTGCTGGTCCCCTCCGCCGCGCCGCTGATCGCCTGCCTGATGCTGGGCAACCTGGCCAAGGAGTGCGGTGTGCTGGATCGCCTCAGCAAGACCATGCAGAACGAGCTGATGAACATCGTCACCATCTTCCTGGGTATCAGCGTAGGCGCCACCGCTACCGGCGCTACCTTCCTCAGCCCCAAGACTCTGGCTATCATGGGCATGGGCGTGGTGGCCTTCGGCTTCGGCACCGCCGGCGGCGTCCTGCTGGCCAAGTTCATGAACCTGTTCCTCAAGGAGAAGATCAATCCCCGCATCGGCTCTGCCGGTGTGTCCGCCGTACCTATGGCCGCCCGTGTCAGCCAGAAGGTCGGCCAGGCGGAAAACCCCGGCAACTTCCTGCTGATGCACGCCCTGGGCCCCAACGTGGCTGCTGATGCACGCCATGGGCCCCAACGTGGCCGGCGTCATCGGCTCGGCCATCGCCGCGGGCGTGCTGATCTCCCTGTTCGGTTAATAGGAGGTAACTATGGAATTTCTGTCTAATAAGCCCCTGCTCATCACCGATACCATCCTCCGCGACGCGCACCAGTCCCAGGCGGCCACCCGCATGACCATCGAGGATATGCTGCCCGCACTGGAGCAGCTGGACGCCATCGGCTACTACTCTCTGGAGTGCTGGGGCGGCGCCACCTTCGACGCCTGTATGCGCTTTTTGAACGAGGATCCGTGGGAGCGGCTGCGCACCATCCGCAAGCATGTGAAGAACACGAAGCTGCAAATGCTCTTCCGTGGCCAGAATATTCTGGGCTACAAGCACTATGCCGACGATGTGGTGGACGCCTTCTGCGCCAAATCCATCGAAAACGGTATCGACATCATCCGCATTTTCGACGCGCTGAACGACGTGCGCAATCTGGAGCAGGCCATCAAGTCCACCAAGAAATACGGCGGACAGGTGGAGGCCACCCTCAGCTACACCATCTCCCCCATCCACAGCGAGGCCTACTTCGTCAAGCTGGCCAAGGAGCTGGAGGGCATGGGCGCGGATGCCATCTGCATCAAGGACATGGCCAACCTGCTGCTGCCCATGGAGGCCTACTCTCTGGTCAAGGCGCTGAAGGAGACGGTCTCCGTCCCCATCCACCTGCACACCCACAACACCTCCGGCACCGGCGACATGACGCTGCTGATGGCGGCCTACGCCGGCGTGGACATCGTGGACACCGCGCTGAGCCCCATGGCCAACGGCACCAGCCAGCCCGCCACCGAGTCCCTGGTGGCCACGCTGCAGGGCACCGTCCGTGACACCGGCCTGAGCCTGGAAAAGATGTCCGACGCCGCCGTCCACTTCCGCAAGGTGGCCCAGCGGCTGCAGGATGCCGGTATCCTGGACCCCAAGGTCCTCCGCGTGGACACCAACACCCTGCTGTATCAGGTGCCCGGCGGCATGCTCTCCAACCTGATCTCCCAGCTGAAGCAGGCGGGCAAGGAGGACAAGTATTACGACGTGCTGGCGGAGATCCCCCGCGTCCGCAAGGACTTCGGCTATCCCCCGCTGGTAACGCCCTCCTCCCAGATCGTAGGCACCCAGGCCGTGATGAACGTCATCATGGGCGAGCGCTACAAGACGTTCCCCAAGGAGTCCCGCGCCATGCTCAAGGGCGAATACGGCAAGCTGCCCGGCGAGGTCAACGAGGAGGTCCGCTCCAAGGCGGGCATCGCCCCTGAGGATGTCATCACCTGTCGTCCCGCCGATTTGCTGGAGCCGGAGCTGGAGAAGTACCGCGAGGAGTTCAAGAGGCTGGCCAAGTCCGACGAGGATGTGCTGAGCCTGGCGCTGTTCCCCCAGGTGGCGCCCAAGTTCATTGAAAAACGCGACGCGCCCAAGGCCGCACCCGCTCCTGCCGCCCCCGCCAAGCCCGCCGATGATAATGCCGTCCGCGAGCTGTATGTGGAGTGGAAAAACTGACAGTTCTTCTTTCCTTTCCCGCAGAGAGCCGGAAAAGCCCCCGCTTTTCCGGCTCTCTCCCTGATTTCAAAGAAATCCTGTTCTTTTCGCAAAAAAAGCTTGCAATATCGGCGCACATCGACTATAATAACACCGTTAACAGGATATGCACCTTTAGCTCAGTTGGTAGAGCACCTGACTCTTAATCAGGGTGTCCAGGGTTCGAGTCCCTGAAGGTGTACCAGTAATAGCAAATCACCGACCCTACCGCCGGTGATTTTCTATACGGCCCGTTGGTCAAGTGGTTAAGACAGAGGCCTCTCACGCCTTTAACATCGGTTCGAATCCGGTACGGGTCACCAAGTTCAAACTCCGCCTTCGGCGGGATGATTTAGCTCCATCTTCACGATGGAGCTACTTTTTTCGATAGGAGGCCCCCATGGCAAAGCAATCCATCCGTCTCTCCGACCATTTCACGTATGGCAAGCTGCTGCGCTTCACGCTTCCCTCCATCTGCATGATGGTCTTCACCTCCATCTACGGCGTGGTGGATGGTCTGTTCGTCTCCAATTTCGTGGGTAAAACGCCCTTTGCCGCCGTAAACCTGGTCATGCCCTTCGTGATGATCCTGGGCGGCATGGGCTTCATGATCGGCACCGGCGGCACCGCCCTGGTGTCCAAGCTGCTGGGCGAGGGCAAGCAGGACGAAGCCCACCGCACCTTCTCCATGCTGGTACTGTTCACACTGCTGTTGGGCGCAGTGCTGTCCGCCGTGGGCATCCTCACCATGCCCGCCGTGTCCCGTCTGCTGGGCGCGTCTGATGCCATGATGGCCGACTGCATTCTCTATGGCCGCATCGTCACCGGCTTCACCTTCGCCTTCATGCTGCAAAATGTGTTCCAGAGCTTCTTCATCGCCGCCGAAAAGCCCCGCCTGGGCCTTTTCGTCACCGTGGCCGCCGGCATCACCAACATGGTCCTGGACGCGCTCTTCATCGCCGTTTTTAACTGGGGTGTGGCCGGCGCGGCCATCGCCACCGGCCTGAGCCAGTGTGTGGGCGGCGTACTGCCCCTGATCTACTTCCTGCGGCCCAACACCAGCCTGCTGCGCCTGCAGCCCGCCGCCCTGCGTCTGCGCCCCATTCTCCAGTCCTGCGGCAACGGCTCCTCCGAGCTGATGAGCAACATCTCCTCCTCCCTGGTAGGTATGCTCTACAATTTCCAGCTCATGCGCCTGATCGGCGAGGACGGCGTCTCCGCCTACGGCGTTCTGATGTACGTCCAGTTCATCTTCGTAGCCATCTTCATCGGCTACTCCATCGGCAGCGCGCCGGTGGTCAGCTTCCACTACGGCGCGCAGCACCACAGTGAGCTGAAAAACCTCCTGCGGAAAAGCGCCCTGCTGATGGCCATCGGCGGCGTGACCCTGACGGTCCTGGCCCGTGTGCTGGCCGCCCCCTTGTCCCGGCTGTTTGTGGGCTACGATGCCAGCCTCTACGCTCTGACCACCCATGCCTTCCGGCTGTTCTGCTGGTCGTTCCTACTGGCAGGCTTCAACATCTTCGCCTCCGGCTTCTTCACCGCCCTGAACAACGGTGCCGTCTCCGCTGCCATCTCCTTCCTGCGGACGCTTGTGTTCCAAGCCGGCTCCGTCGTCGTCCTGCCCATACTTCTGGGCGTGGACGGTATCTGGTGGGCCATCACCTCCGCCGAGATCTTTGCCTTTATCATCTCCGGCGTCTTTCTGGTGCTCAAGCGGAATAAGTACCACTATATGTGAGCGTTTTCCCCTTGCAATCGCATAAACATAGTGCTATACTATGTTTACTAACATAAGGGAGGTCTTCCCATGCTCGTATCTACCAAAGGCCGTTACGCCCTCCGGGTCATGCTGGAGCTGGCTCAGGACGACAGCGCCGCCTATCTCCCCCTGCCCGCCATTGCCGAACGGCAGGGCATCTCTGAAAAATATCTGGAGAGCATCATTTCCGTGCTGTCCAAGGCCGGCCTGGTGGACGGCCTTCGTGGCAAGGGCGGCGGCTACCGCCTGAACCGCCCCGCCGCCGACTATTCCGTGGGCCAGATCCTGCGGCTGACCGAGGGTTCTCTGGCCCCCGTCACCTGCCTGGAGGGCGACGAAAACACCTGCCCCCGCGCCGGTCACTGCACCACGCTCCCCATGTGGGAAAAGCTGGACACCATCATCAACGACTATCTGGACAGCGTCTCCCTGGCCGATCTCCTGACGCAGACCGACGGCAACGCTCTCTGAAAATGCATCGAAAAAACTCCCGGACCGCCACGGTCCGGGAGTTTTTTACTTTTCATGTCCGACTCAGCCCTTGTGCTCCGTCTTGGCCGTATCCGTCTTGCTGGCAGTGTCGGTCTTATTGGCGGCAGCATCCTCCACCGCGGAGACATTCGCGGCAGCGGCCGCGGCGTCTGCCGCTGCCTTGTCCTGAATGCGGTCCGCCGGGATACCGGCAGCCTCGGCCTCACCGCGGGTCATGGTGATGGGCGCGGCGGAGTCCTCCACCAGCTTTGCCATCAGCAGATAGCGGTGATGATCGTCGCCGTTCTTGCACACGGACAGCACCACCACCTTATCGCCCGCCTGAGGCAGGTTGGTCTTGTCCACGTTCACGCAGCCCTCGGCACTGTAAAAGGCATTCTGGTTGGTGTCGCTCTTGTACTTAGGATCGCTGGCCGCCTTGCCCAGCGCCTCAAAGAATGCGTTAAACACCTTCTCGTCCTTGAAGTCGTGGTAGTACAGGATGTGGCTGGTATCATAGGGGATGCATGCGAAGAACTTATAGGTCAGCTGACGGCCCGGCTGATAGATGTACATAACGGCGTTGTCGTCGAACTTCAGCGTCTCGCCGTAGCTCTGCAAACCGCCGAACATGGTCCGGTTGGCCATGTTGTGGCCGTAGATCACCGTCATGGGGTCGCTGAGGTCAGACTTGTTGTAGTACGCCTGGATGTACAGCGAGCCGGCCTTGTTGGTCTTGCCGTCCAAATCGCGCTGCAGGTAGTAATCGTCGTCATACCCGGTGCTGCTCTTAGTGGACTTGGGGCTCTGCGCCAGATAGTGGCCCTTGCTGATGGCGCACTGGGTGGCGTTAGGGATCTGGATGAACCCGAACACGTCCGGGTACTTCTTCTCGTCAAAGCTGACACCGTCCGGCAGCTGGATGGGCTCCGGCTCCACGATGACCTCATCCTTGGGGTCCGGTTCCGGCTCCTTCTGCCCGCCGCAGCCCACCAGCACGGCAGAGCCCAGCGTCAGCAGCGCCATCACAAGCGCCATTCGGCGTAAAAAGTGCTTCTTCATCTTCTCCATTGCTGCTCCTTCCCGCGGCTCCTCTCTTCCTCTCGAGCCGCTGCGGCGTGTCCGCCGCGTTGCAATATACTTTGATATGATACCATACGGCGCCCCTGATTGCAAGCACTTTTCCCCTATCCGACCCTTATGCCAACGTCATGCCGTACTGGCCCAGCAGCTTCTCGAACCGCTGCCGCTGCGCCGGTGTCATGCGGGCCGTATACTGCGCCGCCAACGCCTGGGCCAGATCGCCGTTGCCCCGCTTCAGATAGTTCACCACGGCCCGCTGCAGGCTCTCCGCCGCCGTAGAGCTCAGGCTCTCGCCCCTGCTGCCGGTATCTCCACTATCTGTAAGACGGACGCCGGAGGCGGAAAGTTTCCTCTCCTGCTCCGCTTTGTCGGAAAAATGTGCCAGCAGCGCCTGATACAGTCTCTGATCCCGGCTGCCCGCGTCCTCATACGCCGCCTGAGCCGCCTCCAGCTGCTTCTGCCAGTCGCCACGCGCCTCCTGCCAGCGGTCATAGTCCGCCTTTTCCTGCGCGTCCAGCATACTGTACTGGTTCTGCAGTGCCTTGCCCTCCTGCTGATACTCCGCCAGCGCCGCCTGTCGCAGCTCCGGCACCAGCGCTGCCAGCTCCTGCAAATAGCCGTTGTACGCCTGCTGCCCCGCGCTCTGGGCGTAGCTGGAGGCATACCCGCCGGTCAGGGCCGCCGCCTTGCCCAGCGTGTCCTCCATGGCCGCCGCGCCGCGGGCGGCATACAGTCTGGCGTACCGCTGGTACGACTCGTCCTCCTCCGGATCGTAGTCGAAGGCCTCACGCCCCGCGATCTGGTCATACAGCGCCTGCAAACGCTCCTCGAACCGGGACCGGTACGCCTCCGGCTCCAGCGCCGCCACGCTGTCCCGGTAGGCCTGCGCCGCCGTTACCTCGTCCGACGGCGTATAGCCCCTCTCCAGCTCCTGCAGACGCCGCGCCGTGCCCGCCGTGACCTCCGCCCTGGGTGCCGCCGCCTCTGCTGCCGCGGCGGCCTGTGCCGCCTGCTCCGCCGCCGTAGGTGCGGACAGCAGGCTCCCCCACGTCTCGTCGCCGGCAATACCGTCCACCATCGTCAGTCCGTTCTTCTTCTGATAGTCCCGTACCGCGGCTCTCGTCTTCTTGCCGAAGATACCATCCTGGTCCAGACTATACCCCCGCTTGTTCAATTCATTCTGCAGCTGCCGCACCGCGCTGCCCTGTGAACCGTACGCCACCATCGTATACGTCGATGCCATGCCTCTCTCCTCCTTGTCATGTCGTGCGCCGCCAGCCATACACGCCGGCGATGCCTGTCTCCACGCTCTCCCATACCGCACCTGCCGGTGTCTCCGGCGCCGCAGGGCTGTCTGTCAGGCGCACGCTGCCCACCGGAAACAGCATCGCCTCCACTGTCTGTCCGTTCACCGTCAGCGCGCCGGATACCGCCACATCCCCGTAAAACACCGCCGGCCACACGCACTCCAGCGCCTCCTGCTCCGCATATTTGCCGAAGGCCGCGCCCTTTCCGCCGGCGCGCAGATGCAGCGTCACCCGGCTGGTGGCCGCCGTATACCGCACCACCCGCACGTTGCCCACCGTGTCCTCCGCGCTCAGCTCCACCTCATAGGAGGTCCCACTGTCCAGCCCGCCGCCCAGCAGCTGCTCTGCCCCCGGCAGCAATGTCACATAGCCGTTCCATGCGCCGCCCATAGGCCGGAAACGCGCCCGCAGGACCACCGTATTGTGCCCCTGCACATCGGCGCACTGTGCCGCGCACTTCACCTTCAGATACGCCCCGTCGTCCTTCTCTGTGCCGTCCGCGGCGCACCGCGCCGCCATGGACGCCGTGATGGCCGGCGGATAGTACGCCGCCACCGTCACCGCCTCGCCTGTCGCCGTCGCCGACCGTCCCCGGCTGTCCGTCACCGTGACCGTGGGCCGCAGCGTCCCGCTGATGCCGATGACCGCCGTCGTCCCGGCAGTGCCGGTCAGCTCCTGCCCCGCAAAGCGGAATTGCACCGACCGCACGGACGCGCCGCCCTGTGCCGCCGCCGTCGCCGCGTACCGTATCCGGCTGATGCCCTGCACACACAGGCCCCAGCTCTCCGCTGCCGTACCGTCGTTTACCACCTCCGTGGTCAGCGCCGCCGTTGGCCGCATGGTCTCCGGCACATAGGCCGTGAACGCCGCGCTCAGGCTCCCCACCGGCGTGCCGCCGCTGTACACCTTCACCGTCACCGTCCCGGTGCCGTGCGTTGTCTCCGGCAGCTCCCCGGCCAGCGACTCCGGCACCGTCCACTGGTACACCACGCGCCCCGCACTGCTGCTCACCGTCCGCAGCGCGCCGCTGCTCAGCGTTCCGGAGGCCGCCCCCAGCACATAGCTGAACGTAAAGCTGTACCCATACCCGGGCCGCGTCAGCGTCAGCGTCCCCGTCTGTCCGATCACCGCGTCCCCCGCCGTCAGCGAAAAATCTCCAATGTCCTCCACGCGCTCCACCGGCAGCGCATAGCCGTAGCTGTCGTCTCTGGCAGACCCGGAGCCGCTGTACAGCCGTATCCCCAGCGGCGCGGTGCCCACTGCTCCTGCCGCTGTTACCCAGCCGCTGTCGTACTCGATCGCGCTGCTCCACCGGCTGGGCGATGCCGCCTTCAGCGTATGCCCGCTGCACACACTTCCGCCGTCCACCGTCACCGACAGATAGATAGGGTACCCAAAATACGATGCCCCTGTCAGCGGCGCCACCGTCACATAGATCCTGTACTGCATCACGTTGCCGCTGCGCCGGCTGTCATAGCCGAAGCTGACGCCGATCTTCGGCACGCCGCCCCACTGGATGCTGTCCAACGCCGTATAGCTCACACACTCACCCTCCGATCCACCGGAAGGCCAGTCCGCCCTCCGCCGCCTCCATGCTCCACTGCCCTACATCGATACCGCCCAGCACCGTGATGTTCGTGATGTACAGCCGATTGTTGGACACATAGGCCACCTCCGTGGCGTCCTGCCAGAAGGACAGCCGCGTGGCGGTGAACACCGCGCGAAAGTTGTTCTGCTCCACCACCTTCTCGCCGTCCACCTCTCTGCACGTCAGGTCCTGTCCCACAGCCACGCCATACACCGGCGCGGCCCCGTCGTAGTACACGATACCCGTGCGGATATACCCCTCCGTGTCCAGCTTATAGTGCGCGAAGGCCGCGTCCACCTTCTCCACGTTGGCCTGCAGGTCAGAGAAAAAGCTGTAATACTGCGTCACCGCCTCCGGTGCCGCCTCCAGCTGGGCGCTGAGCTTCGCCACATAGCTGCCGAAGTCCGAGCTCGCCACATATTCCTCCTCCAGCTTCGCCGTCAATGCCGCCGTGGTCTTCTGTACCTGGTCCGCCGTCTTCAGGATCATGCTCCGCAGCGTCTCATACTGCCCGTCCGCCGTCTCCGATGCCGCCGTGCCCAAGCGCCCGTTGGCCTGCCGCCGGGCGGAGGCCTCTCCGGCCCCGCCGCCCAACGCCTCCAGCTGTCCCAGCGCCAGGTTGAGCTGCTGGGCCATCTGCACCAGATACGCATACTGCTGCGTCACCTGCTCCTGCACCGATCCCGCCGGTGCCATCGGCAGGGCAAGCACGCTCATGGCCCGTCACTTCCCTTCTCATACACCGCTGCCGCGCTGTACACCCGGCACGGTCCGTCCCCGGCCAGCTTCAGCCGCAGGTGTCCGCACCGCCGGGGCCGTACCTGCAGCACCGCGCCGCGGGTCTGCCCCGCCTCGCCGGATACACCGCCCACCTGTTCCCAGACGTTGTCCCCGTCATAGCAGACGTACGCCTTCACCGTGCTCCCGGCCGCCGTCTTCAGCCGCAGCTCCAACCGCCAGAGATACTTGTGCTCCGGCGTGTACAGTCCCAGATCGCCGCTTTCGGCGCTCCAGGAGAACTCCGTCTCCGCCGTTCCCAATGTACCGCTTGTATCCAGCAGCCGTCCATCGCTGCACAGTACTGTCATCTCCCCGTTCCACCGGGCGAAGGCCACCGCCGCCGTATCGTCCTGTCGGTGCCACAGCCGCTTCTGCGTGTCGTACACCAGCAGCTCCGTCTCTCCCGCCGCGTCCACGGCGGACAGCCAGTACCGGCCGCTTTCCCCGCCGGCCACCCCGCCGGGATACCGCTTTGCGGCCACCGCCGCCGCCGGTATACCGCTTGTCGCCCAGCGCCCGGGATACGCACACCGGCATACTCCCGTCAAAGGCGTACACCCCGTCGTTCCCCAGATAGTACACCACACCGTCCGCCACGGCCACGGTCCTCTCCGCGCCCTTCCGCACACCGCTGCACGGCACCGTCACGATCTGGTGCCCGCCGCCCACCGCCGGATAGATACGCTCCATGCAGCTCTCCTTGAAGAACACCACGCCGCCCATGCAGGCCGCCGCCCCGGTAAAGGGTCCGTCCGAGCCTCTGGCGGCGGCGTAGCTGTCGGTGCTCAGCCCCGCAAAGCTGTTCCAGTTGCGGAAATCTCCCAGCGCGCAGGCGTATATCTCGTTCACCGCCTGACCGTCCACGATGCCGTATTTGCACCCCCACAGCCGGTTGCCCTGCTCCACCACAAAGTCCATCTCCGGCATCAGCCGCATCACCGTCACCGCAGCCGTCTGGCTGTCCAGCGTCCGGCACAGCGCCGGCACCAGCACCCAGTCGTCCTCCGCCGCCTGCAATACGTGCAGGCCGTTCAGCTCCGCCGCGCCGCAGCCTGCCACCGTCACGCCGTCCCCGGCGCGGAAGCCCAGTCCCACGCCCACAGCGGCGATCTTTGTGTACACCTCCGCCAGCGCCGTCCATGTGCTGCCGTCATACCGCCGCATCACGCTCTCCGGTCGCTCCGTGTCCAGCCACAGATCCCCCGTCCGGGGCTCCTGGGGCGCCTCCGTGCCCGCCGCGTAGCTGCCCAGGCTCTCCCCCGTCCCGTCGCACAGGGTGAACGTCACCTCTCCCGTGGTGGCCCGCACGTTCTCCATGCTTCCGAAGTCCGTCAGATCCTGGGTATTGATGTACTTCTTGTCCGGAAAGATCAGCAGATACGCCCCCATGCTCACCAGCTGCTTCCGGCTGTCCGTCAGCACCAATCCCGTTTTCGCGCCGTTCACATACAGCGCCGTGCCGTCCACCCAGAACAATCCGTCCTTCTCCGTCATGCCGTTGGGCTTCGCCAGCTGCGTCACCGTCCGCCGCAGGGGCCGCGTCTCCAGCGCCGGATACCCGCTGCTCCACAGGTTCTCCATCTGCTCCAGACTCCCCGCGCCGCTGCCCGGACGGCGATCCAGTCCCCCGAACTGCTCTACGCCTGCCCGCTGCTGCGCCGCCGCCTTCAGCTTGGGAAAATACATCTCCGCCGCCCCCTTTCAGCACAGCCGCAGCGCCGACGCGCCGCCCTCCGGCACCGCCGTCCTGGCCCGGTAGTCCCGATAGGTCAGAAACGCGTTGTTCCACAGGCCCGCCGCGCTGTTGTACCGCGCCGTCTCCCCGTTGGCATAGTGCACCTGCGCCTCCACATAGTGCCGGTACAGCTCGTCAAAGGGCGGCGCCGCCGTCAGCTCCGTCTCCTCGGTCAGCACCGGCAGTTCCCCCGTCTCCCGGCACAGCTCCCGCCGCACGAAGCCCTCCGCCTGGGCCAGCCACCGCAGCTTCTCCGCGCGCGCATACCCATTGGGCAGCAGCGCGTCCACCCGGTCCAGCACCTGTTTTGCCGTCGTCCTTGCCATGGCCGTCACCTCAGGATGCTCTCTCGTCCACATAGCGCCGGGCCGCCTCCGCCATCATGGCGGCGTTTTCCAGCACCTCCGCCACGCACACCGGTACGCGCACCTCCACGCCGCGCATGATCTTCCAGCTGCGTCCGTTGACGGACACGATGACAAAATTCTCCTCCTGCTTTCTGCCTCTGGGCAGCAGCACCGTTGTCATTTTCTCCTTCATCTCGCCCTTCTCCTTTCCTCATGTAAGACCTCGCCCCGCCGTCCGCCCGCGTTCCGCAGGGGGCGGTTGCCTCGACGTCCCGTCAGCGCGGCGTGGCCGTGCTGACGGCGGCATTTCCCGCAGGGGCGGACGACCCGTCCGCCCCTGCTTCACGCTCCGTCAGTTCGCCTTGTCCTCGTCCGAATAGCTGCTGCCGCACTCCACGCGCACCATGTACTCGTCGTACAGGATAGCCGCGGCGTGTACGCCCTTCCAGCCCACGCTGGAGCGCTGGTCCAGGGGGTCGGCGGTACCGGAGCTGCCGCGGGGCTTCACGATGACCTCCGTGCCCTCGCTCAGGTCCACCACGCCATAGGCGCCCTTGCCCAGGAACAGGCAGCCGTACACGGCGCAGCCCTGCTTGCCGCCCTCACCGGGGTAGATGACCTCCTTGTCGCCCACAGTGACGGTCTTGTCCAGCACCAGCTTCGCGTCGGTGTTGCTCACCACCTGGCAGCGGGTGCCGCCCAGCACCACATAGCGGCCCGCCAGTGCGCCGGCAGCCACAGTACCGCCGTTGAAGGTCACGTCGGTGCTGGCCATAACGTTGCCGTTCACCTTCAGCGTGCGGCTGTCGGCGGCCAGGTCCTCGCCGCGATAGATCTTCGCCTCCGTGGTCTCCACGAAGCGCACGCCATGCAGCTCGCCGATCTCGCCGGAGAAAAGCTCCGTGGCCCCGGCATACTGGTGGGCGGCGATCCACGCCTCGTCCTGGCGCAGGTCAAAGGCCACGCTGGGGTGGATGATGCACACATACTTGCCGTCAAAGGTGGGCGCGTTCATCTTCTTCAGCTGGGTCGCCGCCTTGGCCACCAGCTCGCTGGTCATGCGGCAGTCCTTATCCAGCGTCATGCGGCTGGTCACGTCGGTCTTGGTGCCGTCGCTGCCGATCTTGGGCGCGTAGATCACCTGCTTGCCCTGCTGGATCTCGTTTCGGGACACCGTGTCCAGCGTCAGGCCCATATTGCTGCCGTGGCGGTCAGTGATCTCCAGCACCACATCGTCGATGGCGGTCAGGTCCAGCATATCCGACACGGTGGTGTAGTCGCCGTACTGCGCCAGCTCCTTGGTGATGTAGCTGACGGAGATACCGCTGCCGTCGGGCGTCACGCCCTCGGTCAGAGGCTTCAGCGCCTTGTCAAAGGCGCCGAACTTACGCCACTCCACGGTCTTGCCGCCGCCGGCAGGCAGGCCCTTCGTGGCCGCGAACTGGTTGTGCACCAGCTGCGGCTTGGCATTCTCCAGCAGCTCCATGCCGTAGTAGGTCTTCATCTCCGCGCTCAGGCCTGCCGTGGTCTGGGTGTTCTCCGCAAACATCTGCAAATTCATCTCCATGTTTTCTCTCCCTTTCTAAAATCTGATCTTCTCTCCATCCTGTACTCTCTTCCGTATCGCCGCCAGCTCCGCCCCGCTGAGGCCCTTAGGATCCCAGCGGCTGACGCTCCCGCGCCGTCCGCCGTTCTCCGCCACCCGGCCCGCCCTCCGCCGTTCTCCGCCACGCGGCTTCCGCCGCTGGCGATGGCCTGGGCCATCTGCTGCCGCGCCCGGATCACCGCGAATTCCATCGCGGCCTGCAGCTGCGCCTCCTGCTCCCGCTGCCGCGCCGTCTCCGCCGCGGCCGCCATCTCCCGCAGCCTCTCGTTCTCCTGCCGCAGTCCCCGCAGCCGTCCGTCCAGTATTCGCCGCACTCGTGCGTCGAATTCCCCCTTGTACCGGCCGCGTATCAGCGTCTCGAAGTCCTCTTCCCCGCCGGGTACCCCCTGTTCCCCGTCAGGTACCTGCTGCTCCCCGGCGTCGGGAGCCATTCCGCCCGTCTCCTCCGCAGTCTCCTGCGCCGTCTTTTCCAGCTCGTCCATCCGAACTCTCCTCCCCGTGGTAGGTCACGACCCAACTTCCACCCTGCCGGGGTATTGCCGCGCCAGCAGCGCCAGCCCGCACCGCACCAACGCGAACTCCCGGGCACAGTCCCCCGTACCCGCGATCTCCGCGTATCCCGGCGCGCTTTGGAACCGTTCCAGCCGTCCTGTCTCCCGCAATCTCCCCGCCAGCGCGTACACCAGCGCGGACGCCGCCGCGCATACGATGTCCTTCCCATACTCCCCGTACCCGGCGTGGCCCCGCACCGTAAGGTGCGCGCCGCCGCAGCTGGCCCGTATCATCTGGGCCGTACCGCCTGCCGCGTGGCCTGCCGCTGCCGCGTCACCGCGTCACTGCTTCGGGGCGCCGCCGCCTTTCCGCCGCTGCTCTCCCGCTTCTCCAGCTCTCGCTCCAGCGCCTCCGCCAGATGGGTCCCCTGGCTCTTGTCCAGCAGCGTCACCGCCCGCCGCAGCGCCTCCGTCAGCCACGCCTTCTGGTCCGTCTCCTTCTGTCCCTGCCGGATGACCTCCGCCAGCGTGTCCTTGCTGCGGAACTGCATCAGCTCCAGGCACCGCAGCGCCTGCTCCGCCATATCGCTGCGGAAGAACCCCATCTGAAACAGCTGCAGGGCCAGCTGGTTATACTCCATGGTCTGGTACGGCGTCTCGTCCTGTGCCATCACCTCCAGGTCGAACTCCGGCACGCGATAGCCCCCGGTCAGCAGTGCCCTGGGCCGCAGGCCCCCGTTGCCGTAGGCGACGAACGCCCCGCCGTCCCGGCCCAGCAGCCGGAACTGCCGCGGCACGTCGTAAAACTGCCGGATCAGCTCGATGCACAGCGTCACCACCTGTGAAAACGCCTCATACCCGTCGTCGATCATGTTCCGCGACAGCTTGCCGCCCGCCTCCTGCAAAGCCGCAATAGCCGTGGCCGCCGTCACGCCGCCGGCGGTGCCGCCGCTCATCACGTCCCGGTTGCCCGCCGTCTCCTTCATCTCCGCGATCTTGTTCTGCAAGACCGCCACATACACGCTGTCCAGCGCCGGCACCCGGATCGGCGCGATGGAGTCCGCACCCAGGTT
Organism: Firmicutes bacterium CAG:176; assembly: GCA_000435555.1. GTDB lineage: Bacteria > Bacillota > Clostridia > Oscillospirales > Oscillospiraceae > Vescimonas > Vescimonas sanitatis. Next base: position 19,574 of record FR881574.1, read on the forward strand.
CCCGTTGGTGTGCACGAAGGGCCGCGTCCAGTCGGCATACTCGTTCTCGTTCACCGCGCCGTCCGCCCGGATGAAAAACCGCGGCGTCGCCGCCGCCAGCGTGTTTTTCAGAATAGCCTGGTTCATCAGGTCGATCTGCTTCTGCGCCGACTTGCACAGATCCACATACCCATACCCGCAGGGCGTCCCCTCCTCGGGAAACAGCGTGTCGAACACGAACGGGTACTTCCCGTGGTCGTACCAGCCCCGCGCCGCCATCTCCGGGTCGTTCTCCGTGGCATACAGCACATTCTCCCCCACGAACTTGCAGTACTGCAGCACCTGCCGTCCCTCACGCTCCGTGTGGTAGTACCAGTCCACCACCAGCGACTGCTCCGACGTGTCCACCTTGTCGTCGAACAGATACCGGCTCACCTGCGCGCCGCCGCGCCCCAGCTTCCCCTCCAGCTCCGGCCACCTCCGCACCAGATGGTTGTTGGGCACCAGCTCCGTGCAGAAAAAGTGCTCCGACTCCTGTATGTCCGTGACCCCCGGCTCCCAAAACAGGTTCAGCACGTCCATGCTGCGAATGCTCACGTCGCCCAGCCCGTGCAGCTTTTCGTTGTCCCAGAACACGCCGTACACGGCGCACCCGGACTTCAGCTTGTCCCACCACGCCTTGGAATACGTCCGCCTGAACCGGTCGTTTTTCAGCAGCACCGGCAGGATACGGCTCAGCGTCTCTGCCTCCTGCCGGTCTCCCGGCTCCCGGGGCAGCACCGTCGGCTCCGGATAGCAGTCCATGGCGTCCGCGTGCTTGCTGAGGATGCAGTTCACCAGCCAGCCGCTGGCCGGCCGCACGTCCTCCGGATTGCCGCCCTCGCCCGCCTTCTCCATCTGCTCCCAGTGCCGCAGCTTCCAGAACTGCTCGTTGTCGATGATGCGCCTGTCCAGATTTTGCTTGCCCGCGCGATAGCGCCGCAGCACCTCCGCCGCGGCCCGTACCGCCTCCGCCCCGATCTTCACCGGAGCACCGGCGTCCCGCGCGGTCCTTGTCTCCTGCTCCATCCGAGCACCTCCCTTTCATGTTCTGTCCCTGCCCCCGCCCAGCCCGAAAGTTGCCCGCAAACGTGCAACACCCCCCAAATTTTTTGCCCCAGCCTTCCCACCAAAAAAAGCGCAAAAAAAGAAAGCCCTTACGGGCTTTCTTTTTTATTTGCTCTTAGTGACGCTTTTTAGCGGTCCACGCCATACCGGTCATGGACAGCACCGCCGTCACGGCGTAGATACCCACGCCCGCGTCAAAGGTCTTGGGAGAGCCCTTGGTGGTGGTATCGGGGGTGGTGGTGCTGGGGGAATAGTAGTAATAGGAGGAGATCTTCGTTACGGTCCAGGTGCCGTCGGCATTCTGGGTGGCCTTGTAGCCATTCGCAACAGTAGGTTCATCGCTGAACTTACCGCCAGTGATTACCGTTTCGGTTTTTCCGACATTGGCCGCGTTACCATAATCAGCCGCGGGCGCAGTCACACCAATATCTGCCAAACTAAGCACCTGATACGCCTTTCGGCCAGTTGCATTCGTCTTCAACACAGCATTGCCGGAAATATCAACACTCTGTGCTTGTGCGACCCGGCCCAAATCATAAATGGCCACGGCACTTCCCTGCCCATTTTCGCAGTTAAATGTACCGCCGGTAATATTCAGCTTCAGTGCATTACCGTGTGCATCCTCGCTGTTGTAAGTACCGCCAAACACATACAGAGCGTCAGGCAGCCAAGCGTTTCCGCTGTAATTATAGAATTCCTTAGGATTATCAATGCTTCCTTTGGTTGCATTGATCGTACCACCAGAAATGTCGACCTGACCCATGCGCAGAGAAACACCGCCATTCAAAGTACCATTAGTGATGGTAAGCTTGACCTGATTCGGCATATAAATGGCTGGGCCCTCCTTTGCCGTCAAGGTACCGCCATTTATTTCAAAGTTCATTGTTCCTGTGGTGTTGTTACCGCTCAGCGCAGCCCATTTGGACTCAATTTCGCCACCATTTACCGTCACGCTACCACCATTCAATGCGTATGTGCCATAATCTCCGGTGCTCACAATTTTTCCGCTGTTCAGCGTCAGACTGCCACCATCAATTTTGATAGGTACCTTAGACGCAGTGATGGTTCCTTCCCCCTCAATGGTCAAAGAACCTTTAACACAGATACCGCAATCCTGATTAACCGTCAGTGTTTTTTCATTCAGCTTGAGCGTTATAGCAGTATTTGCAGGAATAGTGACCTGCGTATTCTCAGGAATAGTCACATCACTACCCAACGTAATTACGCCATCCACTGCATCAGGCAACGGCGCGTATGCGCCGTCTGCCCAGCTCACGCTGCACAGGGCCAGCGCCATGACCAGCGCTAACACGGTTGCCAATACTTTTTTCATTGTTAACACTCCCCAATGGTTTTAATATTTCCGCAGCCCGCTTCGTTTTAAGCTTGTTAAAACGCCAAAGCAGGAGTACTCCTGCGGATAGTCAGATTATAGCACGGCTGCATAATTTGTCCAGCCCTTTTGTGTAAAATTCCACATTTTCGTCATCTGCGGAATTTGGACCGGGGGAGGGGCGCAGCCC
>FR881574.1:22207-24280 GCA_000435555.1 Firmicutes bacterium CAG:176
GGAGGGGCCCGCCCCCTCCCCCGGTTTCTCACGGCTCCCGCCGTATCTCCGTCCTCTCCCGGGGCGCGATGGGCCGCATCATGCAGAAATACCGGCTCTCATCCGCCGCGTGGTCCTCCTGTCCCGTGTCCACATCCTCCGGCGCCGTGGTGCTGTACGACAGCCCCGGTACCGTCCGTATGAACGCCCGGCAGTTTTCGAACACATACAGCATGGGGTACCCCTCCCCGTCAAAGCTCATCCGGTAGTGCAGCTGCATCCACCCCGGTATCCGCCGGTTATCCCCCTTCTCAAAAAACAGCCGGTGCTTCAGCGCCGTCTCATAGATGCTCTCGCCCCGGCTGGCGTCCCAGATGGCCGGGTCCGCCACCCCCCGTATGGTCCGCCCCCGCAGATACGGGTGCTCGTCCTCCATCCGCCGTATCTCCGCGAACTGCCGCTCCGGCGTCCACAGCACGCCCTCGTCCGGCGTTCCCGTGCAGCCGTACAACTCCAATATCCGGTACACGCACCCGTCGAAGTCCACCGCCCACCAGCCGCAGGAAAAGGGCTTGGCGTACCCGAAGTCGTAGCTTCTGTACACGTTCCACTCCCGCGGGATGTCAAAGGGCCGGATCACGTGCGTCCACCGCCGGTCCGCGTAGTGCGCCGGGTCGTCCGTGAACTCCTGGAACACCTGTCCCGCCAGCACGTCCCACCGCCCCTCCAGCCACGCCGCCCGCAGCTTCGGCGGCAGCGCCTCCAGCTGCCGTATATACTCCGGCTGCCGCGCCAGCAGCGCCCCGTTGTCCGTCACCCGCGCCGGTATGAACGCGTACTCGCCCCCGTTCTCCCCCGGCTCATACCGCCGGTCGATAAACAGCCGCTTGATATACCCATGCCCCGGCCCGCCCGGGTTGCACGTGTAGTAAATGCGCTTGGGAAATCCGTTCACGCCGCGCACGCACGCCGCCAGCTTCCGCATCCACTGCTCCTTCAGCTGCGTGGCCTCGTCGAAAAAGATCACGTCGTACTCCGCACCCTGATAACGATCCGCGTCCCGGTCGCAGGCGCAGTACCCGAACTGCAATACGCTCCCGTTCCCGAACACGAACCGTCTCTCCTCCGCCCGGTATACGGCCGTACCCGCCAGCTCCAGCCGCAGCGTCTCCAAATGGTTTGCCTCGATCTCCGGCATGGTCCGCCGCACCAGCAGCATCCGTACCCCCGGATACCGCTGCGCCAGCAGCTTGGCCTTGCACCGCACCGCCCAGCTTTTCCCGCCGCCCCGTGCCCCGCCGAAAGCGACGTACTTCTTTTTGCACCGCAGAAATTCGTCCTGCTTTGCGTTCGGCGTCCCGATGTATATATCCTCCATGTTCTCTCCCCCTTGTCTCTCTTCTCTCCGTGCTTACTCGCTCAGCTCCCGTACCCCCTCTCCCAGCAGCACCTGCACCGTCTGCGCCGCGGTCCCGCCGCCCAGCTCCTTCTCCAGCCCCGCCAGCGTCTGCAATATCCCCGCCAGCTCCTTCAGCTCCTTGGTGCACGCCTCACCTTTTTCCGCCTCCTCGGCCGCCCGCTTTGCGCCCCGCATCAGCGCCCGCGTCATCTGCAGCAGGCAATCCCTGCTCTCTGCCCTGCGCCGTCTCTCGTTCCGGCACCCGCTGACCCACTTCTCCTTCCGCGCGTGCCGCCCCACGCTCTGCACCGAAACGCCGTATTCCTTCGCCAGCTGCATATAGGTATATCCGCCCGCCTCGTACTTCTCCCGCAGTTCCTCCCAGGGTGCCGCCGTCTTATGCATCCGCCTCACCTCCGACCACCTCATACGCCGCCAGTATCTGCGCCGCGAAATCTGCCAGGCAGCCCCTGCACACGTTCTCACCGCTGATCCGGTAGTATCGCTCTCCCCGCCGCAGCTCTCCGCCGCACAGGTCGCACTGTCCGCACACCGCGTCCGTCCCGTTCTTTCTGTACTTCATATCCGTACCCCCTTATCAAGATCGTCTATACCCCATCCCCCGGAAAGCAAAAAAGTTGCCCGCAAACGGGCAACACCCCCAAAATTTTCCCCCAGCCTTCCCCTTAAGGGCA
>FR881575.1 GCA_000435555.1 Firmicutes bacterium CAG:176
TGATCCTGGAGAACGAAGCACAGTCCACCGTGGCCATGAAGAACACCACTGCGGCGCTGATGAACAGCCTCCTGCAGGAGGCATCCCTGCAGGGCACCGGCTATCAGGCGCAGTTCCCCGGTATGCACATCGCCGGTAAGACCGGTTCTACCAACAGCAACAAGGACCGTTACTTCGCGGGCTATACGCCCTATTACAGCTGCGCCGTCTGGGCGGGCTATGAGCATAACCAGCGCATCGTGGCCAGCGGCAACCCCTGCGCCGTGATCTTCCAGAAGGTCATGAAGGCCATTCATGAGGACCTACCCGACAAGGACTTCTTCTCCTGCTCCGGCCTGACCAGCGTGGCCGTCTGTGCTGACAGCGGAATGCTGGCGTCGGAGAACTGCGCCCTGGACGTTCGCGGCAGCCGCGTCTACACGGCCCTGGTGGCGGCGGATAATGCCCCCACCGCCGTCTGCACCATGCACACCGCCCCCACCTACACCGTCAACATGGCGGACAGCGACGGCAACGTGACCACCGTTACCGGCTCCGTGCTGAACTACCAGCGTGAGCTGATCGAGGGCCACGACGAGATCGTGGTGGAGGACGCCTTTATGATGCTGGGCGGCTGGAACGGCTTTTTTGGCGACGAGGCGGACGACGACTTCAATATGCCCGACGGTGATCACGACACCACGGTGGCGGGGCCGCCGGACACCACAGACCAGCCGAGCAACGTGGATGATTTTATCCGCGCAGGATGATAAAAAAGGAGACGCGAAAGCGTCTCCTTTTTTGCCCAGGAGTGGGTGCCATGTCAAGGGCCGCCGCTGGCGGCCTTGTTTTTCGCGCAGCAAAATCGCCGCACCAAAAGAAAAGAGACATCCTTTCGGATGTCTCTTTTCTTTTGTGACTGCCCACATGTTTTGTTGTCTGCACTCCCGCCCACCGCAAGGAAGGGGGAGTGTGAGGGGGGAACCTTTGACGGGTTCCCCCACTCGCGTTCAGTCACCCGCCCGCAGGCGACCACTTTTGCGTAGCAAAAGTGCTGCACCAAAAAAGAAAGACACCCATGTGGGTGTCTTTCTTTTTTGGAGCGGGCGACGAGGCTCGACTCGCT
>FR881576.1 GCA_000435555.1 Firmicutes bacterium CAG:176
GATAGTATAGCTTGATTTGCTTTTTGGTGCTTCTTTTTTCGCCGCAATTTGTGGGGCGGGGACTGCCCCTTGACAAATCCAGCGGGATGGGTATAATAGTAAATAGAAGGGGACGCTGCGACAAGCGGTCAGCCCCAGAATTGGTAAATGATTTTAATGGGCTTCACAGCCCACAAAAACCGTCACCGGCCAGGGTGGCGGTTTTTGCTTTTCAGTCGTTGGACTCGTATCGAGATCGAATGACCCAGAATATGAATCGTAAAGACGAAAAACATGTATGTCACCCCCTTTCGGGGCTGTGACTAACCGCCTGCCGTTTATTGCAGCGTCCTTGGCGTACATTATAAGCCGTCCGTCGGTTTTTGTCAAATCGTCACAGGGGGATATCAAGGCCGCCGTTCCCTACGAAATTGCAAGGGGCGCGTGCTTGCGGGCGGACAGTCGTCCGCCCCTGCTTCCCTTTACAATCGTCCATAAAACCATTGTTCCCCGCCGTGTTATGTGGTACAATACCCTCGACACACTCTGAAGGGAGTTTTTCTATGCTGGATATCTTTGACATACTGGGGCCCGTGATGATCGGTCCCTCCAGCTCCCACACCGCCGGCGCCGCCAAGATCGGCGCCATGGCCCGCACACTGCTGGGTGCGCCGCCGGTCAGGGCCGCCATCCACCTCTACGGCTCCTTTGCCGAGACGGGCGCCGGCCACGGCACGGACCGTGCGCTGGTAGGCGGTCTGCTGGGCATGAAGCCGGACGACCCCCGCCTGCCGGACGCCTTTGCCGAGGCGGAAAAGGCCGGGTTGACCTACACCATCGACGAGATCAAGCTGCGGGATGCCCACCCCAACACCGCCGTCATCGAGGCCAAGAGTGCCGACGGCAGGACGCTGACCATGCAGGCATCGTCCATTGGCGGCGGCCGCATCATGGTGAACAAGCTGGATGGCATCGACGTGAACTTCAACGGTATGTTCAACACGCTGGTCATCCGCAATCAGGACGCCAGCGGCACCGTAGCGGCCATCACCAGCATACTAAGCCAGCTGCGCGTCAACGTAGCCAACATGAGTCTGTACCGCCACAAGCGGGGCGGCGACGCGCTGATGGTCATCGAGCTGGATCAGCACCTCAAGCCCAGCCAGGTGGCGTTTCTGTCCGAGCTGCCGGGCGTGCTGTCCATGACCTACTACGACAAGGAGGAGGATGACGATGGCTCTGGATTCGATGAAGGAAATATTTGACCGCATGGAGCAGGAGGGCAAGCCCTTCTGGGAGATCGTGCTGGAGACGGATATGGACGAACGCCAGGTAACGCGGAACCAGTCCATGGCGAAGATGCTCATCACCTGGCAGGCCATGGCCGACGCGGCGGACAGCTACACCGGCCGGCGCAAGAGCGTCAGCGGCCTGGTGGGCGGTGACGGCATGAAAATGCGGCAGTACTGCCTGCGGGGTGAAGCCATGTCCGGCGGCTACGTCAGCGAGGTCATCGCCGAGGCGCTGTCCATGGCGGAGTCCAACGCCTGTATGTGCCGCATCGTGGCGGCGCCTACGGCGGGCGCCTGCGGCGTGCTGCCGGCGGTGCTGCTGCCCCTGTGCAGGTACGAGGAGCTGAGCCAGCACCAGCTGCTGGAGGCGCTGTATGTGGCCAGCGGTATCGGCGCGGTCATCGCCTATCGGGCGTGCATCGCCGGCGCTTCCGGCGGCTGTCAGGCGGAGATCGGCACGGCCTCCGCCATGGCGGCTGGGGCGCTGGTGGCCCTGCGGGGCGGCAGCGGCGAGCAGATCGGCCATGCGGTGGCCATGGCGCTGAAAAACCTGATGGGCCTGATCTGCGATCCCGTGGCGGGCCTGGTGGAGGTTCCCTGCGTCAAGCGCAACGTCATCGGCGCGGTGAACGCCGTCAGCGTGGCGGACATGGCCATGGCGGGCATCACCAGCCGCATTCCCGTGGACGAGGTCATCGATGCCATGGGCGAGGTGGGCCGCCGTATGCCCGTGGAATTCCGCGAGACGGCGCTGGGCGGTCTGGCCGTTACGCCCACCGGGCAGGCCATCACCGAGCGCATACGGAAATCGAAATAAGGAGGGACGCAAATGACGCTGGATTTTAACGCTGTCGATCCGACCGTTGTGCCGCATTTCAAAGGCGGCGCCGGCGAAGCCCACGTCCGCACCGCCGTTGCCGACGGCATGGGCCGTATCCTGACATTGACCCTGCCCGCGGGGTCCTCCATCGGCCTGCATACCCACACTGGCAACTGTGAGATCATTCACGTGCTGTCCGGCTGCGGCGTATGCCACGACGATGGGATGGACGTACCCCTGACCGCCGGCATGACCCACTACTGTCCCGAGGGCCACACCCACGGCATTGATAACACCGGAGATGCGCCATTGGTGCTGCTGGGCATCTTGCCGGACAGCAAATAAATTGACCGATACCCCGGCTGTGCGAAAAGCGCAGCCGGGGTATTTAGCAGGCAAAGCAAGGCTCCCGGGCAACAGATGATATCT
>FR881577.1:0-10388 GCA_000435555.1 Firmicutes bacterium CAG:176
CCCTGCCTATGCTGCGGCTTCATCGGGTGTCTGCCAACCTAATACTCTGCGCGGATACCGGTTCATCCAATCCTGCACCCGCCGCACTTCTGCCGGAGATACCTCGTCAAAGTTGGTGCCTTTGGGGAAGAAGCGGCGTATCATGCGGTTGTGGTTCTCCACGCTGCCTTTCTCCCATGCGGAGTAGCTGTGACAGTAGTAGATGTCAAAGCGGCTGCCCTTGCTCCGGCAGCTCTTGACCAGCTTGTCATACTCCATGAACTCGCTGCCATTGTCGGTGGTGATAGACCGGAACTTCTGCCGGAAGCCCGGCGTCTTACGCTCCATTCGGTCTATGGCCCTGCGTATGGTCTCCGCCCGTCTGTCCGGCAGCTTGACGATGATCTCCTGTCTGCTCAGTCGCTCCGTCAGTGTGAGAAGTACACTTCTTCCATTCTGACCGCTGACCACCAAGTCCATTTCCCAATGTCCGTACTCTGCGCGTCGGTCAATGTGCGCCGGTCTGACCTCTATGCTGGGCAGCTTCGGGTGTACTACCCGCTGCTCCTTGTCCTCGGTTTTCTTGGGCCGCTTCTTCCACTTCTCCCATAGGTGCCGGTTGCCCAGCTGATAAAACACCTTTTTGTCGATGTAGCTGTACAGGGTGCTGACGCATATCCTTGTAGCAAAAGGGTACTTCCGCGCCGCCGCCAGAGCAGCAGCCGGGGAGTACCTATCCACAATGATCTTGTGCTCGATGTAGGCAGCAAAGGCGTGGTCACTGCCGATCTTCAACGGCCTGCCTTTTGCCGTCTGATTGTAGTCGTGTATCTGCTGTCCCTTGTCCGCCGAGTACCGCAGCTTGTCATAGTAGCCGTAGTCATGGAGATACTGTCCGCGCCGTATCTCGTTGTAGACCGTCTGGCGGCAGCAGCCCAGCTTCCGGGCGATGTAGCTGACTGGCTTTTTCTCGTCCAGCAGTGTCTGCATGATAATGCGTTCCTCTTTCGTCATGTAGTGTCCCATGAGAGCCTCCCTTATGTTTCAGGATAGTTCGTGGTCTTTCAATGATTGTAACACAAATTCGCCCACGTCGCCGGAGCTGCTGCAGCAATCTTGTGTTACGCCACGCCCCGCGTCCCCATGATATGAAATTGCGTCAGCATGGCCGGCGAAGCTGGCCATGTTGGTTACCCAACGCAGGGAACCACCCGCCTGTCAAGACTGCCCGCAAGGGCACTCCGCATGAAAAAAGCAGCTCCCCCGTGAGAGCTGCTTTTTTCGTGGTCTTGATTGGCGCGGTGTTTCCATGCTACATCGCGCAGCGATACCGCTTGTAACACACTCCGCCGCCAGCTGTCTGGTGCCCGGAGATCTTCTTGTGTTACATCTCAAGATTGATATTTTTTGTCATTTGTCCATTTTCTTCTTGACATCTGCCAAAATCCGTGTTTTCTACGCGTCCGTCTCTAAATCTCCGATCGCCGCGCACGCCTCACGGTATGCCGCGGCCGTCTCCGGATACAGCGCCGACGCGCGCTGCATATCGCTGCCGCGCAGGGCCTCCGTCAGGGCGGAGGCTGCCTGCCCCAGCTGCACCAGCCCCAGGTTGGCCGCCAGGCCCTTCAGCGTGTGCGCCGCCCGGAACGCCCGCCGGGCGTCTCCGGCGCTCATGGCCGCCTGCAGCATGGCGAAGGTATCGTCTCCGGCGAACATCCGCAGGAAACGCTCCACCGCGGACGCGCTGCCCAGCCGGCGCACGGCGTCCGCCATGTCGCCGTCCATCTCTTGATAAAGCTTCTCTAAATTCATTGTTTCTTCCTCTCCAGCCACTCGGCGATCGTTCTTATCATCTGCCCAGCCTCCAACGGCTTGGGGATATGCGCGTCCATGCCCGCTGCCAGGCAGGCCGCCACGTCCTCGTCAAACAGGTTGGCGGTCATGGCGATGATCGGCAGCTGCGCGTCCGGCCTGTCCATCCCGCGGATGGCGCGGGTGGCGGAAAGGCCGTCCAGCTCCGGCATCATCACGTCCATCAGCACCGCGTCGTAGGTACCGGGCGCCGACGCGGCGAACATCTCCACCGCCTCCTTGCCGTCGGCGGCCTGGTCCACCATGGCGCCGGCCTCCTGCAGCAGGTACACCGCGATCTCCCGGTTCAGTTCGTTGTCCTCCGCCACCAGCAAGCGCCGGCCGGCAATGGAGGCCGCCGCGTCGGGAAGCGCGGCTTCCGGTTCGGCCTCACTGGGCATCATGGGCAGCACCACGCGGAAGCGCGTTCCCTGTCCGCGTGCACTGTCCACCTGAATGGTACCGCCTCTTTCGTCCACCAGCTTTTTCACCACGGCCAGACCCAGGCCCACGCCGCCGGAAAGGCTGCCCCTATCGCTGTTTTCCTGGGCAAACGCCTCGAACATATGGCGCTGGAATGTCTCGCTCATACCTGCGCCGTTATCCTCGCATATAAATTCCAGCCGGCACACGCCATCCGCATAACGGGACTCGCGGAAGCTGCAGCGCACCCATCCGCCGGGGTGATTGTATTTGATGGCGTTGCCAATGATATTCTGGCAGATCTGCCGCAGATACAGCGGGTCGCCTGTAAATCGTTCATGCTCCAGCGTCAGGTCCATCACCATCAGTGCAACGCCTGTGCTCTCCGCCTGGGCGCGCGAAATATCCAGCAGCTCGTGCAGCTCGCTTGTCAAACAATAGGGGGTCTTTCCCAGCGCCTCCTGCTTCGGGCGATTCAGCGTCAGCACGTCGTTTACCAACGCCAGCAAATAGCGTGCCGCGGTCTGCGCCTTCTCCCGGCAGGACTGCACCAGCGTCACATTCTCCGGGTTCCGCCCGATGATCTCCAGCATACCCATGATGATGTTGATGGGTGTGCGTATGTCGTGGCTCATGCTGCGAAGGAAGTGCGTCTTGGCCTGGTCCGCCGCGCTGGCGCGGCGCACCTCCTCCTCCAGACGGTGCTGGTAGTCCATCTCGCGACGCTTGCGCTCCTGCGTGGTGTGGAGCACCAGCAGCGTCGCCAAGACCGCCGCCAGCGCGTAGACGCCGAAGGCGGAGATCACCATGTTCTTGCCCAGGATGAACACGTATTCATTGGGGAGGAACACATACAGGCTGTACTGCTGGTATCGCTCCCGTGCACCGAAGAACGTGCCGTCCGTGCGGAGCTGGGTCAGCTTGCTGCCCGGGGAGGGGGAGGACTCCAGCGCACGGATGAGGGGCACCTCGTCCACCGGCAGGTTCCACTGCTCCGCCGCGCTGCTGCCCACCACGCGCTCGCCGTCGGTGATGTAGGTGTAGACCCTGTCATTGAGCAGCGTCTCGTAGCCCGCCAGCAGGCTCTCGATGGACGCACGGTAGGAGGCGATGATCGTGTTCGACTGGAGGCGGACGCAGAAGACGACGCCGGGATTTTCGACGCGCGCCACGGCTGCTATGTCGTATACCGCGCCGTCACGGGTCAGGCGGCGGGCGAAGATCTTTTCCGGGTAGTCCATGATGGAGCGGATCGCCTCATTGGTGTAGTAATCGCTCCAGTCCATGTCCGCACCGGAGCTGAACTCGATCTCCAGATCCTTGTCCAGCACCAGCACGCAGGTTACGCGCTGACGCTGGGCGTACCGCGCCAGCTCCTCGTTGGAGCGGTTCTGCCCCACCATACCCTCGCGCTCCGCCACCTCCTGCGCCTGCTCCGTCAGCCGCACGAGGCTCTTTAGCCGGTCGGCGGCGACGATGTCGCGGTAGCTGATGCACTGGTTTTGCAGATATTGCAGCGTCCGCTGGGCGGTCTGCTGGGCGTTGCGGATGCTTCTGTTGCCGCCGATGAGAGCCGTGACCGCCATCACAAAGACGCCCAGCACCAGCATGAGCACCCAGATATATTTGTTGGAAAACTTATTGCCCATGGATCAACCCCGCTAAAGCCGCCTGTGCGTCCACGCCGTAGCTCTCCAGAATGGCGGCCACGGTGCCGTCCGCCACCAGCTCGTGCAGCATTTCGTTCAGAGCCTCCGCTCTGCCGCTGCCGTCGTCCTTATAGAACGCCGCGCCCAGACCTGCCCGCAGCAGCCCCGGCTCCAGCACCCGGTATTCCCCGGCGCGCCCGGCGATGAAGGTGAGGTACGCCGTCTCGTGTCCGGCGCAGGCGTCCACATAGCTTTTGTCCAGCGCGGCGAACACGTCCACCGTGTCGGCGAAGCAGTACACGCTGTCCACCTGCTCCACGCCGGGCACCTGATGCTTCAAAAACAGCTCCTCCGGCTTGGAGGAGGTCTGCACGGCGATGCGCTTGCCGTTCAGGTCGCCAAGACCGTAAATATCGCTGGACGCCTGCACTATGACCACCTGACGGCTGTACATATACGGCCCTGCCCAGCGGTAGCGGTCCTCTCTGCCGTTCATGGAGAAGCTGCCCCAGAGGCAGTCCACGTCGCCTCGCTCCAGTAGGGCGTCCTTCTCCTGCCAGTTGATTTTTTGGAAGCTCGCCGTCCAGCCCAATCGCTCACAGGCTGCTTTTGCGATCTCCACGTCGATACCCGCATAGGCGCCATTCTCATCCAGATAGAAATACGGCTCATAGTTGTCGCTGCCAATGACCAGCACCGGCAGTTCTTCCGTTTCCGTCTCCCGCTGTCCGCAGCCGCACAGCAACGCGCCGCACAGCGCCAGCAGCACCGCCAGCAATCTTTTTATCCTGCTCATTCCTTACCTCTCAGGCCGTATACCTCACGGCACAGCGCACCCTGTATGTCCTCCAGGCAGTCCACCAGCAGCGGATCGAACGCGCCGCACTCGCCGCGCCGTATCATAGCCAACGCCTCCGCATGGGTATACGCCGGCTTGTACACCCGCTGGCTCACCAGCGAGTCATAGGCGTCCACCAGACCCACCGCCTGCACGGTCATCGGTATCTCGTCGCCCTTCAGCCCGTCGGGATAGCCTCTGCCGTCCACCCGTTCGTGGTGCCAGCGGCAGATCTCCGCCGCAGCCTCCACCAATGGCTCGCTTTCCATCTCCTTCATGCCCCGCATCAGTTCCTCGCCGATCAGGGTATGCTTCTTGATCTCGTCAAACTCCTCCGGCGTCAGGGGGCCGATCTTTCGCAGCAGGGCATCCGGCACGCCCATCTTTCCGATGTCGTGGAACATAGCCGCGGCGGCGGCCCGCCGGCAGTCCTGCAGGGTCAGGCCGTATTTATCCGTGCGTTCCAGCATTCTCTGCAGCAGCCGCTGCGTGATCTGCTCCATGTGCCGCCCGTGGTCCGCGCCCTCGCCGTTGCGGTAGCCCATCACCCGCGACAGGATATCCGCCGCGATGCCCATCATATGCTCCTGCCGCCGCAGCTGCTGCATCATCACCGCTGCCAGCCGCCGCTGCCGCGCGTACAGCTTCACGGTGTTCATCACCCGCTGCCGCACGATACGGATATCAAAGGGCCGTTCTATGTAGTCCGACACGCCCATGTCGTAGGCCTGCCGCACCTTTTCTTCCGAGCCGTCCGCCGTGATGATGATGACCGGGATATCCTCGATAAACCCCCGATTATTCATCTCCTCCAGCACCTGCAGGCCGTCCATCTCCGGCATGATCATGTCCAGCAGCACCAGTGAGATATCCGCGCCGTAGGTCTCCAGCTGCGCCATGCACTCCCGGCCGTCCTTCGCCTCCAGCACGTTGAAATCCTCCGCCAGCATCTCCCGCAGTATCGCGCGGTTCATAGCCGCATCGTCCACCACAAGAATATGCGGCTTGATCTCATCCCCCTCCACAGGGGTATCCTCGGTGACCACGGCGTCCTTTCTCCGCTTGGCCCGGTACATCAGCCGGTCCGCCCGCTGCACCGCCTGGGCGATCGTCTCCTGCTGCGCCATGACGCAGCCCACGCTGATGGTGATATGCTGGCCGCCCTCGCAGCCCGGTATGCTCACTGTCCGCAGCCGCCGCTGAATGTCTCCCAGCACGGTGGCAAAGGCCGCCTGCTCCACGCCCGGCAGCAGCAGCAAAAACTCATCGCCGCCGTAGCGCACCAGCGAGCCGCTGCAGCCTACTACCTCATAGATGGTATCCGCCAGCACCCGCAGCGCGTTGTCGCCCACCTGATGGCCATTTATGTCGTTATACAGCTTCAGATCGTCCATATCGATGAGCGCTACACCGCCGCGGTATATCTCATTGCTCATATCCCGCTGGTAATGGTTGCGGCTCAGCGCGCCGGTCAGCGCGTCTATCTCCTGCTCCTGGGTGTCCCGCCCGGAGATGACCAGCACATAGTCGTTGATCCGGTCGATGCGGATGTCATACTGCCGGCAGCCTACGCCGCCCTGCCGGAACCGCAGGCGAAAGCTCTCGTTTCGCTCCTTTTCGTAGAAAAAGCTCCGCAGGTTTTCGCTGCTGAGATAGCGCATCCACACGCTTTTTTCCGCCGACACACCGCCGTTATCCCGAAAGATGTCACGCAGCTCCTCTACGGTGTACCATTTGTCCTCCAGCCCACTGGCCAGACTGGTTTTCCGAACCCGCAGCTTTCCCCGGGCCCTGTCATATTCACATACGGTGTCGCAGATCGGCAGCAGTGCCGCGATAAAGGCTTCCTTCTCGATCATGGCTGGACCTCCGTTCCTATCATACCAGCTTTATTATAGCATCTTAATGCCGTATTGCAACGGCTTCCCTCTGAAACGCCGAATTTTTCGCCTGTTTTGCAGGCGGCGCGCCGGGGTGCGCTGTCGGTGAACGGCCCTGACCCGCACAGGGCAAAATAAAACCGCCCGGACGGGCGGTTTTGTTTTGCCTTTTTGCGATCTAACTGCGGCGGCGTCGGCGGAGGGCTAAAACGGTCAGTGCCGAAATGGAAGCACCAACAATAAGCCATGCCCACGGACCGGCGGAGGGCGCGGCGGCCGACAGAGGCTGCCAGGCGGCATACAGCGTCATATCCGCCGTGACCGGCGCATTGAAATCCCAGGGGCGGGTCAGGTCGTAGTCACTGTACCAGCCGGTGAAGCGATAGCCCGAGCGGGTGGGCGCCTGCGGCGGCGCCAGGGGCGTTCCACGGAGCACCTCCGCCGGCGCTACGCCGCTGCCGCCGTTACTTTGGAAGGTCACGCGGCACTGCTCTGACACCACCACCGTGACGTCCCGGGCAGCGGCGGCATAGCGGCCCATGCCGTCCTCGGTGGACACCAGGTAATGGCTGCCGGTTATGGCGGACGCACCGCCGTCGGCCAGGACCTTCAGCTGAAAGGAGCCGACGACCGTCTCGTCCGCCCAGTCCGCGCCGTCGCCAAAGTCTACGTAATTCATGTAGACCGCCTGACGGCCATCACGCAGCGTGACCAGCGTCGTCTTGACGCCCTCGCGGAGCAGGGTGCCATCAGGCTGATAGGCGAAGAAGGCAGGATCGAAGCATATCTCGTCCTGCATGGCGAACATCGGCCCTGTGCCGGTGGTCCGGCACAGGGTAAGCGATACCGTTACGGTATCGCCGGCGGCGGCATGGTACGTCGCCTCTCCGTTGGCGGCAAGGCGGAATTCATAGTGCCGGCTGTCGTCGCCCCAGGCCAGGGACGGCGCCAGCAGCAGCACCGCCAGCAGCGCCAGAACTACCCGCTTCATGGTCCGCCTCAGTTCAGGAAGTCCTTGAGCTTCTTGCTGCGGGAGGGGTGCCGCAGCTTACGCAGGGCCTTGGCCTCGATCTGGCGGATACGCTCACGGGTGACGTTGAACTCCTTGCCTACCTCTTCCAGCGTGCGGGTACGGCCGTCCTCGATACCGAAGCGCAGCTTCAGCACCTTCTCCTCCCGGGGCGTCAGGGTACCCAGCACGTCCACCAGCTGCTCCTTCAGCAGGGTAAAGCTGGCGGCCTCACTGGGCTCGGACGCGGCCTCGTCGGGGATGAAGTCGCCCAGATGGCTGTCCTCCTCCTCGCCGATGGGCGTCTCCAACGACACGGGCTCCTGGGCGATCTTCAATATCTCGCGGACCTTGTCCACGGGCATATTCATCTCGGCGCTGATCTCCTCGGGGCTGGGGTCGTGGCCCAGCTCCTGCAGCAGCTGGCGGGACACACGGATGACCTTGTTGATGGTCTCCACCATGTGGACGGGGATGCGGATGGTACGCGCCTGATCGGCGATGGCGCGGGTGATGGCCTGACGGATCCACCAGGTGGCGTAGGTGGAGAACTTATAGCCCTTGGTGTAGTCGAACTTCTCCACGGCCTTGATCAGGCCCAGATTGCCCTCCTGGATCAGGTCCAGGAACAGCATACCGCGGCCCACATAGCGCTTGGCGATGGACACCACCAGACGCAGATTGGCCTCGGCCAGCTGCTGCTTGGCCTTCTCGCCGGCCTTGATCTGCTTTTTCAGCTCGGCCATCTCCGCCTCAGGGATGGTCTCGCCGTCCGCCTCGGCCTGCGCCACACGCGCCTCGGCCTCGCGGCCGGCGGACATAACGGTGGCCAGCTCCACCTCCTGATCGGCGGTCAGCAGGGGCACCTTGCCGATCTCCTTCAGGTACATACGCACGGGATCGTCAATGTTGAAGCTGTCCACCAGCGTGTTGGGGTCGACCAGCTCCTCCTCCTCGATCTCGGCGATCTCATCCATAGCGGGCTCGCCATCCTCATCGGGCAGGTCGGCCAGGAAATCCTCGCTGCCTACCTCGATGCCCAACTGCTCCAGAGAGTCGTAGATGGAGTCCATCTGCTCGCTCTCCAGGTCCAGCTCGTCCAGCACGTCGGACAACTCACCGGCATCCAGCTTGCCCTTCTTCTTACCCTTGGTAAACAGGTCGCGCAGCTTCTCGTTGCCGTTCAGCAGCGCGGCCGCCGGCAGGGACGCGATGGTCTTTTCGTCCAGGCCGCCCTTGGCGGGCTTCTCCTGCGCCGGCGCGTTCTCCTGCAAAAGCTGGTCCGCCATCTGCTCCAACTGCTCCGCGGTGTACTTTTCTTCGGTCATGTTCGCTTTCCTCCGTAACCTTTTTTATCTTTATACGTCTCCATCGCCGCCGCCAGCGGATCCGTGCCGCCGGTGCGCTTGGTGTGTTCTTCCCGAATGATGCGTATGTAATCCGCCAGCGCCTGCGGCGCATTGGCGGCGGATTCCGGTTTTTGCAGCAGCGCCGTCAGGTGGTTCATTTCCTCCGGCGTCAGCACCGCGGCCAGCGCCGCCATGCTCGCGTGTCCCCGCCGCTGCCACAGCTCGCCGTAGATGCGGCCCAGCAGCGGTGAGGAAAATTCCTCCGGCTGCACCGGCATTTCCGGCGGGAACAGGCTCTCGTCCTGCATCAGCAGACGGATAACGCCCTCCTCCGCCAGCGCGCTGCGTACATTCTGATAGCGGATGCTGCGGTCCGCGGGCTGCAGGGCCGATATCGGGTTCATCTCCTGACGCTCCTGCGCCTTCCGTGCCTTGGCCTGCACCCGCTTGGCGGCCCGCTGGACCTCCATCCGCATGGCCTCCGCCGGCAGGGACGCCGCCTCTGCGGCCCGGGTGGTATATACCTCCCGTTCCACGGGATCATTTAGTTTACATAACGTTTCGGCAATCTCCCCCGCGTAGGCGATACGGCCCTTGTCGTCCTTCAGGTCATACTTGGCCGCGATCTCAGACATCGTGAATTCAATGCCGCTTGCGCTGCCGGAAAGCAGCTGCTCAAAGGCGTCCTTGCCCTGGTATTTGATAAAGTCGTCGGCATCCTGCTTTACATAATGTCCATCCACTAATCGCTGCGGCAGACGCAGGACCTTCACGGTGAACTCGCTGTTCTGCAGCAGCTCCAGCGCCCGGTCCGTGGCCATCTGGCCCGCGCCATCGTTGTCGTAGCACAGCACCAGCTCCCTGGTGAAGCGGCTCAGCAGACGTATCTGCTCCTGGGTCAGCGCCGTGCCCATGCAGGCCACCGCGTTGTCGAACCCCGCCTGGTGCAGCGTCACCACGTCCAGGTTGCCCTCGCACAGGATCATGTTGGGCCGCTTGGTCTTTTTGGCCAGGTTCAGGCCGTAGAGCACCCGGCGTTTGCTGTACGCCACCGTTTCGGTGGTGTTCATGTATTTCGGCTCCGACTTGTCGATCACGCGGCTGCCGAAGCCCACCACGTCGCCCCGCACGTCGATGACCGGCAGCATCAGCCGGTTGCGGAACTTATCGTACAGCCCGCCGTTTTTCCCGTTGACCACCAGCCCGGAGGCCAGCAGCTCCTGCTTGGTGAAGCCCTTGTCTGTCATGGCGCGGAGCAGCGCGTCCCACTGGTCCAACGAAGCGCCCATGCCGAAGCGCACCGCGATACCCCGCCGTATCTGCCGCTTGTCCAGATACGCCTGCACCGCCGCACCCTGCGGAAGCTGCAGCTGGTCGTAGTACCACCGCGCCGCCGCGCGGTGCAGCTCC
>FR881577.1:10412-11065 GCA_000435555.1 Firmicutes bacterium CAG:176
CGCCAGCTCCCGCCCCCGCTGCCGGTCAGCGTTGCTGCGGGCCTCGTCCTCCGCCGGCAGCGGGATGTTGGCCCGCTTGGCCAGGAACTCCACCGCCTCCGGGAACGACAGGCCCTCGATCTCCATAATAAAATTGATGACGCCGCCGCCCTTTTTGCAGCCGAAGCAGTGGTAGATCTGCTTGTCCGGCGCTACGGAGAACGATGGCGTTTTCTCGTTGTGGAAGGGGCACAGGCCGAACAGGTTGCCGCCCTTGCGCGTCAGCGTCACGTAGCTGGATACCACGTCCGCAATGTCGTTCCGCGCCACCACTTCGTCCAGAAACTGGTCGCTGAAATGCACGAAAAGCCCTCCTTTCCCCCGCCGAACCGCGGTGCAAAATAAATCTGACAATATACTATACCAAAAAACTTCCTCAAATCCTCTTTTTTCGCAAAAGTTTTTAGCCGTGACGGATGAGGTGCCACAAAAAAACCCCGTAGGAACGCAGCATTTACTATACCTCCCGCGGCAGCGGGAGGGTTATATATTTATCTCACCCCGTCAGGGGTGAGATATTATCTATCCCTGGCCGTTAGGCCAGGGATAATTAAGCGCAAAAAAAGAAAGGCCCAATGGGCCTTTCTCTTTTTTTGAGTTTAATTAGAACTCCT
>FR881578.1 GCA_000435555.1 Firmicutes bacterium CAG:176
AGAGGAGGTGACTAACCGCCCGCCTATGTATGCAGCGTCCTTGTGCTGTATTATATATGGTGGGCGATTTTTTGTCAAATTCAGTTGTCAAGGTGCATCTTTTCCGCCAAGGGGGACAATAAGGGCGGGAGGCGCGGTTTACAGCACCAGGCGCATACGCTCGAGACAGCGGCGGTGCTCGGCACTGGTGGTGCGGATGTAGATACGGGTGGTGTTGATGCTGCTGTGGCCCAGCAGGTCGGCCAGCTTGGCCAGGTCCTTGTTCAGCCGGTAGAACGTGCGGGCGAACAGGTGGCGGAAGTTGTGGGGAAACACTTTTTTGTCGGAGACGCCGGCGGCGCGGCACAGGGCCTTCATCTCGCGCCAGATGTTGCTGCGGTCCAGGGGTGCGCCGCTGCGGGTGACGAACACCGGGCCGAAGGCGATGCGGTGCTGCTTCATATAGCGCAGAAGCTTCTTTTGCAGGCGGGTGGGGATGAGCACGCGGCGGGATTTGCCCTTGCACCGCACCACGGCTACGCCGCGGCGGGCAGCCTCGGCGGTGATGGCGGGCAGCTCGCTGACGCGGATGCCGGTGGCGCAGATGGTCTGCAGCACCAGCGCCAGGCGGGCGCGGCCCGTCTCCCGGGCGGTACGGACCAGATCGGCGTACTCCTGGGCGGTGATCTCGCGTTCCTCGGGGCTGTACGCCTGGTACTGGATCCGCAGGCGGTGAACGCGGCAGTCCTCGCGGGCGATCATGCGGAGAAAACGGTTCAGCGCGGCCAGGATGGAGTTGACGCTGCCGGCGGCGTAGTGGCGCATAAGGTCGGCCTTGTAGTCCAGCATGGCGTCGCGCTCCAGCGGCGTGTCGCCCAGCCACAGGGCGAAGCGCTGGACGTCGCGGAGGTATTTGTTCAGGGTGGCGGCGGATTTCTCCTCGTTTTTCAGCAGGGCGCGAAACTGCGTCAGCTGGTCGGTTGTGATGGTCATGGCGGGCCTCCAATATGTATAATAGGTGTATTATAAGGCCTGCGCGCTGTTTTGTAAGCGTTTTTTGGAAAATACTGGGCGAAAATGTGGAAGTGAGCTTCCTCCGCACCGGGATGGCCTGTCTCCCGCCGAAGAGCACGCGCAGAATACGGCCGCCGGGGGGTAAAAACAAGTGAAGGCACTTTACGTCAGAATGCAGGAACTCTCTTTAGTGAAATAAATTGTAAACAAATCGCGAACGGGACAGGCGAGAAATGTGGTGGCCCTGCCGGACACGAAATTGGTGAGGAAAACCGGGAGATTTCCGGAAAACGGAACGCTCTCCGCCCCCGCAGGGGCGGGGAGCGTATTTCGGTTTTGGTAAATTATGGAAGAAATGCGCCGTAAAAATTTTTACAACATAATGATGTTTACGTTGTAAACCGC
>FR881579.1:0-20052 GCA_000435555.1 Firmicutes bacterium CAG:176
TCTGTCTTGACCTCTGTTGCATCCGCCCAGCTCACGCTGCACAGTGCCAGGGCCATGACCAGGGCCAGAATGGTTGCTAATACTTTTTTCATTGTTCATTCCCCTTATGGTAGTAGATTTCCGCAGGTGCGCTCGTTTTAATGGTTATTAAAACGCAAATGCAGAGGTACCTCTGCGGATAGTCAAATTGGCCTATTGGGCCTTTCTTTTTTTGTGTTTAATTATCCCTCCCGCTGCCGCGGGAGGGATAGTAAATGCTGCTTTTCTGCGGGGTGTTTCTTTTTTTGCCTCCGGCGGGGAAGCGTGTTGCGCCCCCGGGCGCAAACTACTTTCTTTCCATGTCGAAAGAAAGTAGCCAAAGAACGCCACTTAAGGAAAGGGGGATTTCGAATTTCACGGGGAGTTCTACGCCGCTGCGCGGCAGCAGGGAGGATTTCGCGCCTGCGGGCGCGAGCTGCTTTCTTTTCGTGTCGAAAGAAAGCAGCCAAAGAACGCCACTTAAGGAAAGGGGGATTTCGAATTTCCCCCTTTCCTTAAGGATCCTATCCCCTTGAAACGACAAAGGAGGGGGCTCCGGCCCCCTCCTTTTGAAACCACCCCCAGGGGGAAGGCTCTTGGGGGTCAGACCTTCAGATCAGTGGCGGCGGCGCGGGTGTGCTCACGCATGGCCTGTTTGGCGGCGGCGTCATCCTGCCGGCGGATAGCGCTCAGTATCTCCCGGTGGCGCGCCAGAATACGGCGTTCCAGGGCCAGACACGCGCTGTCGTTCAGCGTCTCCATCTTTTTCAGCAGGGTGTGCTGCTCCACCTGGCCCAGGACATCGGTGACGATCATGGCCACCTGGTTGCCGGTGGCGCGGGAGAGCAGACTGTGGAAACGGACGTCCAGCTCGGCGAAGCGGCGGTAATCGCCCAGGGCCTGCTCCGCCGCCGTGAGGCAGCTGTCCAGCGCCGCCAGATCCTCGTCGGTACGGCGCCGGGCCGCCCAGCCGGCGATGGTGCCGTCGTTGACGGCGCGGTACTCGCCCAGCTCCTCCAGAGAGATCTGGTTCAGTTGGAGCATGGCCGACAGCGGCTGCTCCACGCCGTCGATGGTCAGTTCCTGCACCACGGCGCCGCTGGCGCCGTGGGTGGAGGCCACATAGCCGCCTTGCTCCAGCATACGCAGGGCCTCGCGGATGGTGGGACGGGAACGGTGGAGCTGCTCCATCATGGCACGCTCGGAGGGCAGGCGGTCGCCGGGCTTCAGCACTCCGGAGGTGATAAGCTCCCGCAGCTGGTCATAGATGGCCTCGCTGGCCCGCCCGCCGCCGATGGGCTGCCAGGGGATATGTACGGCTTCCGGCATGGAAGGGCCTCCTTTCACAGAAAATACCCGGACAGTATAGCGCATCCCGGGGAAAATAGCAAGGACAGGATGCAGGAAAGCCCGGAGGACGGCGCCTTCGGGCTTTCCCGCTGTGGGGAGGGGGATATTACTTCTTCAGGGCTTTCATTTCCTCGATCATCATGGGGACCACCTTGAACAGGTCGCCGCAGATGCCGTAATCCGCCACCTCGAAGATGGGGGCCACGTCGCTCTTGTTAACGGCGATGATGCACTCAGAGTCCTGCATGCCGGCCTTGTGCTGGATGGCACCGGAGATGCCCAGCGCCACGTAGATGCGGGGATGGACGGTCTTGCCGGTCTGTCCCACCTGATGGTCGGCGGTCATCCAGCCGGCGTCCACCACGGCGCGGGACGCGCCCACCACGCCGCCCATGAGGGCGGCCAGCTCCTCGGCCAGGGCGATGCCCTTCTCCACGTCCTTGGCGATGCCGCGGCCCACGGAGACCACCACCTCAGCGCCGGTGAGATCCACCATGGCACGGGCGGCCTTGACGATCTCCAGCACCTTGGTGTGGATGTCGGCCTCGGTTAGGGTAAAGGCGGGGTGGATGAGCTCCACCTTGCCCGCGCCGTTCTCGTCAAACTCGCGCTTCTTCATCACGCCGGGGCGCACGGTGGCCATGGCGGGGCGGAAGCGTGGGCAGACGATGGTGGCCATCAGGTGGCCGCCGAAGGCGGGACGGGTCATCTTCAGGTTGGTGTTGACGTCAAAGAGCTTCGTCTCGAAGTTCATGGCGTCCACGTCCAGAGAGGAGCCGGTACGCAGGAAGTTGATATAGCCGTTGAGATCCACGTCCAGGTGGGTGCAGTCGGCGCACAGGCCGGTGTGGAGACGGGCGGCGCAGCGGGGCGCCAGGTCGCGGCCGATATGGCTGGCGCCGAAGAGCATGATCTCGGGCTTGAACTCGTGCACCGCGTCGGTGATGATCTTGGTGTAGGCGTCGGTGGTGTAGTCCTTCAGCAGGGGGCTGTTGTAGACGTAGACCTTATCCGCGCCGTAGCCGCCCAGCTCCGCGGCGATGTTGTCCACGCTGTCGCCCAGCAGGATGCCGCTGAGCTGCACACCCAGCTCGTCGGCCAGCTTGCGTCCCTCGGAGATCAGCTCAAAGGTGGTGGGCATCATCTTGCCCTGCCGCTGCTCGCAAAAGACCCACACGCCGGAGAAGGCCTTGGGATCGGTATTCATAAAAGTAGACATATCGTTTCTCCCTTCTCAGATGATGTGCTTGGCGGACAGGATGCCGAACAGCCGCTCCACGGTCTCCTTGCCGCTGCCCTCCAGCATCATGCCGCTGCCCTTGCGGGGAGGCGTAAAGCTCTTGTAGATATTGGTGGGAGAGCCCTTCAGACCGATGGTGTCCACCTCGATGAGGGGATCGTCCTTCAGCGCGTTGTAATCCAGCACGGTGACGGGTTCCTTGTCGCAGTCCAGGATGCCCCGGATGGTCATGTAGCGGGGGGTGTTCAGCTCCTTGATGCAGGTGAGCAGGCAGGGCGTCTGGACCTGGACGGTCATGTAGCCGTCCTCCAGCATACGGCGGACGGTGAGGGTGTCGCCGTCCTTCTCGATGTCGGCCACATAGGACACCTGGGGGATCTCCAGCTTTTCGGCGATCTGGGGGCCCACCTGGGCGGTGTCGCCGTCGATGGCCTGACGGCCGCAGAAGATGATGTCGTCCTTGTCCACGCCCAGGTTCTTGATGGCGGCGGCCAAAATCTGGGAGGTGGCGAAGGTGTCGGAGCCGCCGAACTCACGGGCGGACACCAGCACGGCCTTGTCCACGCCCATGGCCTTCAGCTCCAGCAGCATACCGGCGGCGGGAGGGGGACCCATGGACACGGCGATGACGGGGCAGCCCAGCTGGTCCTTCAGGGCTAGGGCGGCCTCGACGGCGTTCATATCATCGGGGTTGATGATGGTCTGCATGGAGGCGCGGTCCAGCGTGCCGTCGGCGTTGACGGCGACCTTGCCGGAGGTGTCGGGCACCTGCTTGACACAAACGATAAGCTTCATTCTATTCTTGCTCCTTTCCGCATTACTTCAGCAAATTGCCGGAGATGACCATCTGCTGGACCTGAGAGGTCCCCTCGTAGATGGTGAACACGCGGCAGTCGCGGTACTTGCGCTCGACGGGGTACTCCTTGATGTACCCGTAGCCGCCGTGGATCTGCACCGCCTTGGCGGCGATCTCGTTGCACGTCTCGGAGGCGAAGTACTTGGCCATGGAGCAGTACATGGAGGCGTTGGGATCGTTTCTGTCCTTCATCTGGGCGGCCATATAGACCAGCTCCTTGGCGGCGGTCAGCTTGGTTGCCATATCCGCCAGCATGAAGGCGATGGCCTGGTTCTTGCAGATGGGCTTGCCGAACTGGACGCGCTCCTTGGAGTATTTGATAGCCTCGTCCAGGCAGCCCTGGGCCAGACCGATGGACTGGGCGGACACACCCAGGCGGCCGCCGTCCAGGGTCTTCATGGCGTTGATAAAGCCCATGTTCTCCTTGCCCAGCATATCTCTCTTGTGGACACGGACATCCTCCAGCACCACGTCGGAGGTGGCGTAGCCCACCAGGCCCATCTTGGCCTCGTGCTTGCCGCAGGAGACGCCAGGGGCCTTCATGTCCACGATAAAGGCGGAGATACCCTTATTGCCGCGGCTCATGTCGGTCTTGGCGTAGACGATGCAGTAGTCGGCCAGGGGTGCACCGGAGATAAAGCACTTACGGCCGTTGAGGATGTAGTCGTCGCCATCCTTCACGGCGGTGGTGACCATGCTGCTGGCGTCGGAGCCGGCGCCTGGCTCGGTGAGGCCGAAGACGATCTTCACCTTGTTCTCCACGGAGGGACGGAGATACTTCTCCAGCTGCTCGGGGGTGCCCGCCTGCATCAGGGGGCCGCCGCCCAGAGAGTTGGGGGTATTGGCGTACAGGCTGGCCACGGCGGAGACACGGGCGATCTCCTCGATCATGATGACATAGGCCAGGGTATCGGCACCGGCACCGCCGTACTCGCGGGGGATCTTCAGGCCAAGGAAACCGCACTTGGCCATCTTGTCCACGATCTCCTCGGGAAACTCGCCGGTCTCCTCCACCTTGTCAAGGACCTCGGTGGTCAGCTCGGTCTCGGCAAACTGGCGGACCAGCTTGCGGATCATTTCATGCTTTGCGTCGAAAATCATAGTTTTCCTCCTGTTAAAGTATGGGTCACTGCTCTGCTCAGCAGGGGATCTCGTGCTTGGACTTGCCCTCTGTCAAAATCTCATAGATGCTGTTGACGCCGCACTCGGCCATCTGCTCCGCGGCCTCTTCGGTGAAGAAGGCCATGTGGGGCGTGTGGTAGACGTTGACGAAGGAGCGCAGGTACTTCAGCTTGAAGTAGGGCATACCGGGGGTACGGATGATGTCCTCGTCGTGGGGAACGTGGATGATGCCGGTCTCGCCGGGGAAGGCATCCATGAACAGCGCGCCGAACTTGCCGGACTCCACCGCCTCGGTGACGGCGTCGATATCCATCAGCTCACCCCGGGCGTTGTCGATGAACACCACGCCGTCCTTCATCTTGGCGATGGCCTCGCGGTCGATCATGCCGGTGGTCTCCGGCAGCAGCGGGGTGTGGATGGTGATGATGTCGGACTCACGGTACAGGGTGTCCAGGTCCACATACTCGGCGTACGCACGGACGGCGTCGTTCTCATAGACATCGTTGGCGATGATACGGCAGCCGAAGCCGCTGAGGCACTTGATGATGGTGAAGCCGATCTTGCCGGTGCCCATGACCCCCACGGTCATGGTACGCAGCTCGCGGCCCATCTTGCCCTTCAGGGTGAAGTCGTTGTCGTTGGTGTTGTAGAGCGCCTTCTTGAACTTGCGGATGCACATCAGGATGGCCATAACGGTGTACTCCGCCACGCCGTTGGGCGCGTAAGCGCCGTTGCACAGGCGGAAGCCCAGAGAGCGGGCGTAGTCGCAGTTCATGTGGTTATAGCCCACACAGCGGCTGGCCAGCACCTGCACGCCATAGCCCTTCAGCTCGTCCAGCACGGCGTTGGAATAGTCGCTCTGGCCCAGGGTGGTAACACCGTCGCAGCCGGCGGCCATATGGGCGGTGGTCTTATCCAGATTAGCGGGAGTGGAGATCAGGTCGATGCCATATTTTTTGCACAGGTTCTCGATAACGGGCTTTTCGTCGGGACGTACTTCATAAGCAGCGATTTTCATGATTCTTCTCCTTCATATTTTCGGGTGGCGGCGCGCTCCTCAACGCGCCGCGCCCTTATAGTTTGCTTTTCCTCAAGTCGCCGGGTCAGTTTGCGTTGATCTTTCTTCTCCAACGGCGGAAAGATTTTTCGCCAAGACGAGGCGCAGGGGCGCAGGCGTACTTTGTGTACGTCAAGTACCTGCAACGAAGTATTGGCGGAAAAGATCCCGCCGCCGTCAGTCTTTCAGGGAAGGATCCATGGGCACCGCCTCGCCGGCGGCTATCATGGCGGCCACCTGCTCGTCGGTGTAGCCCAGGTTCTTCAGCACCAGTTCGGTCTGCTCGCCCAGGTACGGACCGCGGTTGTAGGGAGGCAGCTCCGTCTCCTCGAAGATAACGGGAGGCCGGACCATGGTGCGTTTATTGCCGTTGGAATATTCCATCTCGTAGAAGCAGCCGGAGGCCCATGCCTGCTTATCCACCAGCAGCTGATCCCAGGTCTGGGCCACGGCGTAGGGCAGATCGTTGGCGTCCATCAGCTTGCACCACTCGTCCAGAGTGCGGCTGGCCATCTCGGCCACCAGGAAGTCGTAGAACTCCTCGATGTTGGCCTGCAGGTTGGTCTGGGGATAGTAGCGTGGATCCTCGGCCAGCTCGGGATGGCCGATGGCGTTCATAAAGATGGGATAGTGGCGGTTGTACTGGGGCATGGCGATCTGGAGCCACTTGTTGTCCTTGGTCTTGTGGGCCACCACTAGCGGATTGGGCAGGGTGCGGCGGGACAGGGGGTACTGGGTGGTGGGGTCGCCGTACTGGCTGGCCTGCAGCAGCAGGGACACGTCCCAGATGGCGCTGTGGAACAGGGACACCACCACGCGGTCGCCGATGCCCGTCTCGCGGGCGCGGTACAGCGCCGCCAGCACGCCGGAGGCCAGGTACATACCCACCTGATGGTCGCCGAAGCCGGCGATGGTCAGCATGGGCAGGGCGTCCTTATCGAACAGGGTGCCCAGGATGCCGCCGCGGGCAAAGAAAGCGGTGAAGTCGAAGCCGGGCAGGTCCTTGTCGGGGCCCTTCTCGCCGTAGCCGGAGACGAAGCCGTACACCAGTTTGGGGTAGCGGGCGTGGAGCGTCTCGTAGTCCAGACCGGCCTTTTTCAGAGGGTTCTGCCGCCAGTTGGTGATGAAGATGTCCGCCTCGGCGATGAGCTTTTCCAGGGCCTCGCGGCCGGCGGGGGTCTTGGTGTTCAGGCAGACGCAGGTCTTGCCGGCGTTCTCCAGATCGTAGGAGGTGTTCTCCTTCTGGTCCTGGGGACGGCCCTCGTTGACGGCGGTATAGCGCAGGGGGTCGCCGGCGGGAGCCTCGACCTTGATGACCTCGGCGCCCAGATCCGCCAGAAAGCGGGCGCAGCAGGGGGCGGCGATAAAGGTGGCCAGCTCCAGCACCTTTACGCCCTCGAGGGGACGCTTTACTTCACTCATATCGTTCCTCCATGTATGTTAATAAATGGTGTGTTGCTTACATTTTCAGCAGGTCGCGGAAGGTCTCGAGGTTGGTTCGCACCTGCTCAAACCGCACCATCTGACGGTCCACCTCCACCAGCGTCAGGGGCAGGTCGGCGGCCTCGCAGGCCTTCTTGATCATCACATAGTCGAACTCCTCCGGGTCGCAGAACTTGGTCAGCACCACCAGAACACCCTTGGCGCTTCTCGCCTTGGCGGTGTCCACGATCCACTTCACCCGGTTCTTCTCCTGATCGTACAGCACGGAGCAGTTGCCCATGGCGGCGAACTTCTCGGCCAGCGCGTTCAGGGCGTCATCGCGCTCCGGTGCGTCGGTGCGGTACTGGCGGGACTGGGCGGCCACGTCGTCGGCCACGATGTGCAGACCCATTTCGTCCAGAATGGCGTTCAGCGCCGGGGCGTCCGTCAGGATGCCGGAGATGACGATGGGCAGCTTCTCCGCGGCGGGAGTCTGGGCTTCCAGCTTCTCAATGAGCGCCTCCACCAGCTCCGTGTGCTCCTCCTTGGTCATGAAGAAGGCGCTCTTGAAGATGTCGCTGCGCTGGGCGGCGGTGATCTCCGGGTGAACAGCCAGCAGCTCGTCGATCTTCCGCATGGCGGCGTTGTGGCGGTTGTAGACCTTGATGGAGGCGAGCAGCTTCTCCTCGGAGAAGGCGCCGCCCAGCTTCTCCAGGTCGCGGATCACGCGCTCATACCCGGCCTTGGTATAGGCCACGCCGTAGGCGGGCTTGCGGTTCTGGGGATAGGTCATGGGGATGAACGGGATGGACGGCACGGCGTACTTCCAGTTCTCGCCCACGGTCTTGAGGGTATCGCACAGGGAGGGGATGACGATAGCGGACGCGCCCTCGTAGGCACCGTTGATGCCCAGCTCCAGCAGGGACTGAACGATGGCGCACAGGAAGGCGGGACAGTATTCCTTGGCGCGGTTCAGCGCTACATCGCCGCCCCAGGCTCCCATAGGGACGAAGCCCATGGCGTGGATAAGCTCCTCGGGAGTGTAAACAGGAGCGCACAGGACGATCTTTTTGCCCTGGGCCAGATAGCCGTCCATCTGCGCGCGGGGAGAGGCGGCCACCTCATGCAGCTTGTTGAGGATGTCGTTCATGCCTTACACTCCTTTCGCAGCCTTGTTGGCTTCCATGATCTCCGTCAGACCCTGGACGCGGGTGTCGTACTGGGCCTCGGAGAAGTTGCGGGGGTCGGCCTGATCGCCGTCGAAGCTGACCACGGGGATATCGCAGGCTGCGCCGATCTGGCGGCTCATCTCGTACATGAAGCCGCTCCACAGCTTGCAGGAGCGGTTGGTATGCACCAGCATACCCTCCACGTGATTGTCCTTGCAGAGCTTGATGCGCTTGTCGCGGCTCATCTCCAAATTGATGGCGTTGGGCACCTTGCAGTAGGCGCGGATCATCTCGTCGAAGGTGTTGTAGTCGAAGCCGAAGGCGTCGGCGTAGATGGTGGTGACCATGTTGATGCCCCGGGACTTCAGGCCGGTGCTGGTGGCACGCAGGTACGGCCAGCAGGCGATGCCTTCAAACATGATGCGGTACTTCTCCTCCGTGCGGAAGGTGGAGGTACCGTTCTTGTGGTTGTCCTCGTACTCCTTCAGCAGCGTCTCCATGGCGTCGGCGGCGGTGGACTTGCCCCGGGCCGTGACCATGACGGCCATGTGGTTCAGCAGGTCGAAGCCATTGAAGGGAGAGGGCACGTACTTGGCGCAGCCGGTGGCCGCCAGCCATGCGCGGCTGGAGCGGCAGGAGAAGCCGGTGACCTCCTTGAATTTCTCGTCGGACCACTTCTTGCCGGTGATCTCCTCCAGCTGCTTCACGGCGTCCCAGAACTGGCCGGTGACGTAGGCCACCTCCACGTCGGACACCTCATAGTCGGGATTGAAGGGGATATCCAGCAGGATCATGGGGATATTCAGCTCGCGGGCCAGGTTCTCATACCACTTGATCATGCAGGAGCAGATGTTGCTGCAGCACAGCAGCACATCGGGCATGGCCACGTCCTGCTCGGGACAGGACTTCAGCTTGGCGTAGGCCAGAGACACGCGGGCGTAGGCGCAGATGTCGTTGGAGTAGCCCTCGGACTCCGCCACCTCGCACATTCTCGTGCCCGCGCCGCGGGCGGCGATGCCGGCGGCCTGATTTTCGGGATACACGGTGGCGATGCCCATAGTCTCCGGGATCTCCACAGGGAAGTTGCTGGAGACCCAAGCCACCTTCTCGCCGCGCTTCTTGGCCTCGATGGCATCCACATAGGCGTCCGCCGCGATCTTGCCCAGCTTATACTTGGCGGAATTGGGATCCACCGGCTTCGGGGCCTTCTTCACTTCTTCTGCCATTTCAGTTCCTCCTCACAGCTTTTATCGAAACATATTTCTGTTTATTCATGTCATCTGCTTATATGCCCACAGGGCCGCGCCGATGGCGCCGAAATACTGGGCCAGCGGGTCCACACTGACGGGGACGTTCAGCTCGTCGCTGAGCGCCTGCCGCACCGCGTCGTTCCGGGCCACACCGCCGGAGAGACAGACCTGCTCCGTGACGCCCGCCCGCCGGGCCAGTGCCGCCACGCGGCTGGCCACGCTGCGGCAGATGCCCGCCACCAGGTCGGGGCGCTTGACGCCGTTGGCCAGCTGACTGATGACCTCGCTCTCGGCAAACACGGTGCAGGTGCTGGAGATAGCGGCGGGGGCCGCGGCCTTGGCGGCCTCGGTGTTCAGGTCGTCCACGTCCAGCCGGAGAATGGAGGCCATTACGTCCAAAAACCGGCCCGTGCCGGCGGCGCACTTGTCGTTCATGACGAAGTTCACCATTTTGCCGGAGGGGGACAGGGCGATGACCTTGGCGTCCTGACCGCCGATGTCGATGACCGTCCGCAGCTCCGGGCACACGAAGCGGCCACCCAGGCAGGTCCGGGAACACGAAGCGGCCACCCAGGGCGTGGGCCGTCAGCTCGCTGATCTCGCCGTCGGCGCCCTCGTAGTTTTTGCGGCCGTAGCCGGTGACAAAGGCACAGGCCATATCGGCCCGGGTCAGGCCGCTGGTCTGCCACAGCTGCGCCAGCGCCTCCTCCGGCCCGCCGGTGCCCAGGCCGCCGGTTTGGAGGCTGTGGGCCACCAGCTCTTTTCCGTCTTTAAGAACGGCGCACTTGGAAGTGGTGCTGCCGATGTCGATACCTAAGGTGTACATGGGGTCCTCCCTATTCTGTGCGATCGGGCAGAAATACCCTCTCCCGCGGTGCAGAGATACTGCGCGCCGCACTGGTCTTACCAGTTTACTTATATTATACGGGTTTGTGAAATTTGCGTCAATTATGCGAATTGCCAAAGAAATAACAATTATTTGTGCATTGTACCGAGCCGCACTTTAAATGATTAAATCTTTCCGGATTTTTCCGGGACAATGTTGCGTTTTCTTTGGAAACTCGTCATGGCAGTATGGGAAAGCCGCATGGCGCGCTCGCGCCATGCGGCTTTCTGCGGTTCACGGCTCCAGGTCGTGTTTGTCCAGCTTCATGTTCCGGTAGGCCTTGGGCAGGCCGGGGGCGATGAGGGGAAAGGTGTTCTCCGTGTCAGACGTGGGCTGAATGTTATAGGTGCCGTACATATTCACCAGGTCGAAGCTGCTGCGCGGTACGCCGGAAAAGTGGTGGACGTCCGGTGTAGCGTCATAGGGAAAGCCCTCCCGGCTGCGCTTGCGTTTGGGCATAAAAATCACCTCCGGCCTTAGTATGGCCGGAGGCGGTTGGTTTATGAGCTTCAGCGGTAGACCTCCGCGTCGAAGTCGCGGACGATCTCGTCCCGCTTCTCGTCGCGGACGTAGACGCAGTTCGTCTCGTCAAAGGCCAGGCGCATGGCGAAATCCTTGGCCTCGTAAATATCGTTTGTCTCGAAGAAGTCGCGATAGGCCTCCTCCGGCTCGTGGCTCTTGCGCCAGATAACGTGAAAACGCATGGACACTCCTCCTGTAAAATGGGGGTAATTTTTAGTATACCCCCGCCGGAAGCAAAAAGCAACGGTGGGTTTTGCCAAAAAACACAGTCAAAGTTCGTCACATTTTCCCCCGAGAAAGTTGTGATTTCTTCTTTCCCTGTCCCACAAGATATTGTATAATAGCAGACGATATTTTGGAGAGACAGAGGTGGATCAGGGTGAAGATCGGATTTGACAACGAAAAGTACCTGCAATTACAGGCGGAGCACATCACGGCGCGGCGCGCCCAGTTCGGCGGCAAGCTGTATCTGGAGTTCGGCGGCAAGCTGTTTGACGATTACCACGCCTCCCGTGTGCTGCCGGGGTTCCAGCCGGACAGCAAGATACGGATGCTGCAGACGCTGAAGGACGACGTGGAGATCGTGGTGGCCATCTGCGCCGGGGACATCGAGAAGAACAAGATGCGCGGCGACCTGGGCATCAGCTACGACGTGGACGTGCTGCGGCTGATCGACGTATTCCGGGGGCTGGGCTTCTATGTGGGCAGCGTGGTCATCACCCAGTACGCCGGCCAGCCGGCGGCGGACGCCTTTATCAAGCGGCTGAGCGCCCTTGGCGTGAAGAGCTATAAGCACTATCCCATCGCCGGGTATCCCTCGGACGTGGCGCACATCGTGTCCGACGAGGGCCTGGGCAAGAACGAATACATTGAGACGACCCGGCCGCTGATCGTGGTGACGGCCCCCGGCCCCGGCAGCGGCAAGATGGCCACCTGCCTGAGCCAGCTGTACCACGACAACCGGCGGGGTATCCGGGCGGGCTACGCCAAGTACGAGACGTTCCCCATCTGGAACCTGCCGCTGAAGCACCCGGTGAACCTGGCCTATGAGGCGGCCACGGCGGACCTGAACGACGTGAACATGATCGACCCGTTCCACCTGGAGGCCTATGGCAAGACCACGGTGAACTACAACCGGGACGTGGAGATCTTCCCGGTGCTGGCGGCCATGTTCCGGATGATCCAGGGCGAGTGCCCCTACAAGTCCCCCACGGACATGGGCGTGAACATGGCAGGCTTCGCTATCGTGGATGACGCGGTGTGCCAGGAGGCCAGCCGGATGGAGATCCTGCGCCGGTACTATACCGGATGCGTGGAACGGGCCAAGGGGCAGGCGGACGAGTGCGTGGTGCGGAAGCTGGAGCTGGTGATGCAGCAGGCGGGCGTGACGCCGGACATCTGCCCGGCGGTGGCGGCCTCGCTGGAAAAGGCGGAGACCACCGGAAAGCCGGCGGGCGCCATGGTGCTGCCGGACGGCAGCGTGGTGACCGGGCGGACCTCCCCCCTGCTGGGTGCGTCGGCGGCGCTGCTGCTGAACGCGCTGAAGAAGATGGCGGGCATTGACCACAAGCTGGACCTGATCCCCTCGTCGGTGATCGAACCTATCAGCGCCATGAAGACCGGCTGCCTGGGCCACCGAAATCCCCGGCTGCACTCGGACGAGGTACTGATCGCGCTGGCGATCTCCGGCCTGACGAACCCCCTGGCGGCCATGGTGCAGGCGCAGCTGAAGAACCTGCGGGGCTGCGAGGCCCATTTCTCGGTCATCATCTCCGAGGAGGACGCCAAGCTGTACAAGCGGCTGGGCATCAACGTCAGCTGCGAGGCGAAATATGAGGTCAAGAGCCTGTATCACAAGTAAATAAGCGTCTGTGCCCGCGCCGTGCGCGGGCACAGCTTTCTGAAAGGAGCACATATGCAGAGCATCGCACAGATATTGGCATCGGAGCTGGGCCAGCCGGTCCAGTACGTGGAAAACGTTATCGCCCTGCTGGACGAGGGCAGCACCATTCCGTTTATCGCCCGCTACCGCAAGGAACAGCACGGCTCCATGGACGACACCACCCTGCGGAAGCTGGAGGACCGGCTGCAATACCTGCGGAACCTGGACAAGCGGCGGCAGGAGGTCAAGTCCGCCATCGACGGGCAGGGCAAGCTGACCGATGCGCTGGCGGCGGCCATCGACAGCGCCGCCACGCTGGCGGAGGTGGAGGACCTGTACCGTCCCTACAAGCAAAAGCGGCGCACCCGCGCCACGGCGGCCCGGGAGAAGGGACTGGAGCCCCTGGCGCAGCTGCTGCTGGCACAGGAGAAGGACTGTCCCGCGCCGGAGGCGGCCGCACAGGCGTACATCGATCCGGAGAAGGGCGTGGAGACTGCGGCCGACGCATTGCAGGGCGCCAACGACATCATCGCGGAGATCATCAGCGACGACGCGGACATCCGCAAGGCACTGCGGGGCCTGCTGATGCGGCAGGGACGGCTGAGGAGCCTTGCCGCCACGGAGGAGGACAGCGTGTACCGACTGTACTACGACTTTGAACAGGCCATTCCCAAGCTGGCGGGGCACCAGATCCTAGCCATCAACCGGGGCGAAAAAGAGGGGCTGCTCTCCGTCACGGTATTGCTGGACCGGGAGGCCGCGCTGCCGGCACTGCGGCGGGCGGTGGTAAAGCCCGGCTCGGCGGCCATGGAATTCATCAAGGCCGCCTGTGAGGACGCCTATGACCGGCTGATCTATCCGTCGCTGGAGCGCGAGGCGCGGTCCGCCCTGACGGACAGCGCCAACGAGGGCGCTATCGGACAGTTCGCGCTGAACCTGAAGCCGCTGCTGCTCCAGCCGCCGGTAAAGGGCCACGTGACCATGGGGCTGGACCCCGGCTATGCCCACGGGTGCAAGGTGGCGGTCATCGACGGCACCGGCAAGGTGCTGGACACCACGGTGGTCTACCCCACCTACGGCGAGCGCCAGAAGCGGGAGGCCATCGCCAAGCTGACGGCCCTGTGCAAAAAACACGGCGTGGCGCACATCGCCATCGGCAACGGCACCGCCAGCCGGGAGACAGAGCAGATGACGGTGGAGATGCTGCGGGGCCTTCCGGGCGTCAGCTATATGATCGTCAACGAGGCGGGCGCGTCGGTGTACTCCGCCGGCAAGCTGGCGGCGGAGGAGTTCCCGGACTACGACGTGAACCTGCGCTCGGCCATCTCCATCGCCCGGCGGTTACAGGACCCGCTGGCGGAGCTGGTGAAGATCGACCCCAAGGCCATCGGCGTGGGGCAGTACCAGCACGATATGCCGCAAAAGCGGCTGGACGAGGCACTATGCGGCGTGGTGGAGGACTGCGTCAACGCCGTGGGTGTTGACCTGAACACCGCCAGCGCCAGCCTGCTGGGCTATGTATCCGGGCTGAACGGCACCACGGCGAAGAACATCGTGGCGTACCGGGAGGCCAACGGCGCCTTCCCGGACCGGAAGCGCCTTTTGAAGGTTCCGAAGCTGGGGCCCAAGGCCTATGAGCAGTGCGCGGGCTTTTTGCGGGTGCCGGAGAGCAAAAACGTGCTGGACAACACCGGCGTACACCCGGAGAGCTATGGGGCGGCGGAGAAGCTGCTGGCCCTGTGCGGCTGCGGCGACGAAGACGTGCGCCGGGGCGCGGTGGACGGATTGATGCGGAAGGTGCAGGCCATGGGCGAGGCAAAGGTAGCCGAAGAGATCGGCGTGGGCGTGCCCACACTGCGGGACGTGGTGAAGGAGCTGATGAAGCCCGGACGTGACCTGCGGAGCGACCTGCCGGCGCCCATCCTCCGCACCGATGTGCTGGACATGAAGGACCTGAAGCCCGGCATGGTGCTCACCGGCACGGTACGGAATGTCATCGACTTCGGCGTATTCGTGGACATCGGCGTGCATCAGGATGGGCTGGTACACATCTCGCAGGTGTGCAGCAGGTTCATCAAGCACCCCTCCGAGGTGGTGGCCGTGGGCGACATCGTGAAGGTGCTGGTGCTGGACGTGGATGAGAAAAAGCACCGCATCAGCCTGTCCATAAAGCAGGTGAAGGAGTAAAAAAGAAACCGCCCCGGGGCGGTTTCTTTTTTATTTGTCTTTTACTCGATGACGGGGAGCTTTTTGACCACGGCGGCGCAGCGGGGGCACAGGTCAGGGTGCTCGCTGTCGCTGCCCACGGTGGGCAGGACCTTCCAGCAGCGGGCGCACTTGGCACCGTTGGCGGGGCGAACGGCCACCTTCTGCTCCGCGTCCACGTCCACGCGGACCTGGGAGACGATAAACAGGTCGGCCACCTGGGCGGCGTCCATGGATGCCAGGAAGCCATCCTCCGGTGTAACGGTCAGGTCCACCTCAGCCTCCAGGCTCTTGCCGATGGTCTTGTCGGCACGGGCGGTCTCCAGCGCGCCGTTGACGGCGGTGCGGAGGGCGGCGATACGGGCCCAGCGGGCCATCTCGTCCTCGGAGAGGGCGTAGCCGTTGTAGGGCAGCACCATCTCGTTGAACAGGACGTTGCGCGCGTCATCGCAGGAGCGATGGGGCATGGCCAGCCAGATCTCATCGCAGGTAAAGGCCAGAATGGGGGCAAACAGGCGGGTCATGGCGTCCAGGATCAGGAACAGGGCGGTCTGGGCGCTGCGGCGGGAGAGGCCCTCGGCCTCGTCGCAGTACAGGCGGTCCTTGAGAATATCGAAGTAGAAGGAGCTCAGGTCCACCACGCAGAAGTCGTTGATCATGTGGGACACCACATGGAACTCGTAGTTGTCATAAGCGGCATAAGCCTTGGTCAGCAGGTCGTTCAGGCGGGTGATGGCCCACTTGTCCAGGGGCAGCATGTCGGCCGGCTCCACCAGATGATCGGCGTCGAAGCCCACCAGATTGTCCAGGCAGAACTTGGCGGTATTGCGGAACTTCAGGTAGTTCTGGCTCAGCTGCTTGAAGATCTCGTCGGAGCAGCGGACGTCCACATGGTAGTCGGAGCTGCCGGCCCACAGGCGCAGCAGATCGGCGCCGTATTTGTTGAAGATCTCGGCGGGGTCCATGCCGTTGCCCAGAGACTTGTGCATGGCCTTGCCCTCGCCGTCCACGGTCCAGCCGTGGGTGACGCACTCCTTGAACGGTGCGCCGCGGCCCAGAGCGCCCACGGCCACCAGCAGGGAGGACTGGAACCAGCCGCGATACTGATCCAGGCCCTCGATGTACATGGTGGCAGGCCAGAAGCCCTGATCGCGCTCCATAGCGGCAAAGTGGGTGGAGCCGGAGTCGAACCAGCCGTCCAGCGTGTCCGTCTCCTTATCAAAGCCGGCAGCCTTGCCGCAGTGGGGGCAGGTGAAGCCCTTGGGCAGAATGTCGGCGGCGTCTCTGTCGAACCAGGCGTTGGAGCCCTCCTTCTCGAACAGCCCGGCCACGGCCTCGATGCTCTCGGGGGTGCAGACGGGCTTGCCGCAGTCCTTGCAGTAGAACACGGGGATCGGCAGGCCCCAGCGGCGCTGGCGGCTGATGCACCAGTCGGTGCGCTCCAGGATCATGGAGCGCATACGGTCCTTGCCCCAGGCGGGCACCCAGCGGACGTCCTCGCAGGCGGCGATGGCCTCGTCCTTGAAGCTGTCCACGGAGCAGAACCACTGGGGGGTGGCACGGAAGATGATGGGCTGCTTGCAGCGCCAGCAGTGGGGGTAGCTGTGGACGATGTCCTCGCTGGCGAACAGAGTGCCGTTGTCCTTCATATCCTGCAGGATGACGGGGTTGGACGCATCGGTGGTCATGCCCTCGTACTTGCCGGCGTAGGCGGTGTGCTTGCCCTGATCGTCCACGGGCACTACCATGTCCATGCCGTAGCGCTTGCAGGTCACATAGTCGTCGGCACCGAAGCCGGGTGCGGTGTGGACGCAGCCGGTACCGGAGTCCATGGTGACGTAATCCGCCAGCACCAGGCGGGATGTCTTGGGCAGGAAGGGATGGTCGGCCAGCATGTTCTCGAAGAAGGAGCCGGGGTGCGTCTCCACGATCTCATAGCTGTTAAAGCCGCCGATCTTCATGACCTTCTCGACCAGGGCCTCGGCCATGATGTACATCTCGCCGTTGGGCGCCTTGACCACGGCGTAGCTCTCGTCGGGGTGCAGGGCGATGGCCAGGTTGCCGGGCAGGGTCCAGACGGTGGTGGTCCAGATCACGAAGTACAGCTTGCTGTGGTCCAGATGGCCCAGCTTGCCCTGATCGTCGTGCATGGGGAACTTCACATAGACGGTGGTGCAGGGATCGTCCTTATACTCGATCTCCGCCTCGGCCAGGGCCGTCTCGTCGTGGGGGCACCAGTACACGGGCTTCAGGCCCTTGTAGATGTGACCGTTCTGGTACATTCTGCCGAACACACGGACCTCCTGGGCCTCGAAGCCGGGATCCATGGTCTTGTAGGGGTGCTCCCAGTCGCCCACCACGCCCATGCGCTTGAAGCCGTCGCGCTGCACATCGATGTAGTGGTCGGCGAACTCGTGGCAGGCGCTGCGGAACTCAGAGACGCTCATGGCCTTGTGGTTCAGCTTGTTCTGCTTGATGATGGCGGACTCGATGGGCATACCGTGGTTGTCCCAGCCGGGGATATAGGGGGTATAGTAGCCGCGCATCGCGTACATGCGGGTGATAAAGTCCTTCAGGGACTTGTTCAGGGCGTGGCCCATGTGCAGCGCGCCGTTGGAGAACGGAGGGCCGTCGTGGAGGGAGAACAGAGGCTTGCCCTCGTTCTTCTTCAGCAGCTCATTGTAAAGGTCCAGCTCTTCCCAGTGCTTCAGCATCTCCGGCTCGCGGGCGGGCAGGCCGGCGCGCATGGGAAAGCCGCTTTTGGGCATATTCAGTGTCTTCTTGTACTCCATGTTGCTTCTCCTTTATCTGAATAGTTTTGAAAACAAAATAAAAAGCGCCTTTGTCTCGTTCAAGAGACAAAGGCGCGGAAAAACGTCCTCTGCGGTACCACTCTCGTTGCCGCCGGGGCGGCCACTCATCCCCCACGGAATGGGGCGGGGAGAAGGTAACGGCTCCCTTGCCGTCCGCGCTTACTCGGCGAGCTTTCAGGCGGATGCTCCGGGGTGATGTTCGGTGTCCCTGTCCCGTCCGCCTTGCACCAAACGGCGGCTCTCTTCGCGTGGACATGAGGCACGGCCTGTCCCCTTCATCGCAACTTTCAATATTGCTGACAATGTAGCACGGTTTTAAAAAAATGTCAAGAGGAAAGCGGAAAAAGGCGGCACACAGCCGCCTTTTTCAGTTAAATTATCCGATAATCCCGCTGGGCCAGGGCCTGCTCCCGGCGTATTTTCTGGGCGGCCAGGGCCTCCTCCAGGGCCACGATGATGCTGTTGGACACCAGGAAGCCGCGGGGCGTCAGGCGCCAACCGTTCTCCGTTCGGGCGGCCAGACCCGTGCGCTCATACTGCACGAACAGATCCTCCATGGGCTGGAACCGCTGGCGGTAGGTCGTCTCGAAATACCGGCGGTCGATGCCCTCCACCGTGCGGAGGGACAGCATGACGTACTCATAATCCCGGGTCAGCGTAGCGTCAGACTCGGACTCCGACAGGATCAGGCGACCACTTATGTAGCTGTCCAGGTCCCGGACGTAGGCGTAGCGCACACCGCCGAAGTCGGAGTGGGCGCCGGGGCCGAAGCCGGCGTATTCCTCCATGTGCCAGTATTTCAAATTGTGGCGGGAGGCAAAGCCCGGCTTGGCGAAGTTGGATATCTCGTACTGTTCATAGCCGTTCTGCGCCAAAACGGTGACGGCGTAGAGATACATATCCGCCTGGGCATCGTCGTCCGGGAAGCACTCGCTGTCCCGGCGGTCATACAGGGGCGTGCCGGGTTCCAGCTTCAGGCCGTAGCAGGAGATATGCTCCGGGGCCAGGGCGATGACGGCGGCGAGGGTGTCCTCCCACTGCTGCATGGTCTGGCCCGGCAGGCCATAGATCAGGTCCATACTGAGGTTTTTGAACCCGGCCTTCCGCACGGCGGCCACGGCCTCCTGCACCTGGGCAAAGGTATGGATGCGGCCGATGGCGCGAAGCAGGCCGTCATCCGCCGACTGAACGCCCAGAGATATCCTGTTGAAGCCCGCCCGACGCAGCGCACGCAGGGCCTTGACGTCACAGGCGGAGTCCGGGTTGGCCTCCAACGTGATCTCGGCGTCGCGGGCCACGGGGCAGCGCTTGCGGAGTGTCCGCAGCAGCTTTGTCAGGCGGTCCGGTCCCAGATAGCTGGGGGTACCGCCGCCGAAGTACACCGTGTCCACCCGATGGGCAGCAGTGCGGGGCGCGACCTCCTCGATATGGCGCAGCAGGGCGGCGGTATAGGCGTCCATCTTCTCCTCGCTGCGGGGCAAAGAGTAAAAGTCGCAGTAGGCGCATTTCTGGCGGCAGAAGGGGATGTGGATATAGAGCCCGAGAGGGGCTTTTTCTTTCTGCATATCAGCGTACCTGAGGCGGCAGTATGGTCACAGCGCCGTAAAAGCAGTTGACCTTGCAGCTGCGGCAGCCGATGCAGTCGTCCTGACGGACCTCATAATAGCCGTCCGGCCGCAGATCGATGCACTTCATGGGGCAGAACATGGCGCACCAGCCGCAGCCGGTGCAGCTCACCGGGTCGATCACGGCCAGCTGGACCGCCTTGCGCCCGAAGGGATGGGCAGGGTCGTACATAACTGACGCCCTCCTTTCCTGAGATCACCGTATTATTATAGCCGTTTTCATGGGTTTTGACAAGTATAGCCGCGGCGGAAGCGGCACATATTACCGGCGAAAGGATGTGATGGCGTGACACCCAAGGAATATGACGCGCTGGTACGGCAGCTGTCGCCCAGCTCACCCATCGGCAAGGACACGGCGCTGGCCTTTGTCGTCGGCGGCGGGATCTGCGCCGTGGGACAGCTGATCGCCAACGGCTGGCAGGCGCTGGGGTTGACGCAGCAGGAGGCGGCCTCCGCCACCTCGGTGACGCTGGTGTTCCTGTCGGTGCTGCTGACGGCGCTGGGGCTGTACCACCGGCTGGCGCGGTACGCCGGGGCAGGCACGCTGGTGCCCATCACCGGCTTCGCCAACGCCGTAGCCTCGCCGGCCATCGACTTCCGGGCGGAGGGCATCGTCACCGGCACGGCGGGCCAGG